>NZ_SSXE01000265.1 GCF_021699195.1 Nonomuraea sp. MG754425 | reverse complement strand
GGCGGGTGGCGGTCCTCGCCGACCCGTTCGGCGCGCGGTTCGCGGTGATCACCAGCTCGGCCTGAGAGCCGGCCTGCACGCATACGGTGCGTGCAGGCCGGTCTTTCCCCGGCGTCGGTCGTTCCCGACGGCGGACGCCCCTGACGCGAGCCGCCGGGGAAGGCCGCTCAGCCGCCGCAGGCCGCGAAGACGAACGAGTCGGACAGCACGGTGTACCGGTCCCTGACCCGCACGGCCCCCGTCCGGGTGTCGATCCGCACGATCGTCATCCGGGTCGAGCCGGACGCCTCGCCGGTCAGGTGCGCGGTGACCTGGGTGTCGCCCGTCCAGTCGAGCATCTGCAGCTCTCCGGCCGGGAGCTTGACGCGCCGGCGCCCGGAGAGCTGGTCGCCGCCCGTGTCGTACGTCACCAGCTCGGCCCTGGCCCCGGTCACCAGGCTCGCCACGGTACGCCCGTCGGCGGCCAGCGCCTGGGGCGCGTTGGCCGTGATGACCTGCGGCGGCGTGACCCGGCGCAGTTCCTCGCCGGTGTCGCTGTAGACGACCAGGTCGGTGACGCCCTCGTCGGCCTCGACGGTGGTGAGCACCTCGTCGCCGTCGCCGCTGAAGCCCAGCACGGACGCCTCGGCGGGCAGGGTGCCGAGCAGGCCGCCGGTCCGGGTGTCGAAGATCCGGGTGCCGGCCTGCTTCTCGCTCTCGACGACCGCGGCGAGCCGGGCGCCGTCGTCGGACAGCAGCAGCGTCACCTCGTACTGGGCGGCCTTCGGCAGCGCGTTCGCGGGCAGCCGGGTGCGGCCGCCGCCGAGTGTGCGCACGGCCAGCCGGCCCTCGCCGGTGAAGTACGCGACCCGCCGGCCGTTCCCGGAGACCGCGATCGGGGCCGGGAAGTAGCGGCTGGAGGAGCCGTCGGCCTCCTTGGCGACGGCCTGCGCGTCGGGCAGGGCCATCCGCCCGCCGTCGTGCCGGACGAGCCGCCACCCGCCGCAGGGCCGGGTACCGCCGTCCTTGACGGGGCAGCCCTTGATGGAGGCGTAGCGGATGGTGTGGTCGTGCGGGGCCGCTGAGGCGGGCGCGGGCCAGGACAGGGCCAGCGCGGCGGTCAGAGCGGCCGTGAGGATCTTGGTGCGCATGTCGTCATCCCCCTGCCACGGTGAACGTGTAGTTCTTGCCGATCCGGTAGACGTCGGCCCGCGCGACCTCGCCGGCCGCCGGATCGACGGTGAGCACCCGTACCACCGTCGTGTTCCCGTCGCCCGGGTCGCCGGCGAGCGTGACCTTGAGGCGCTCGCCCGCCCACGACGCGCCCCACGGCGACATCCCGGCGCCGTCGCGCAGGTCGAGCCCCGGGGAGAGCGCCCCCGTAGCCAGGTCGTACGTGCGGAGCCTGGGCGGCTTGCCGCTGTCGGCATCGCCGGGGATGAGGGTCGCCACCGTGGCGCCGTCGGCGGCCAGCGCCCAGATGTCGGCGTTCACGATGACCTGGGGCGGCGTGCCGTGGACCGAGCCGCCGGCGACGCGCAGGGCGTACAGGGCGGTGGTGTTGTCGCGCATCAGGCGGGTGGCCAGCACCTCGTCGGCGTCCTCGCTGAAGCCGAGCACGCGGTAGGCGGCCGGCACCGTGGTGGTGCGGCCGGTGGCGACGGTGATGACCTTGGTGGGCAGGCGGCCGTCCTCGTCGTAGTAGTCGACCAGGACGCGGTCGCCCGTCGGGGACAGCGTGAGGGCCAGCGCGTCGCTGCCGACGCCCTTGGGCCTGGCGCGCTCCGGCAGTTCGGTGACCGGGCCGCCGGTGACGCGCTGGACGACCAGGCGGTGGTCGCGGGCTCGTTCGTAGGCCATGACGCGGCCGTCGCCGCTGAGCGCGAACGCGGCGGCGTCGCGGGTCACGCGGCCCTTGCCGTCGACGCCGCGGCCGGCCGCGCCGCGCACGGTGACCTGGCGGCCGTCGCGCATGAGCAGCCGCCAGCCGCCGCAGGGGTCGTGGTCCTGGCGCTTGGCGTCGTAGCAACTCTTGATCCAGGCGGCCCTGGCCGTGGGTGGCGCGTGCTGCGCCTGCGCCGGGGTGGCGATGACCGCGGGCGCGAGGAGCGCGGCGGCCAGCGAGGAGAGCCTCATCGGCGGTGTCCTTTCTGCTCACCTCCTTAGAGCCGCCCGGGGCGTGACCGGTTGGTCACATCTGGGATACGACCAGCGCGGCGAGCCGGTCCATGGACTCCCGGCCGCCCCTGGGCCCGCCGGCCTTGACGATGGCGTCGCGGGCCTCGACCGACGGGTGCACGGACCGGGCGGTGTAGCGGGTGCCGCCGTCGAGCGCCGTGAGAGTGACCGTCTCCAGCGCCACCTCCTCGGGCGCGCCCTCGAACTCCCAGGTGCGCACGTATCGCTCGGCCGGCACGACGGCGTGGTAGACGCCGCTGAAGAAGTGCTCCCGGCCGCGCGCGTCGACGTTGGCGAAGCGCCAGCGTCCGCCGGGGGCGACCTCCATCCGCTCGACCCGGGTGCTCAGGTGGTGCGGACCCCACCATCGCGGGATCAGCTCCGGGTCCGTGACCACCCGGAAGACCAGGTCGGGCGGCCCGTCGAGAACCCGGATCATGACGATGTCCTGCCGTCCGGGCTCGATCACGAACTCCGTGTCAGTCATGCTGGTTTCCTTCCCTGATGCGCCGGATCTCCCGTTCCAGGCGGTCGAACCGGCCGCTCCAGTGCTCGCGGTAGCGGTCGATCCACTCGGAGGCCGTCTCCAGCGGCGCGGTCTCCAGGCGGCAGGGCCGCCACTGCGCGTCGCGGCCCCTGCTGATCAGGCCCGCCCGCTCCAGCACCTTCAGGTGCTTGGAGACCGCCTGGAGGCTCATCTCGAACGGCTCGGCCAACTGGTTGACGGTCGCCTCTCCCTCGGCCAGCCGCGCCAGGATCGCCCGCCGCGTCGGGTCGGCGAGCGCGGCGAAGGTGAGGCTGAGCGGATCGTCGGGCATCCGGGGCGGTCTCCCTGTCAGAAGGCGGGCTCGATCACCCTAGTGGTCCACGATCGCGCCGCAGGAGAGGTTCACCGTCGCCGAGGTCATGCTCCCGGCCAGGTCGGAGGCGGTGAACGCGGCCACATTGCCGACGTCGGCGAGCGTGGCGGCGCGCTTGAGCAGGCCGCTCTCCGCGATGGCGGCGGCGATCTCGTCCTTCGGGGCGAAGCCGTCGGGGATGCTCTCCGGGATGCCGCCGGTGACCAGGGTGACGACGCGGATGCCGTACGGGCCGAACTCGCACGCCCACTGGCGGCGCATGCCCTCCATCGCGTCGAGCGCGACCTTGAACCCGCCGAGGCCGGGCGCGGTCTGCGGCCCGCCGCCGCCGAACATGAGGATGACCCCGGAGCGGCGCGGGACCATGTGCCGCACGGCGGCCCTGGTGGTGAGGAACTGCGTGCGCGTGGCCACCTCGATCGGCCGCAGGAACTCCGCGGCGGTGATCTCGCCGAGCGGGCGCTGCACGTCCTGGACGCCGATGACGTTGAACGAGATGTCGATCCGGCCCGCCCGCTCGGCGACGGAGGCGGTGAAGGCGTCCACGGCGGCCTCGTCGAGGGCGTCCACCTCGGCGCTCTCGGCTCCTGGGAGGTCGGCGGCGAGGTCGTCGAGCTTGTCGCGGGTGCGGCCGGCCAGGAAGAGGCGGGCTCCCTCGCGGGCGAAGGCCCTCGCCGCGGCCGTGCCGATCGGGCCGGCCGCGCCGTAGACGACGGCGACCTTGTTCTCCAGGAGCACTGTATTCAACCTTTCGGTTTATCAACTTATAAGTTGAATACAGGACGCGCGGAAGGTCCGTCAAGGCCGGTGCGACGAAGGACTAGAGCGGGCGGCGGCCGGCGAAGCCCAGCTCCGTGCGGTGGTACCAGCCCAGCTCCGTCTCGCCCTCGATCCAGCAGAGCCGTACGGAGACGCCCTCGATCACCGAGGGGAAGTCGACGAGCACCGGCGCGATGCCCTTGACCTCGATGCCCTGCTCGCTCCAGCCGCTGAGGATCTCCTCGATCCGGGCCTGGAGCCCCTTCAGCTCGGGCAGCCCGCCCAGCTCGGACCGGCCTCCGGAGCGCCGTTCGAAGTCGATCTCGGTCAGGTCGGCGCGGGCCGCGATCAGCTCCCCCGCCTCCCGGATGACGGCGGGGAGCAGCGCGCGGGCCTCGTCCAGGGTGAAGATCGGGTCCATGGGCACACGCTAGCGGTTGGGCTCGTAGGCGCGGATCAGCAGGCGCTCGGCATGGTCGAGGTAGTCGTCGAGATAGGCGGCGGCCCGGTCGGGCTCGCCCGACTCGATCAGGCCGACCAGCGTGCGGTTGCGGTCGACGAACGGCTCGTGAAAGGCCCGCGGGTTCTCCATGACGTGGAAGACCAGGCGCAGCTCGGCGAGGAGCTGGCGCATGGCCTCGTCGATCCTGGGGCTGTCGTTGAACGACACGAGCGCCTGGTGGAAGCGGATGTTGGCGGTGCCGACGCGCTGCCAGTCGTCCTGCGCGGCGGCCCGTTCGGCGTCGGCCACCGCCTCCTTGATCACGGTCAGCGCCTCCCCGGCCGGCGCGCGCCGCACGGCCGCGCCCTCCAGCACGCGGCGCACCCGGTAGAGGTCGAGCACGTCCTCGACGGACGGGAGCCGGACGAACACGCCCCTGTTGAGCCGGTGGTCGAGCAGCCGCTCGTGCCCGAGCAGCCGGAACGCCTCGCGCAGCGTGTTGCGCGAGACCCCGAGCGCCTCCGAGATGGACTCCTCCGACAACCGCTGGCCAGGCTGGAAGAACCCCTCGCTGATGCGGTCGCGCAGGATGTCGGCCACCCGCTCGGCCGTGCTGCTGCGTCCCAGTCGAGGGCGGTCCTGGGAGAGATCAGCAACCACGTTATCCACATTTAACAGGGAATCATGGAGCAAACCTCTTGTCGAATTGTTCAACGATCCTTACGTTGAGAATTATCCCCCACATTCAAGGAGCGAACGGATGTCAGGCTCCACGCAACAGACGCGACGGGTGATCCTCGCCAGCCTGATCGGCACCTCGCTGGAGTGGTACGACTTCTTCCTGTACACCACCGCGGCGACCCTGGTCTTCCCCCAGTTGTTCTTCCCGTCACTCGACCCGTTCAACGCGACACTGGCGTCGCTGACCACCAACGCCGTGGCGTTCGTGGCCCGGCCGCTCGGCGGCGTGGTGTTCGGGCACTTCGGCGACCGGGTGGGCCGCAAGACCGTGCTGGTGGTCACGCTGCTGGTGATGGGGATCTCGACGTTCCTCATCGGCGTGCTGCCCGGCTACGCCGCCGTGGGCGTGCTGGCCCCGGCACTGCTCGCGCTGCTCAGGTTCGTCCAGGGCCTGGGGCTCGGCGGCGAGTGGGGCGGCGCGGTGATCATGTCGCTGGAGCACGGCGACGGCCGCCGGCGCGGCTTCAACGCGAGCTGGCCGCAGGTCGGCGTGCCCGCCGGGTACGTGCTGGCCACCGGCCTGCTGACGATCCTGTCCTTCACGATGTCGGACGCGGCGTTCCTGTCGTGGGGCTGGCGGGTGCCGTTCCTGCTGTCCGGGGCGCTGGTGTTCGTGGGCCTGTGGGTCCGGCTGAAGGTCACCGAGTCGCCGCTGTTCGCCGAGGTCGAGCAGCGGGGGACCAAGGCGAGGATGCCGCTGGTCGAGGTGCTGCGCACGCACCCGCGCGCGCTGCTGTCGGCCTTCACCGCGCGCATCGGGGTGGACGTGGCGTTCTACATCTTCACCGCGTACATCATCGTCTACCTCACCGGGGAGCTGGGCCTGCCGCGCTCATACGCGCTGAACGCCGTGCTCATCGGCTCGGCCCTGCAACTCGCGCTGATCCCGCTGGCCGGCTCGCTGTCCGACCGGTACGGCCGCCGCCCGGTGTACCTCGCGGGCGTGGCCGGGGCGGCGGTGTGGGCGTTCGCGTTCTTCCCGCTGCTCGACACCAAGTCGTTCCCGCTGATCGCGCTGGCCGCGGTGGTGGCGCTCGTCACCCACGCCGCCATGTACGGCCCGCAGGCCGCGTTCATCGCCGAGTTGTTCAGCACCCGGCTGCGTTACAGCGGCGCGTCGATGGGCTACCAGGTCGCCGGCATCGTCGGCGGCGCGCTGGCCCCGATCATCGCCCTGCAGCTCTTCGAGTTCTACCGGTCCACGATCGCGGTCTCGATCTACGTCGTCCTCGCCCTGGCCGTCACGGCCGTGGGCCTGGCCATCGCGCCGGAGACCCGCGACCTCGACCTCGCCGAGCCGCCCAGGGCCAAGGCCCGCCAGGCCGGCCCCTTCGCCTGACCCCGTGCACCCCGAGAGCCGGCGCGGGCGGCGGCTGCCAACGCCGCCCGCGCGGAAAGGGTCCCGATGAGAACAGCTCTGGCCGTCATCGCCGCCATCGTCGCGATCCCCCTGATCATCGGGGCGATCGGGGGCCTGGAGAGCACCGGGGGCGGCGAGGTGGCCGTCGTCCGCGACGGCGGGCCGCTCGACGACAACAAGGTCCGCCAGGTGATCGACCCCGGCTCCGGCCTGACCTGGACCGGCATGTGGTCCTCCGTCCACCGCTATCCGGCCCAGCAGCGCTTCTACACGATCACCGCCGACGCCAAGCGGGCCACCACGCTCGGCGTGGACGCGGTCACCGTGCCCAGCGGCGACGGCGTGAACCTCGGCATCGAAGGCACCCTCTACTTCACCCTCAACCTGGACCACGAGACGCTGAAGCGCTTCGACGACCGGTACGGGACACGCACCTTCCGCACCCAGGACAACGGCTCGCTCTACCCCTGGGACGGCGACGACGGCTGGACCGCGTTCTTCGGCCAGGCCGTCCGCCCGGTGATCGACAACGCGCTGCGCGGGCAGATCGGCTCCATGCGCTGCGCCGAACTGGTGCCCTCCTGCGCGCTGCTGCAGAGCTCCACCCCCGAGCCGCAGGACAGCAACGCCACCATCACCAGGGTCCAGGACGCGGTCAACGCCTCGCTGGCCCGCGACCTGCCCGTCACCCTCGGCGGGAGCTTCCTGACCGGCCTGCGGTTCACGCTCGCGAAGGTGACGCTGCCCGCCGACGTGCAGCAGGCCGTGGACCGCTCGCTGGCCGCCTCCGCCGCCGTCTCCGAGGCCGAGGCGAAGGTGGCCCAGGCCAAGGCCGAGGCCGCGGCGAACCAGGCCAGGCAGGACGGCTACGACAAGTGCCCCGCCTGCGCCGAGATCGACAAGCTCAGATCGCTGCCCCAGGGCATCACGGTGTACGCGCCCGGCAACCCGCAGTCGGTGGTCGTGCCCGCACGGTGACCACGTCAGGGGGTTGTGACGCAATCGCCATCGATTCCCAGAACAAGCAACCGCGAAACGGCATAAACTGCGCGCCTGTGAGCCTGCCTGTACGTGAACGTTCCCCCCGGCCGGGCGGCGGTCGCCACCGCCTCCCCGTGCCCACGTCCTTGCCGCCCGACGCCCCCATGCTCGTGCTCGCCACCCCCGGCGGCACGTCCGGTGTGGCGGAGGAGATCGCGGCCGTCGTACGCGTCGACAACCCGCAGATCGAGGTGCGGCTGACCAGCGTCACCGACCTGGCAGACTCCCTGCCCGCCGGTCGGGACGCCATCGTCGTGCCCCTGCTCACGTGGGAAGACCCCGTCGTGATGGCGGAGATCGGCAAGGCCGTCGCGGCCGGCGGCTCGGGAGCCATCGTCACCGAGGCGCTCGGGCCGCACCCGCTGCTGGCCGAGGCCCTGCACATCCGGCTGGCCGAGCGCGGCCTGGCCAGGGCCGACCGCGTCCGCCTGCTGAACGTCTCCAGCCCCGTGGACGCCGTCGTCCTCGCCACCGCGGGCGGGGAACGCGCGGTGCGGGCCGTGCAGGCCACCGCCGTGCTCCTGGCCTCCCGGCTCACGCTGCCGGTGGTCGCCGCCTCGCTGGACAGCGAGCCCGGCGTCACGGTCGCGGCCCAGCGGCTGCGCGCCGCGGGCGCCGAACGGCTGGCCCTCGCGCCCTGCCTGATCGGCCACGAGGCCCCGCCCGGCATCGTCGAGCAGGCCGCGACGGCCATCAACGCCGGCCACGCGGAGCCGCTCGGCGCGCACAGCGCCGTCGCCGAACTCGTCGCACGGGCGTACGGCAGCCAGCTCGCCACCTGACGAAGCTCCAGGAGAGCACCCTCGCGTACGTCCCGCGCACGGACGCGCACCTCGGCCTCCGTGCCGCCACGGAGGCCGACCCGACCGGCCTCACGCCATCGCGGCCCGCCAGCCCTCGATGACACGGGCGGCGATCTCCGGTGGGAGCGCGCCCGCTCCGTCCACGACGAAGTCCTCCACCCGGGACGCGTCCAGGATCGAGGCCAGCTCCCCCGACCTGTTCAGGTGCCAGGCCAGCCCCTCGGGGTCCGCGGCGTGGCGCGCCCGCAACCGGCGGCGCACCTCCGGCAGGCCCACGCGCAGCCGGCAGACGGTGAGCGGGACGCCGACCGCCTCCTCGTGACCACGGCGTTCCGCGCGGCTCTCGACGACACCCGCCAGCACCAGCCGCCGCGCCCCCGCCGCCAGGTGGTTGGCGGCCACCGCACGCAGGTTGAGCAGCGTCAGGCGACCGTGGAAGGGATCGGACGGCGGCGCGGGCCAGGCGCGGCGCAACCAGTCGAGGTCGATGACCGCGTTCGGCACCCGCCGCCCGGCCAGCGCGTCGCCCACGGCGTCGGCGACGGTGGTCTTGCCGGCTCCCACGGTGCCGGTGATCAGCAGGGCCTGTGCCATTCCCGCGATGCTACCGGCGCTGTGAGAGCGGAATTGTCGGTGCCGCGTCCTACGATGAGCCTCCTCACGGAGGGATAGTCACATGCTCGACGCGCTGATCGTGCCCCTGTTCGTCACGACGGACCTGCCGCCCGAGGCGGACCTGGCCGAGTTCGGCGAGCTGCTCGCCGAGACGGCCCGCGTGCTCGGCCACGAGGGCACGGGCTACGCGGCGTTCCTGGCGGGCAAGGTGTTCTGGCTCGACCGGCCGCTGCTGCCCGAGCAGCGCCCGGCGGCGGAGGGCGAACTGCGCTTCGCCGGGATGCTCGGCCACCTCGCCGCCTCCGGGTCCGGCCACACCTCGCGCGAGGTGGTCGGCGACGTGCGCCGCGCGATCGGGGCCGCCGTGGCGAGCCGCTACGGCGACGTCGGGGTCTCGCCCGCCGTGTTCGCCATCCGCGACCACGACGTCCGCGAGCGCACCCCGGAGACCTCCCTCTACGTCGACACGCGCGACGCGGCGGCCGAGCTGGTGAGCGCGACCAGGTCTTACCTTTAGATCCCGCTTTCGCCCTGCTTCTAGCCAGCCGGGGCTTTCGCATGCCATCGTGAACGGCGATTCGTGCCCGCGGACGGCGACCCGGCGGGCCTTGAGCGGTGTGGAGGTACTGCGATGGCGGTGATCGGCGCGATCTGCTTCGGTCTGGTGATCGGCTGGATCACGTACGGGTCGTTGCGCCACCGGCGGCCGGGCGAGTCGCCGGCGGCGTTGGCGGACCTCGCGGCCGTGCTGGCCGCCGTGGGCGGCGGGCTGGTCACGGCGCTGCTGGGCTCACCCGCGATGTTCGGCGGGTACGCCGTGGGGCTGGCCGTGGGCTTCTTCGGTTACCTGGCGCTGGTGACACTCATGCCCGGATCTCCGTGGACGGGTGCGTCGTCCCCCAAGCCGACCGGCACGAACGAGGCCCAGAGGTCGGGCTCGGTCGAGCCGTAGAGCTCGCGCAGGCCGAGCACGGCGGCGCGGACGGCGCGGGCCGGGCCGGCGCCGGCGCGCAAGCGGGTGTGCACATCGCGGGCGAGGGCCCGGGTGATCTCGGCGGAGACCGGCCAGAGGGTGAGCAGGGCCGACCTGACGCCCGCCCGTAGCAGCGCGTAGGACAGCGCGGCCAGGCCGTCCCCGGCGGGCGCGACGGGTTGCGGCGCCGGCTCGTGGGCCGTGATCAGCGCGAGGCCGGCGGTCACGTTCATGGTCATCAGACGGCGGGCCGTGAGGACGCCGTCCGGCAGGCGCAGGCCCGAGCCGAACGGGTCGGCGTGGTCGTACACGGCGGGGCAGGCCAGGTGCAGCACGTCCCGGACGCCGGGCAGGAGGGACGAGACGGCCTCGCCGTCCGTGTGAGGCCGGGTGCCGAGCAGCGCGGCCACGTCGTGCGCCTCGGCCTCCGCCGGCGGGCGCGTGGCGGGGTCGGCCGCCCAGCCGAGCACCAGCGAGGCGCCGCCCGGTGTGCGGGGCCGGCTCCTCAGGCGGGACAGGACCGCGGCGGAGGGCGCGTAGGTCACGGGGAACCGTGCGAGCAGCGGGCGGCCTGACGGGGCCAGGGCGTGCAGCGGGATCTGCCGCAACTCCGGGGACGGCAGCAGATGGAGCAGGTCGATGCCGTCGCCCAGGGCGTCGGTCGCGGCGGCGAGCAGCAGATCGGCCAGACGGTTCCAGAGGTCCGCGCGGTGGCGGCGGGCCTCGATGTCGAGCAGGCCGGGCCGGTGGCCGTGGACGGTGCGGCGGAAGCCGTCCAGCAGGACGGGGCCGACGGCCGTGGGGAAGGCGCGCGGCTCGGGCCAGCCGGTGCGGTGGGCGAGCACGGTCACGGTGGACTCGTCCAGGTGGAACCCGAGCAGCGCCCTCGCCCCGGTCGCGCCCTCGTGGCCGGGGACGCTGACGAG
>NZ_SSXE01000264.1 GCF_021699195.1 Nonomuraea sp. MG754425 | reverse complement strand
GCCCCTGCCCCTGGCGTCGGCCGCCGCCCTGCCACGGGCGCGACTGCCCGTCGCCGTCCGGACGCCCGGCGAACCCGCCACCGGGTGACCGCCCGAAACCACCACCGGTGGCGGGCCCAGCCGTCGGGATGGCCCCTGTGTGCGGCGACGCCGCCGTGTCCACCGCGTACGCCGCCGGCCCCACCAGGCACGCCACCACGGCGAGCGCGGCCACGGCCGCCACCCGGCGGGTGAACAACATCGCCAGCGCCGCCCCGAACCCCGCCACCAGCACGACCACGCCCAGCCACGGGTTCCAGCCGGAAGCGCGCGCCAGCAGCGCGTACGACCACACGACCGTGCCCGCCGTGACCACGGCCAGCACCCGGTGCGCCCCGCGCTCCCAGAGCACGGCCGCCCCCATGCCCACCAGCGCCGCGACGGCCGGGGCCAGGGCCACGGTGTAGTAGGCGTGGAAGATGCCCTGCATCAGGCTGAAGATGAGCCCGGTCACGATCAGCCAGCTCCCCCAGACCCAGAGCGCCGCGCGTACCGGATCGGTCCGCGGCGCGCGGCGGGTCAGCCAGGTGGCGGCGGCCAGCAGCACCAGCGCGGCCGGCAGCAGCCAGGAGATCTGCCCGCCCGCCTCGGTGTCGAACAGCCGCAACCACCCGGCCTGCTGGTTGAGGTTGCCGAGCCCGCCGTAGTCGCCGCCGTTGAGCCGGCCGATGCCGTTGTAGCCGAGCGCCAGCTCCAGCACGCTGTTGCCCTGCGAACCCCCGATGTACGGCCGGTCCCGCTCCGGCACGAGCGCCACGGCCAGCAGCCACCACCCGGCGCAGACCACCATGGCCGCGCCCGCCAGCGCCAACTGCCGCACCCGCCGCCAGAACCCCACCGGCGCCGTCAGGAGGTACACCAGCGCGAACCCCGGCAGCACCAGGAACGCCTGCATCATCTTCGCCAGGAACGCGAACCCGATCGCGGCCCCCGCCAGCACCAGCCACCGGGTGGAACCGCTTTCCTGCGCCCTGATCACGGCATACGCGGCCACGGTCAGCAGCAGCACCAGCAGCGCGTCGGGATTGTTGAAGCGGAACATCAGCACGGCGACCGGCGTGAGCGCCATCGCCGCCCCGGCCAGCAGCCCCGCCCGCACGGAGCACATCCTGCGCACCGAGGCGTAGACCATCGCCACCGCGCCGACGCCCATCAGCGCCTGCGGCACGAGGATGGCCCACGAGTTCAGCCCGAACAGCCGCACGCTGAGCGCCATCGGCCACAACGCGGCCGGCGTCTTGTCCACGGTGATCGCGCCGGCCGCGTCGGAGGCCCCGAAGAAGAACGCCGACCAGCTCTGGCTGCCGGCCTGCACCGCCGCCGAGTAGAAGGAATTGGCCCACCCCGAGGCGCCCAGACCCCAGAGATAGAGCACACCGGTGCCGGCCAGCAGCACGACCGGCGCCCAACGAGACTTCGCTTCGGTGACCACGTCCCGAACGCTAGGCAGGCCGGTTGGCCTGGCGATGAGACGTACATGAGAATCCTCTAAGCCTGCGAACGGGCCCGGGAACGCGAAAAGAGGCGGGCACACCCGGCACCAGGGTGTATCCGCCTCTTTTCGAAGAGCTTTTTTCGTGAAGCGAAGGGGAAGTTACTTCACGGTCACGGTGGCGCCGGCGCCCTCGAGGGCAGCCTTGGCCTTCTCCGCCTGCTCCTTGTTGACCTTGCCGTCGAAGACCGCCTTCGGAGCGCCGTCGACCAGGTCCTTGGCCTCCTTGAGGCCCAGGGAGGTGAGGGCGCGGATCTCCTTGATGACCTGGATCTTCTTGTCGCCGGCAGCCTCGAGGATGACGTCGAACTCGTCCTGCTCCTCGGCCTGGGCGGCCTCGGCGCCGGCGCCACCGCCGACCGGAGCGGCGGCGACCGCCACGGGGGCGGCGGCCTTGACGTCGAACGCCTCCTCGAACACCTTCACGAAGTCGGACAGCTCGAGGAGGGTCATCTCCTTGAACGCGTCGAGCAGCTCGTCGGTGCTGAGCTTCGCCATGATCGTTTCCTTACGTTTAGGACTTGCTGAAAACTAGGAACGGGACCGCGGTACGTGCGGCAACCCCCGGTGTTACTCGCCGGCCTCTTCGCGCTTGGCGCGCAGGGCTTCGGCCAGCTGAGCCATCTGCGTCGGCAGAGCGGCGAACATCGCGGCCGCGGCGCTCTGCTTGGCCTTCATGGCTCCGGCCAGCTTCGCGAGGAGAACCTCGCGGGACTCGAGGTCGGCGAGCTTGGTGATCTCGGTGGCGTCGAGCGTCTTGCCGTCGAGGACGCCGCCCTTGATCACCAGAAGGGGATTGGCCTTGGCGAAGTCACGCAGACCCTTGGCCGCCTCGACAACGTCGCCGTTGACGAAGGCGATCGCGGTCGGACCGGCGAGCAGGCCTTCGAGGCCCGACAGACCGGCCTCCGTGGCCGCGATCTTGGTCAGGGTGTTCTTCGCCACGGCGAACTTCGCATTCCCACCGAGTGAAGTACGCAGCTCCTTGAGCTGCGCGACGGTGAGACCGCGGTACTCGGTCAGAACGGCGGCCTGGCTGCCCTCGAACTCACTCTTGAGTTCGGCAACCGCTGTCGCCTTATCCGCCCTCGCCATGGGCCTCCTTCCAGATGTGCCACCGGAGAAGGCCCTCAACATGAGAACAGCCCCGGCGCAGGGGCGCACGGGGCTCTCGCACACGGATCAACCATGTGGGAAACTCGCATCACACCTGCGCAGGCCGTCCACCTGAGGTGGATCCTTCGGTCACCAGGCTCAGAACACCTGACAACGACCGGCGGTCTTTGGCAACGACCAGAGTACGTGCTGGCCGCCGAGTTTCCAAATCGTTCTCAGTTGGTCGTGCCCTGGGGCAGCTCACCCACCTGGTCGGCGGGCGGGACCTGGATGTCCACGGGCTCGTTGTAGCCCTTGAAGAACAGCGTGGCGTCGAGCGTCGAGCCCTCCTTGGAACCGTTCAGAGCGAGCTTGCGGGGCAGCCCGTCGGCGGCCACCCAGATGTCGAACTTGACGTCCTTGAGCTCGGCCAGGTTCCGCCGGGCCTGCTCCTGCCGGTCGGCGGGCAACTGCTGCACGGCCACCTCCACGGGGAAGGTGCCGCTGTAGTGCGTGGTGTCCTCGCCGTTGACGCTCTCGTTGCCGACCGACTTCACGTCCTGGGACGCGGTGACCAGCTTGGTCATGTTCCCGAGATCGAACTGTTGGATCTGGCCGAGGTACTGGTTGACCTCGCCGGATTCGCCCATCTCGCTCAGCGGAACCTTGATCCACGGCTTGGTCGCCCCGAGGAGCTGCTTGAGCGCCTCGACCTTGACGTACACGGTGTCGTCCCGCAGCACCACGCGAACGCCGCCCGGCAGGCCGCGGCCCCCCACGTCGACGGTGTCCAGCGTGACGTCGGCGGCGAGCTGGGGCTTGCTCTGGTAGAGCATCCGCCCCTGCACCTTGCCGGCCCGCTCCTGGGGGTGCGACAGGTTCACCACGGCGTCGACCGTGTAGCTGGTGACCTCGGCGGTCTTCTGCGCGGCCTGCGCGAGCACCTCGGAGGCGGCCAGGTTGACCTGGATGGGCTGGGCGTTCGATCCACAACCGGCGACCGCGGCCACGACTAGCGCGGCTCCGGCCGCGGTCATACTTATCGTGCGCTTCAGCATGCTTTGACCCTACGTTTAAGTTTCCGGGTCTGACGTCTTCCCCGCAGATATCGGGGAAAACTAAGGGTTCTCCCTCACGACCCGCACACATCTCCTGCACAATCCCCTCCCCGGCCCGCGGCCACACGCCTCGCGAACTCCCGGGCCCACTGGTGGCACGGCCCGGAAACGAGAAAGCGCCCCCGCCCGGAACGCATCCGGACGGGGGCGCGAGAAGCTCAGCGGGAGGGCTCAGCCCTCAAGCTCAGCGGTCAGCCCACGCGTGACGTTGGGGTCGACCGGAACGCCCGGACCCATCGTCGTCGAGAAGGTGACCTTCTTCAGGTAACGGCCCTTGGCCGCCGACGGCTTGAGACGCAGCACCTCGTCAAGGGCGGCGGCGTAGTTCTCGATGAGCTGACGCTCGTCGAACGACGTCTTGCCGATGATGAAGTGCAGGTTGGCCTGCCGGTCGGTGCGGAACTCGATCTTGCCGCCCTTGATCTCCGTCACGGCCTTGGCGACGTCGGGCGTCACGGTGCCGGTCTTCGGGTTGGGCATGAGGCCACGCGGACCGAGCACGCGGCCCAGACGGCCGACCTTGCCCATCAGGTCGGGCGTGGCCACGACGGCGTCGAACTCGTTGAGCCGGTTGCCCTTGGCGATCTCGTCGATGAGCTCGTCGGCGCCGACGATGTCGGCGCCCGCCTCGCGGGCCGTCTCGGCACGGTCACCGGTCGCGAAGACCAGGACCCGGGCGGTCTTGCCGGTGCCGTGCGGGAGGTTGACCGTGCCGCGCACGATCTGGTCGGCCTTGCGAGGGTCGACGCCCAGCCGGAGAGCGACCTCCACGGTCGAGTCGAACTTGGTGCTCGACGACTCCTTGGCCAGCTTCGCGGCCTCGACGGGCGAGTACAGCTTGTCGCGGTCTATCTTGGCGGCCGCGTCTTTGTGCGCCTTGCTGCGCTGCATTTCTGCTCAACTCCTAGTGGTGTACGGGCCGCTTGCGGAAAACGGCCCTCCCACGATTTCTGGGAAAGTTCTTACTCGGCGACCGTGATGCCCATCGACCGGGCGGTGCCGGCGATGATCTTCTCGGCTGCCTCGATGTCGTTGGCGTTGAGGTCGGGCATCTTCGTCTCGGCGATGCTGCGGAGCTGCTCGCGGGTGAGCCTGCCCACCTTGTCGCGCTGCGGGACCGCGCTGCCCTTGTCGATGCCCAGCGCCTTCTTGATCAGCTCGGGCGCCGGCGGCGTCTTCGTGACGAAGACGAAGCTGCGGTCTTCGAAGATGGTGATCTCAACGGGGATGATGTTGCCCCGCTGGGCCTCCGTCGCAGCGTTGTACTGCTTGACGAAGTCCATGATGTTGACGCCGTGGGGACCGAGGGCGGTACCCACCGGCGGTGCCGGGGTGGCCTGACCGGCCGGAAGCTGCACCTTGACCAGTGCGGCCACTTTCTTCTTTGGAGGCATGATCTTTCTCCGGGTCCTGACTATGGGTTCGCAAATCCCCGCGTGCGCGAGGCGCACAGGTGGACGTTCACCAGCGCCGCGATCTTAGGATCAACCCCGCGAGCACCAGGGACGACTAATCAGCTTACGTGATCGACTCAGATCTTCGAGACCTGGTTGAACGAGAGCTCCACCGGAGTCTCGCGGCCGAAGATCGAGACGAGCACCTTGAGCTTCTGCGACTCGGGGCTGATCTCGCTCACCGAGGCGGGCAACGTGGCGAACGGACCGTCCATGACCGTGACGGACTCGCCGATCTCGAACTCGACCGTGGGGCCGGCGGCGGCCTTCGTGGTGGCCTTCTTGGCCTCTTCGGACGGCTCCGGCGCCAGCAGCTTGGCGACCTCGTCGAGGCTGAGCGGGCTCGGCTTGTTGGACAGGCCCACGAAGCCGGTCACGCCGGGCGTGTTGCGCACGGCGGCCCAGGACTCGTCGGTCAGCTCCATGCGCACCAGCACGTAGCCGGGCAGCACCCGCTCCTTGACCGGGACCTTCTTGCCGCTCTTGAACTCCTGGACGGTGTGCGTCGGCACCTCGACCTGGAAGATGTAGTCCTCCATGTTGAGCGACACGTTGCGGCTCTCGATGTTGGACTTCACGCGGTTCTCGTAACCGGCGTAGGAGTGGATGACGTACCACTCGCCGAGTTGCCCGCGCAGCGAGCTCTTGAACTCCTCGACGGGGTCGACCTCAGGAAGATCCGAACCGTCCTCGGCGCCGGCCTCGGCTTCAGTGTCAGCCTCGGCTTCGGCAGCCTCGTCGCTCTCCTCGGCCCCGGCCTCTTCCAGAGCCGCCTCGACGGACTCCTCAGTGGCTTCTTCCAACTCGTCGCCCCACTTGTCGCGGGACTCGTCGGCCGGAACTGAAGACTCGGACACGGTGACTCTTCCTCTTTCGTGGTTGCGAATGGCGACTCCGTCAGGCGACGCCACCCGGCGGTGTCTCGGGTCAGGATCCGCCGAAGATGCGGAGGACCGCCCATCCCAGGGCGCTGTCGAGCCCGTACACGATCCCAACCATGATCAGAACGAATATCAGAACGACCGTGGTGTAGGTGATGAGATCCTTGCGTGTCGGCCAGATGACCTTACGGAGCTCGTTGACGACCTGCCGATAGAAGAGGGCAGGAGACGTGCGGGTCTTCTTCTCGCCGCTAGGCTTGTCTGCGGTCTCGCCGCGCGTGTCGATCGCCACAGTCCTCACCTGATCCGTCGTATCCAACGCAGTTCTGCGGCGCGCTTACACGCCAATCGTTGCGCGGACCGCACTCGCAGGGCACGAGGGACTCGAACCCCCAACCGCCGGTTTTGGAGACCGGTGCGCTACCAATTGCGCCAGTGCCCTATGTCGTTGACCAGACTACCCTGATCGACTCACTGCCCGGACCGAACCGCGCGCCGACATGCGGCGGAAGGACCAAGCGAAAGCATAGGGGTGATTGCCCCTCACGTCGAACCAAAACCTGATCGCCCAGGTCACGAGCGCGTGGGAGCATGGACCCATGTCCACCCGACCCCGCGTCTCCGCGCGAATTTCCGCGATTTCCGAGTCCGCCACGCTCGCCGTCGACGCCAAGGCGAAGGCGATGAAGGCGGCCGGCCGTCCCGTCATCGGCTTCGGCGCGGGCGAGCCCGACTTCCCGACACCCGGATACATCGTCGAGGCGGCGATCGCGGCGGCCCGCGAGCCGCGCTTCCACAAGTACACCCCGGCGGGCGGCCTGCCCGAACTGCGCGCGGCGATCGCGGCCAAGACCCTGCGCGACTCGGGCTACGCCGCCGACGCCGCTCAGGTGCTGGTCACCAACGGCGGCAAGCAGGCGGTCTACGAGGCGTTCGCGACGCTGCTCGACCCGGGTGACGAGGTGCTGGTCGTCGCCCCCTACTGGACGACCTACCCGGAGGCGATCAAGCTGGCCGGCGGCGTGCAGGTGGACGTCGTGACCGACGAGTCCACCGGCTACCTGGCGAGCGTCGAGCGACTGGAGGCCGCGCGCACCGAGCGCACGAAGGTGCTGCTGTTCGTCTCGCCGTCCAACCCGACGGGCGCCGTGTACTCGCGCGAGGAGACGGTGGCGATCGGGCGCTGGGCGGCCGAGCACGGCCTGTGGGTGGTCACCGACGAGATCTACGAGCACCTCGTGTACGGCGACGCCGAGTTCACCAGCATCGCCACGGCCGTCCCCGAGCTGGGCGACCGGGTCGTGATCCTCAACGGCGTGGCCAAGACGTACGCGATGACGGGCTGGCGGGTGGGCTGGATGATCGGCCCCTCCGACGTGATCAAGGCGGCGACGAACCTGCAGTCGCACGCCACCTCCAACGTCTCCAACGTCGCGCAGATGGCGGCGCTGGCGGCGGTGTCCGGCGACCTGTCGGCGGTGGCGGAGATGCGCACGGCGTTCGACCGGCGGCGCCGGACGATGGTCCGGATGCTCAACGAGATCCCGGGCGTGTTGTGCCCCGAACCAAAGGGGGCGTTCTACGCGTATCCGTCGGTCAAGGAGCTGATCGGCAAGGAGCTGCGCGGCAGGCGGCCCCGGTCGTCGGCCGAGCTGGCGGAGCTGATCCTGGAGGAGGCCGAGGTGGCCGTGGTCCCGGGTGAGGCTTTCGGCACCCCGGGTTACTTCAGGCTGTCGTACGCGCTGGGCGACGACGATCTGGCCGAGGGCGTCAGCCGGCTGGCCAAGCTGCTGTCCGAGGCGCGCTGACGGCTCACGAGGTGATCGCGGCGGCGATCGGCCTGACCTGGTCGACGACGCCGGGGGTCGCCCCGATGTAGACGGCGGTGCCCGGCCGTTCCAGCCACATGAAGCAGCGCACGCCCGTCCGGGTGGTCCAGCGCAGTGCCGGTTTGCCCCGGTACACACTCAGCGACGACCTGGCGACCAGCGTGACGAACTCCTCGGCCGTGCGCGCGCCGCACACCACGCCGACGTACATCCGCTCGTCGTTTTCGCTCCAGATGCGGCCCGTGACCTTCAGCGGACGCACGAGCGAGTCGAGGCGGGCGAACGAGCCGGCCGGAGTGAGGTTGATCGGCCAGGCCGGCACCTGCACGCCGTCGTCGCCGCAGGACAGCGTGATCGTGCCGGTGCCGGTGATGGCGGGTTTGGGCGGCGGCGAGGTGCCGAGGGAGTCGGGCAGCTCGCTCCCGCCGCCCAGACCGCTACCACCACCGCCGCCGCCGCACGCGGTGACCGTGAACATGAGGAGCACCGCCGCCAACCGCCGCATCGACCCCCCATTGAGTTGAGTGGAACCAGAGAAAAGGCTCTTAGTCTCCTACAGGAGCTTTGGCCGAGGCGGCAATAGCGGCAAGTTCGCCGCCGAGGGAGTCGCTGACCCGGATCCACGCGCCGGCGCCCGGACGTTCGAGCCAGACGATCATCCGGCCGCCGGCCGGATGGCGGCCGGCCACGGCGGGCCTGCCGCGCACGGTGGTGGCGCGGGCGTCCAGCACGGTGATCCGCTCGCGGTAGCCGTCCCAGCCGGCGGCCACCGTACCGCGTTCCATACGGGCCTCGACGAACCGGCCGGCCGTGCCGAACCTGGCGCTCGCGCCGCCCGCGCGGCTGTTCTCCAGCCCGCGCGGCAGATACGTGAGCCACAGGTCGTCGGAGACGACGGCGAGCGCGGGGACGGCGGCGCCCATCGGGCGGGCCGGCGGGCCGACCTCCCGCACGGGCACCGGCATGGGCATGGGCGCGGCGGAGCGCGGCAACCGGCCGAAGCCCGAGGAGAACAGGGCGTAGATGATCACGGCCGTGACGCCGAACGCCAGCGCGGTGAGGACCGCTCGCCGGCCCTGACCCAGGTGGTGCCCTGCGGGGATCATGCTCTCTTGGTCCCCCGCGAGGGCTCGTCCGTACCGTGGGAACCGGCGTCTCCTTCGCGGGCGCGCGAACCCGGCCGGAGGTTGGGTGGCAAGATATGCAGATGTCACGGCCCTTGCACACTCTCCCCAAGGCTCATCTTCATCTGCACTTCACCGGCTCGATGCGGCACTCGACGCTGATCGAGCTGGCCAGGGAGCAGGGGCTGCACCTGCCCGACGCGCTGGAGCAGGACTGGCCGCCCAAGCTGCGGGCGACCGACGAGCGCGGCTGGTTCAGGTTCCAGCGCTTGTACGACATCGCCAGGTCCGTACTGACTCGTCCGGAATACGTCTACCGGCTGATGCGGGAGGCCGCGCAGGACGAGGTGGCGGCCGGGTCGCGGTGGCTGGAGATCCAGGTCGACCCCTCGGGGTACGCGCAGCGCTTCGGCGGCCTGACGGCCACGCTGGAGCTGATGCTGGACGCGGTCGAGCAGGCCGCCCGGCAGGCCGGCATCGGGATGGCCGTCATCGTCGCGGCGAACCGCACCCGCCATCCGCTCGACGCCAACACCCTGGCCCGGCTCGCCACCCAGTACGCCGGCAAGGGCGTGATCGGCTTCGGCCTGTCCAACGACGAGCGGCGGGGCCAGGCGCGGGACTTCGAGCGCGCGTTCCGGATCGCCAAGCGGGGCGGGCTGCTCGCGATGCCGCACGGGGGCGAGCTGATGGGGCCGCGCAGCGTGGCGCAGTGCGTGGACGACCTGGGGGCCGACCGGGTCGGGCACGGGGTGCGGGCGGCCGAGGACGACTGGCTGATGCAGCGGCTGGCCGACCGGCAGATCTGCTGCGAGGTGTGCCCGACCTCGAACGTCGGCCTGGGGGTGGCCGAGGAACCCGCCGACGTGCCGGTGCGGCGGTTGTTCGACGCGGGCGTGCCGATCGCGCTGGGCGCCGACGACCCGCTGCTGTTCGGCACGCGGCTGCTGCGGCAGTACGAGCTGGCCAGGGACGTCTACGGGTTCTCCGACGCCGAGGTGGCGGAGCTGGCCCGGCAGTCCGTGCGCTCGTCCACCGCGCCCGAGGCGGTGCGCAAGGAGTTGCTCAGGGGTGTGGACGACTGGCTGGTGGGGCCGGCCTCTCCCCCGTCACCGGAGTGACTCGGCCACCCGGACGGCCTCCGTCGCGGTGGGCGCGCCCTCCAGCCGGTAGTTGAGCTCGTCACGCTGCCAGAGCAGGGTGGGGGACGCCTGGCGCAGCGGGATCTCCGTGCCGTCCGCGCGGGAGAGGTAGCCGAGGGGGTGCTCGCCGGGGATCCACCAGCCCTCGCGTCCGCCGACCCGGGCCTGGTCGGGGTAGGGCGGGCCGAGCTGCTTGAAGAAGAACGGGCTCACGGCGCCGTCGAACTGGTCGAGCCGCATGCCGTCCGGCCAGAACATCGAGACCAGCCGGCCGCCGTCGGACACCGTCACGCGGTGCGGCGGGCCGAGCGCCGACGGGACCCTGAGCGGGAACCCGGCCTGGCGCCGGGCCTCCTCCAGCGCGGCCTCGTGCTCGCCCGGCAGGCCGGTGGGGGTGGTGACGGGCGCGGGCGGGGTGTCGCCGATCCTGAGCTCGACGCCGGCGAAGCGCAGGAGTTGCGTGACGGCGGCGCGGCCCTGGGGGGTGGCGGCCGTCACGGTGATGACGGCGACGACCACGGCCGCCACGATCGCCCACCGCGTTCGCCGGGCGCGCCGGCCCGGGGCCCGGGAG
>NZ_SSXE01000263.1 GCF_021699195.1 Nonomuraea sp. MG754425 | reverse complement strand
CCGAGGAGGTGCCGCGTGGCGTCGGCGGCGGCGCGGCGCTCGTCGAGCGCGATGGCGACCCGGCCCCGGTCGGGGGCGGCCGGCTCGGCGGCGGCGACGGCCGGGACGTGCTCCGGCAGTGCCTCCAGGACCGCGACCCCCAGCGGGTCGAACGCGATCACCACCACCCCGCCGGCTCCGGCGTCGGCGACGTGGTCGACGGTCTGCTTCACCTCGGCGGATTCGGCCGACTCCACGACCCTGATGCCCATCGCCATGCCCTCCGCCCTGGCGGCCTCCTCCAGGCCCTGAAGGACGGCGGCGTAGCCGTACAGGATGGTGTTGGAGGTGACCACGGTGATGCCGCGGGCGCGGCCCAGGCTCAGGGCGCGGGCGGTGCGGCTGGGCCGGAAGCCGAGGCTCTCGATCGCCGCCAGCACCGCCGTGCGGGTCTCCGGGCGCACCCGCGGCGACTCGTTCAGCACGCGGGAGACGGTCTGGTACGACACTCCCGCCGCGGCGGCGACGTCGCGGATGCTGGGCGCGCCCGCGCCGCGGGCGGCGGAGCGGGGCGCGCGTCGAGGAGTCGGAGTCACGATCACATGGTAGGGGGGCCGGGCGCGGAGGCTGTCAGGCGTAGTGGCGGTAGATGGCGCGGGCGACGCAGGCGGGCTTGGCCTGGCCGTCGATCTCGACGGTGAGGTCCACGTGCATCTGGACGCCGTCGCCGGGCACGTCCTCGACCTCGGCGACCCGGCCGGCCAGACGGATGCGCGCGCCGACCCGGACCGGGCTGGGGAAGCGCACCCTGTCCAGGCCGTAGTTGACGCTCATCCCGACACCTTGCAGGTCGAGCAGCTCGCCGAACAGGGGGATGACCAGGGAGAGGGTGAGATGGCCGTGCGCGATCGTGCCGCCGAACGGGCCGCGCGCCGCCCGGTCCGGGTCGACGTGGATCCACTGGTGGTCGTCCGTGGCGGCGGCGAAGGCGCGCACCCGGTCCTGGGTGATCTCCAGCCAGCCGGTACGTCCGAGGTCGGAGCCGGCCAGCGCCTTGATCTCGGCCAGGCCGCGGGCGGTGACGGTCATGCCGCGTTCTCCTTGGGTGTGAGGCCGAGCAGGCGGGCCGCGTTGTCCTTGAGGATCTTGGGGCGGACCTCCGGCTTGATGTCGAGTCCGGCGAAGTCGGCCAGCCAGCGGTCCGGGGTGAGCACCGGGTAGTCGGAGCCGAACAGGACCTTGTCCTGCAGCAGGCTGTTGGCGTAGCGGACGAGCTGCGGCGGGAAGTACTTCGGCGACCAGCCGGACAGGTCGATGTGGACCGACGGCTTGTGCGTGGCGATCGCCAGGGCCTCGTCCTGCCAGGGGAACGACGGGTGCGCCAGGATGATCTTCAGGTGCGGGAAGTCCACCGCCACGTCGTCGACCAGCATCGGGTTGCAGTGCCGCAGGCGGATCCCCGCCCCGCCCGGCACGCCCGCGCCGATGCCGGTCTGCCCGGTGTGGAACAGCGCGATCGCGCCCAGCTCCTCGATCACCTCGTACAGCGGGTAGGCGAGGCGGTCGTCCGGGTCGAAGCCCTGGATGCCGGGGTGGAACTTGAAGCCGCGCACCCCGTGCTCGGTGACCAGGCGGCGGGCCTCGCGGGCGCCGGCGCGGCCCTTGTGCGGGTCGATGCCGCCGAACGGGATGAGCACGTCGGCGTGCCGGGCGCAGCTCTCCGCGATCTCCTCGTTGGCGATGCGCGGGTGGCCGGTGGCGTGCTCGGCGTCCACGGTGAACACCACCGCGGCCATCCGCCGTTCGCGGTAGTAGGCGGCCATCCGGTCGATCGTGGGGCGCTCGTGCGCGCCGAAGTACTGCGCCGAGGCGCCGAACAGCTCGGGGCTGAGCGAGGTGTGGCCGTCGGCGGAGACCTCGACATGGGTGTGCACGTCGATCGCGGTCAGCTCGTCGATGTTCATGACCCGTCACCTCGCGTGGAGAACGTGGGGCATTTTTATGACTTGCGGGGAATTTTTGCCTAATATGGCGGATCCGTCCAGCGCGGACGCGTACGTCGTCTGAGCCGGGCGCGCCGCCACGCACTCCGCGCCGGGGCGCGTGAGCGGCGCTAACCGGGGCAGGGTGCGTCTTGACCGCGCTTTCGAGCGATCCGCGACCTCACGGGGGCGCCGACATGACCTCAGCACCCGACCCGCGCCGGCCGGACGGACCGCGCGGCCCGCACCAGCCGGACGGCTTTCCCGGCGACGGCGACCCGCGCGGGAACGGCGGCGGCTCACGTCAGGGCGGCCCACCTCAGCAGGGCGAGCGGCTCGGTGACGACGGCGGCTCGCACCGCCCTGGCGGCTCGCACCGCCCGAGCGGCTCGTTCGGCGACGACGGTGACGGCGGCGAGCAGAGTCCGGAGTCGGCGGTGGAGGCCGAGATCGGGCGGGTCAAGGAGCCCGCGAGGCTGCTGCGCGTGAGCACGATGGCGCGCTCGCTGCTCGACGAGGCCCGCGGGCTGACGCTGGACGAGCACGCCCGCGACGCTCTGCAGCACATCCACACCCGGGTGGTCGAGGAGATCGGCGACTCGGTGGCGCCCGAGCTGCGGGAGGAACTGGAGCGGCTGCTGCCCGCCTCGTCCGGGACGCTCACCCAGTCGGAGATCCGCATCGCGCAGAGCCAGCTCGTCGGCTGGCTGGAAGGCGTCTTCCAGGGCATCCGGGTCGGGCTCACCCTTCAGGCGGGCCGCGTCGAGCTGCCCCGCCCGCCCGGCTCCCAGCCGCCGTCCGGCCCGCCGGCGGGCCCCTACCTCTGAGCGGCCCTACCTCTGAGCGGCACCGCCGGTGGTCAGCCGGCGGCGCAGCGGTGGGTGGCCTCGACGAGGCGCCGGACGCGGTCGGCCCCGCCCTCGATCAGCTCCGTCATCCGGTTGGGCACGTAGGCGAAGCCCAGCTCGTGGTCCGGGTCGGCGTAGGCGAAGACGCCCGTGACGCCCGGATGCCCGAACGCGGTGGGGGAGCAGTCGCCCGGCCACATCGGGCCGCCGGGCAACAGGAAACCGCGCCCGTACGAGGTACGGCAGCGCAGGACCAGGTCCATGCCGCTGGCCTCGACGGTGCGCGCCCGGTCGGCCGTCTCCGGGCGCAGCAGGCGCACGCCCTCGACCTCGCTCACGAGCGCGGCGTACATGCGGGCGAGCCCCGCC
Source organism: Nonomuraea sp. MG754425 (assembly GCF_021699195.1). Classification (GTDB taxonomy): domain Bacteria; phylum Actinomycetota; class Actinomycetes; order Streptosporangiales; family Streptosporangiaceae; genus Nonomuraea. The sequence goes on along the minus strand of NZ_SSXE01000263.1, from coordinate 7,622 downwards.
GCGTTGCCCGTCCCGCCGCAGGAGGGGATCTCGGCCTGGGGCAGGTTGAGGGCGGCCAGCGGGTTGCCCGCCACGGCGACGGTGCCGAAGGTCGAGCGGTGGAAGAGCGAGGCGGGGTCGCAGATGGCCCGGTTCAGGCCCGCGAGAGCCGGGTCGGCGCGTCCCTGGAGGAGTTGTGCCTCGGTGGGGGGCACGAGGGCGGCCAGCCGCCCTTCCCATCCTGCGGGCAGGCCGATGTGCAGGTCGAGCCCCAGCGGGGCGGCGATCTCCGCCGCGAAGAAGCGCTGCACCGACAGGCCCGTGACGCGCCTGATCACCTCGCCGACCAGCCAGCCCATGGTCAGGCAGTGGTAGCCGTGCGCCCGTCCCGGCCGCCACGCGGGCCGGGCGGCGGCCAGGGCGTCGCTCACCGCCGCGTGCTTCTCGAGGTCCGGCAGGGTCAGCGGCGGATCGACGGCCACGACCCCCGACCGGTGCCCCAGCACCCACCGCAGCGGGATGTCCGCCTTGCCGGCCGCCGCGAACTCCGGCCAGTACTCCGCGATCGGCGTGTCGAGATCGAGCCGGCCGCGATCGACGAGCAGCATCGCGGCCGCGGCGACCAGCCCCTTGGTGGCCGAGGCCAGCAGGGTGACGGTGTCGCGCCGCCAGCCGTCGTGCTCGCCCGCCCGGCCGCCCCACAGGTCCACGACGGGCCGGCCGCGCTGGTAGACGGTCACCGACGCGCCGTGCTCCCGGCCCTCGTCGAAGTTGCGCGCGAACGCCTCGCGCACGGCCGCGAACCCGGGTTCGCACCTCCCGTGGATCTCGGTCAAGGCCCCCTCCTCGCTGACTGGCCGATCCGGGCGCGGGAGGAGACGGTCGTTCGGGGGCCTCGGACGTGACGCCCCCTGGCTACCCGGGCCGGACCTGGCGAAACGCACGCCCCGGGCGGGCCGTCAGGCTCTCTCGACCGCGTACGTCACGAGCGTGGTGAGCACCTCCTTGACCGACACCCGCCGCCGCACGTCGCACATCACGACCGGGATGTGCTCGCCCAGGCCGAGCGCCCGCCGCACCTTGGCCGGCTCGTACCGGCGGGCGCCGTCAAAGCAGTTCACCCCCACCACGAACGGGATCCCGCGCTGCTCGAAGTAGTCCACCGCCGGGAAGCAGTCCTGGAGGCGGCGGGTGTCGGCGAGCACGACGGCGCCGAGCGCGCCCAGCGTCAGCTCGTCCCACATGAACCAGAACCGGTCCTGGCCCGGCGTGCCGAACAGGTACAGCCACAGCCCGTCGCGGATGGTGATGCGGCCGAAGTCCAGCGCCACGGTCGTGGTGGTCTTGGACTCCACGCCCGAGGTGTCGTCCACCCCGATGCCGCGGTCGCTGAGCAGTTCCTCGGTGTGCAGCGGGCGGATCTCGCTGATCGTGCCCACCATGGTGGTCTTGCCGACCCCGAAGCCGCCCGCGATGAGGATCTTGATGGCCAGGGCCGACGAGACGGCGGCCGTACCCGGCTCAGAGACTGCGTAGCCCATCCAGCACTTCCCTGTAGATGCGTTGGTCGATCGTCTGCGCCGCGGGACGCGGGCGCTCGATGCCGATCAGGCCGTCCCGCCGCAGGTCGCCGAGGATCACGCGGGTGATGTTGAGCGGCAGCCTGAGGTGTGCCGCGACGTCCGCCACCGGCGTGGGCCGGCGGCACAACGACAGCACGGCGCGATGCTCGGGCATCAGGTCGCCGGGCTCGGGGGCGTCGTGGGCCGTGGTGACGATGGCCACCAGGTCGAACGCCTCACCCTGCGGGCGCGCCCGTCCGCCCGTCAGCCCGAACAGCCGGACCAGTGGCCCGGGGTCCTCTCCTGTCACGGTTTCGCGCCGTTCCAGGCGGGTGCCGGTGCCGCTCCCCTCGGGTTCGCGGACAGGTGCTCGCCGACCCGCTTGACCATCAGCGCCATCTCGTACGTGACCATGCCCAGCTCGGCGTCGGCCGTGGCCAGCACGGCCAGCCGGGCCCCCTGGCCGGCGGCGGCCACGAAGAGGAAGCCCTCGTCCATCTCGATGATCGTCTGCCGGACGCCGCCCAGCCCGAAGTGCCGGCCCGCCCCCATGGCGAGGCTGTGGCTGCCGGCGGAGATGGCGGCCAGGTGCTCGGCGTCCTCCCTGGTCAGGTCGCGGGAGCTGCCCATGGACAGCCCGTCGGCGGACAGCACGATGGCGTGCCGGATGCCGGGCACGCGCTGGATGAGGTCGTCGAGCAACCAGCTCAGTTCGCTTCTGGGGTCAGGCATCGGGTTGGTCGTCCTTTCGGTTCCACACGTCGTCCTCCTGCTTGGCCTGCCGGCGGCCTTCCTGCCAGCCGCGTTGCATGGACGACATGAGTTGTGCGAGTTTCTCGGGCGAGCGCCCGCCGCCTTCGCGCCGTTCCGGCCGCGTGTCGGAACGCAGTTGCGGGGCGAGGCTGGCCTGCGGGATCCGCATCGGCAGCCCGTCGAGATCCTCGTCCGCCTCCTGGGGCGGCACGGTGACGCTCCAGCCGGGAGACGGTCCGGAGGTCGTGGCGGGACCGGGCAGCGGCTCGGGGTCCTGTTCGGGCCTGGCCTCGGGCTCGAACCAGGTGCCGCGTACGGGCCTGGTCCCCAGGCCGTTGGTGGAGCCGTGCGCCGAGCTCGACCCGTTGCTCGACCCGTTGCTCGAAACGCCGACCGGCACGGCGTCGGGCACGGCGTCGGGCACGGCGTCGGGCACGGCGTCGGGATCCGTGGCCGATCCGGCGGTGAGGGCCGGCGGCCGGGCGTCGGCGAGCAGCGCGGCGGGCAGTAGCACGATCGCCGTCGTCCCGTCGTACGGCGACCGCCGCAGCATGATCTTGATCCCGTGCCGGGCCGCGAGGCGCGACACCACGAACAGCCCCAGCCGGTCGCTGTCGGCCAGGTCGAACTCGGGCACGTCGGCCAGCCGGGCGTTGAGGCCGTCGAGGGTGGCGTCGGCCAGCCCCAGCCCCCGGTCCTCGACCTCCAGCGCCATGCCGTTGGCCGTCGTCACGCCGCGCACCTGCACGGTCGTGTTGGGCGGGGAGAAGACGGCCGCGTTCTCCACCAGCTCGGCCACCAGGTGGATCACGTCGGTGACCGCGGCTCCGACCAGCAGCGGGGCGTGCGGCATCGGCGAGATGGTCACGCGGGTGTAGTCCTCCACCTCCAGCACCGCCGCGCGGACCACGTCGAACAGCGGCACCGGGTCGCGCCAGCGGCGCGCGGGGGAGGAGCCGGACAGGATGATCAGGTTCTCGGCGTGCCGGCGCATGCGGGTGGTGAGGTGGTCGAGCTTGAACAGGTCCTCCAGGACGTCCGGCTCCTCCACCCGCCGCTCCATGACGTCCAGCAGCGAGAGCTGGCGGTGCAGCAGCGCCTGGTTGCGCCGGGCCAGGTTGAGGAAGACCTGGCCGACGCCCTTGCGCAGGGCCGCCTGGCCGACCGCCGCCTCGACCGCGGTGCGGCGTACGGCGGAGAAGGCGCGCACGACGCGGTCCACCTCGGCGGTCTCGGCCGCGGCGAGCCCGGGGGCCTCGGTGGCCGGGTCCACGTCGTCGCCGCGGCGCAGCCGTTCGACCAGCCGGGGCAGCCGCTGCTCGGCCAGCTCCACCGCCGAGCCCTGCAACCGCTTGAGCTCCTCGATGAGCGAGCGGCCGAAGCGGTAGGAGAGCCACAGGGACAGGAGCACCGCGGCCAGGCCCAGCAGCAGCACCGCCCCGATCCGCCAGAACGCCCCGGTCTTCTGCGCCTCGCCCGACGCCGCGGCGCGGGCCAGTTCGGCCTGCGTGTCGAGGTTGATCTGGGCCAGCACGGACTCGGCGACGCCCTGCCACCCGGAGGCCGACACCGGAGGCGGCCCGCCGGTGTCGTACGAGAACAGCTCGTCCTCGACCGCCACCACCCGCCGGTACGCGGCGCCGTCCACGAGCTTGTCATACCTGGCGCGCAGCTCCGGGCTCACGTCGCGCTCGGCGTTGGCGAGGGTGAGCCGCCGGGCGGTCATCGCCGAGACGAACGCGGCGCGGTCGCTGGGCGTCATGGTGCGGCGCACGATCGTGCTGGTGAGCACGGCGTGCTCGCGCCACAGGTACTCCGCCGAGGTGCTGTAGGCGGTCATGCCGCGCACCGTCTGGTAGGACGAGGCGTCGCTCATCGCGTCGCGGTCGGTGAACTGCTGGTTGGCCACGGAGATCAGGTTGTTGTACGCCTCGATGATCGTCAGCGGCGGGGCCAGCACGCCTCCGTCGGCGGAGGCGCGCAGCGACTGGAGCCCGTCGAGGGCCTGCACCATCGCCTGCACCTGCGCGGGCGGCTCCCCGTCCGGCGACTCGACGTCCAGCGAGGCGATCACCTCACGCAGCCGCTCGACGTGGTCGTCGGTGACCCGCCGCTGGTCGGTCAGCGGCTTGTACGTCGCGGTGCTCGACGGAGCCTCGGCCGAAAGCTGGCGCTCCTTCTGTAACTCGACGATCAGCCGCAGCACCGGCGACCCGATCGACTCCCACCGGTCCTGGATCTGGGAGACCGTGGCGATCTCCGACACGCTGGAGTAGGCGATGACTCCCCAGAGGGCCACCATGGAGACCAGCGGAAGCAGGAGAACCCTGAGCAGCTTGGTGCGAATCGGCGGGGGCGAGCTCATCGTTCATGTCCAATTCAGCGTGTGGTGATGCGCCGCCGGGCGTCGTGACGTCTGGTGTCCAGCCCCCGAGTTTTGCCCGCCATGACTGGATGCGCCTGTGGTGCGTCCACTATGCCGACGGTGCAGGGGGACTTCAAGGTACGGATGCGAATAAAGCTCCGAATGTGGTGTTGACTCTTTGTCAGCACACGGTTCGTGACCGTAGTGGTGCGCGGCTCACGGTGAGTCGTCAGACGAAGGCGCCGTGCCCCGTGATCGCCCGGCCCACGATGAGCGTGTTGATCTCCCGGGTGCCCTCGTAGGAGTAGATCGCCTCGGCGTCGGCGACGAACCTGGCGATGTCGTAGTCGAGGATGATCCCGTTCCCGGCGAGCAGTTCCCTGGCCCAGCCGACCACGTCCCGCATCCGGGTCGTGCAGTACGCCTTGGCCAGCGCCGAGTGCTCGTCCCTGAAGACGCCGTCATCCTGCAACTGCGCCAGGCGCACCACCATGCCCAGGCAGGCCGTCGTGTCGCCGAGCATCCTGACCAGCAGGTCCTGGACGAGCTGGAAACCGGCGATGGGCCGGCCGAACTGCTCGCGTTCCCCCGCGTAACGCAGCGCGATCTCGTACGCGGCGAGCATGACGCCGACCGCCTGCCAGGCCACCCCGCTGCGGGTCGTGCGCAGGATCCTGGCGGTGTCGCGGAACGAGTTCGCCCCGCTCAGCCGGTTGCCCTCCGGGACCCGGCAACCGGACAGCGTGATGTCGGCGTTCTGCACCGTGCGCAGCGCCATCTTGTTCTCGATCTTCGTGGCGGTGCACCCCGGCGTGCCCTTCTCCACCACGAACCCCTTGACCTGCCCGTCCGCCACGTCGCGGGCCCAGACCACGATCAGGTCGGCGAAGGTGCCGTTGCCGATCCAGCGCTTGGCCCCGTCGAGCACCCACGTGCCGTCCTCACGCCTGGCCGTGGTGCGCAGGCCGCCCGCCACGTCCGAACCGCCGGACGGCTCGGTGAGCGCGAACGCGCCGATCTTCTCCATCCTGCTCATCGCGGGCAGCCAGCGCTCCCGCTGCTCCGCCGAGCCGCAGGCGGCGACGCTGCCCATGGCCAGCCCCGTGTGCACGCCGAAGAACGTCGCCATCGACGGGTCGGCCCTGGCCATCTCCAGCGCGAGGAACCCGCTGAGCAGGCCGCTGGGCCTGGGACCCGGGCACTCGGGGCAGGCCAGCGTGGCGATGCCCAGCTCGGCGTACTCCTTCACCAGCTCCACGGGGAACTCCGCGCGCGCCCAGCACTCGTTCGCGATCGGCACGACCTTCTCCCGCAGGAACGCGCGCACCCGCAGCAGGGTCCCGCGCTCCTCGGCGGTGAGCAGGCTCTCGAACGCGTACAGGTCTCCGGTCAGCAGCTCGGACATGGTGCGACTGCTACCCGGCACACGCGTGATGACACGGGAGAGCGCAGGTCAGGGCCGGTCGAACGGGAGGTTGCGCCAGGGGCCGGCCGGGTCCTGGGTGAGGATGCGGTGCGGGACGACCGCGGATCCGTACATGTGACCGAACGACTCGTCGTCGAAGCGCAGCACCCGGCCCAGGATGTAGCCCGCCGAGTACTCCTCCCACGTCCGGTACACCTGCCGGGCCAGCTCGCCCGCCTTGACCACCGCCTGCTCGGCCTCGGACGGCTCGGCGAAGCGGGCGCTCAGCCCCCACCGCGCGAAGTTCACGGCCCGGCCGAAGTCGTAGCCCAGCGCCGAGACCACGTACCCGTCGGGCGGCAGGACGCCGTCGGCGCGGAAGCGCTCCTCGTAGCGGACGACCTTCGCGACGAGCCCCATGAGCTGGTCGATGGCCTGCGGCCCGACGCCCCGCTGGGCCAGCACGCCCGCCGCCGCCCGCTGCCAGGCCGACGGGTCACGGTGCGCGCCCGGGTGCTGCCGGGCCAGCTCGTCGCGCACGCGCAGCAGGAACTCCGGCTCCCACGGGCTGTTACGTCCTTCCAGCAGCGCCACCGTCTGCGCGTGCCAGTTGGGCCGGTCGGTGACGCCCCAGGAGTCGCGCAGGGTCTCGACGTCCTGCTCGTAGCTGCTGTAGACGTCGCCGATCTCGTTCCAGATCACCCCGTTGTGCACCGCGAGGTGCGCGCCGCAGGCCAGCCCGTGCGCCAGCGGCCCGAACAGCGGGCCGGTGTGCCGGGTGAGCAGCCGGTCGGCGTCGTGCCCCCGCTTCGGCAGGTTCTTCTTCAACGCCTTCCAGCGCTTGCGGTCGCGCTTGGCGTCGGGGAAGTACGTCCCGGACGGGCTGCCCGGGTTGACGAGCAGCCCGTGCAACTCGCCGCCCCACCACTCCTCCGGCGGGAAGGGCAGCGAGACGGCGCAGGCCACGACGTCGGGACGGCGCGGGGGCAACTCACCGCGCGTGTAGACGACCAGGCAGTCCTGGCCATCCGGCCCTTTCTCCGTCAGCCAGTTGATGACCAGCTTCCTGCGGTCCACCTGGTCCTTCGGCTTGTACGAGAACGTGTCGGCGCTCAGCAGGACGCTCAGGTACGCGTCCCGGTCGCCCCGTGACCTGGCGTCGAGCAGCGCCCGCTCGACGTCGGTGGGCGGCACCCACGACGCGCCCGGCACGTTCTTGATCGGCATTCCCATAGCGGCCGACCCTAGCGAAGCCGGCCGGCAGAAGCCGGTTGATCACGGCGAACCTCGCTATCTGTGGACTCAGGGAATGATCAGCTCCATGATCTGAAAAATCAGGACAAGGGCCACCCCTGCCACGAGGATGAGCCACCGGAGGTCGAGCCAGTTCGGCCGTGCGGACCGGGCGTGGGCGTCCGGGTCGAGCAGGTCGCGCAGGATCGGGTTGATCTGGCCCTCCGGCAGCAGTTGCGCGGCGGCCTTGTGCTCCAGGTCGGGGATCAGCAGCGGGAGGCGGGAGCGCACGTCGGACGGCTGGCGGGTGGCCGCCCAGGCGCGC
>NZ_SSXE01000262.1 GCF_021699195.1 Nonomuraea sp. MG754425 | reverse complement strand
GGCCTTCCACTTCTCGTTGCCGAGCAACCAGTCGAACGACTCGGTCTGCAGGGCGAGGAGGTCAGGAACTTCGAGAGGCTCCTGGATACGCGCGAAAGAGACGCGACGGGGACCAGCGGGTACGGCGGAGGCGTTGCGCGAGGCTGCCAACAGATGTCCTTCCGAGGGCTCGCGGCGGACTGACTACACGCACGCCAGACAACCTCGCAACGTGAGCAAGCATCACGGGTCGTCAAAGGGCAGCGCAAAGGGGCAGTGTAGCCGAACGGCACACGCCTGTCCACTTCGCTCTCGCTGCATGCTCCACGTTGGTCGCAGCATCGCCCGTTCAGGCGGATACGTCAAGCCCGCAAGCCCGACTTTTAGCCGACTCAGGGCCCGGACGCTGGGTTTTCTCCCCTGCGTGACTGATCGCCTACCGCCCGGCCCAAGACGATACCCGCGAACGGGGGCGGTTAACGCTCTGTCACATCGGGGGTCGAACCCATGCCGACAACCGGTGTTCCACTGACGGAGATACCCGCGCCAAAGGCTTCGCTAAACCTGATTTTTGGTAACAATTGAAGGAAGCGGCGCGCCCGCGATCTTCGGGGCCTCAGGCGGTCCCCAGAAGCGTGGACAGGCCCGCCACCAGCCAGCGCGACTCTTGCCGCACCATGACGAATCTGGCCCGGTTCTGGGTGAACTCTTGCTGCACCCCTTCTTTGCCGGGGATCTCCTTGACCGTACCAGTGTTCACGAAGAGCAGAACTTCTACCCGGTCCGGCTCCGCCCGCTCCACCCCGGCCCCCGCCACGGCGACGGTCTGCACGATCTTCTGCTCCTTTGCCCGGGAGACCAGGGTCCTGCTCAGCTCCTTGTAGTGGCCGCTCAGCTCGCCCGTGGTGAAGGTCTCGGCCCGCGCGAGATCCGCCTCCACGGTCCGGTAGTCGTAGGAGAGCAGGTCGGGGGCGACCTTCCTGGCCGCGGCCACGGCCTCCGTCCCGGCCGCGTCGCTCTCGCGCAGGTCACGCAGGTTGAACCACATGGTCGGCACCAGCACCGCGCCCACCGCCACCAGGACGCCGAGCAGCACGATCATGAAGAGCCTCACGTGACCTGCACCACCTTCGACACCAGCCAGAGCCCGTCGGCCTTGGTCAGGTCCATCTGCCAGCGGTAGAACCGCTCCTGCGGCGCGCTGTCCGAGTCGTCCCAGCGGATCTCCACGTCGGCCACGACCAGCACCGTGGCCGTGGCCTCGTTGATCGAGACCAGGCCGGTCGCGCGCAGCACGCCGTGCTGGATCACCTTGTTGTCGACCGTGGTCGACTTGAGCTTGCCGGCGTTGGCCTCGTACTCGGCCCTGGCGGCGCCGGTGGAGGTGTCGAGGATGCGCCGCACGTCGTCGTCGGCGCTGTTGTAGTCGAGCGAGACCAGGTTCTTGGCGTGCACCCCCGCCGCCAGCAGCGCGGCCTGCCTGTCGCCCGCCCTGCCCTGTTCGTCGCGCGCCTGGGCCGCGATCCACACGCCCGTGCCGACGAGCACCGCCAGCACCCCGCTCAGCGCCGCGATCAGGATGCGAGCGGGCCGAACAGCAAGTCCTGCCACTTCTGCTCACCCCTTTCCCGGCCGGTCGCTGCCGGATCATAACGCGACATCCACTCCCTAAGTCCTCGAATAGACGGAGGCGGTTGGGCGGGTGGCGCGTTACGCGCTCCTCGTGATGTGGTGGCGCTGCCGCGCTCCTGCCTGCAGTACGCCCGCGGGTCGGCCGGCCGCGGGCTCACGTCGTGCGGGTGACGTCTGCGTACGTGCTCGTAGCCCCGTCGGCACGGGGGCGGCACGTTCAGGTTGAGATCCAGCCCGAAGTGCACGCCGTCCGCGTCCACCACCGTGAACGCCCCGGCCACCGCCGCCGGGTAGCCGATGAGGAGCTGGCGCAGCGCGGGCACCCGGGCCGAGACGCTCTGCCCGCCCGTGATCAGGTTCGTGAGCAGCGGGCGCAGGTGCGGCTCGACCCCGTCCACGAGCCGCTCGACCGAACGGGCCGTACGCGGGGCGCGGGCGAGCACGTCCGACAGGTCGCGGGAACCCTTCCGCAGGGAATCGGTCAAGGCGGCGAGGTCTCCCGCGAATGCCTTCAGATGGCCCTCAGAAGCCCGCTGAGCGTCCAGCACGGTCTCTCCCTGCCTGATGACCGCGACGGTCTCCGGGAGCACCTTCTCGGCCTGTGCGAGCAGGGTGCCGCCCGCGTCCATCAGCCTGCCCAGGTGTGCCCCGTTCGCGCCGAGGGCGGCGTCCAGCTCGGTGACCACCGTCTCGACGTCGCGCGGGTCCACGGAGGCGAGCAGCCGATCGGTGTCGCCGAGCACCTGGGCGGTGCTGACCGGCAGACGGGTGCGCTCCCGCCCGATCACGTCCCCGTCGCGCAGGTACGGCCCCCGCGCCCCGGACGGCCGCAGATCGAGGTACTGCTCCCCCACGCCCGACCGGTTGGCCACCACCGCGAGCAGCCCGTGCCAGGGCACCGGCCGCTCGCGCTCCAGTCGGAGCACGGCCCGCGCCCCGCCGCCGGCCACCGACAGGGACTCCACCCGCCCGATCGCCACCCCGCGATAGGTGACCTCGGAGTTGTCGAACAGGCCGGCGGCGTCGGCCAGCTCGACCGTGACCCGGTAGGCGGGGTCGAACAGGTCCGCGCCCACCCGCGCGTACCTGACAAGCGTGTACGACACCGCCAGCACCCCGACGACGGCGAGCGCCACGAGCCGGGCGGTCATCGCGCGCCGCCCAGCAGGTTGTCCAGGGTCGTGGCGGGGGTGACGTCCACGGTGATGTCGGCGTTGCCGTAGTCGCCCCTGAGCATCGAGGCGGCCGAGCCGGGGAACGGGAAGGTCAGCGCGGTGGCCACGCCCTCGACGAGGTCGTGGCGGGCGCGGTCGAGGTTCGACAGCAGCTCGCTCAGGTGGCGGAGATTGGCCAGGGTGTCGGCGCCGGAGCGCTCGACGACGCGGGTGGCGGTGCGGCCCAGGCGGTCGAGGGCGGTGAGCATCCTGGTCAGGTCGCGGCGCTGGCGGCGGAGCCGCTTGACGGCCGGCCCGATGCCGGTGGCCACCTCCTTGATCGTGCCGCGCTGCCGGGCCAGGGTCGAGGTGAGCCCGTCGAGGCCGTCCATGAGCCGGACGATGTCCTTCCTGGACCCGTCGAGGCCCGCCACGAAGACGCCGAGCCGGCGCAGCAGGCCCTTGATCCGGGCCGACCGGCCGCCGAGCGCCTGGCCCAGCTCGGTGTTGATGGTGGCGAGCTGGTCGAGTCCGCCGCCGTTCACCAGCAGCGACGCGGCCGACAGCACCTGCTCGACCTCCGCGCTCGTACTGGTGCGGGTCACCGGGATGGGGCCGCTCAGCCGGCCGCGCCCGGCGGGCACGAGCTTGACGAACTTCTCCCCCAGCAGGCTCGTCTGCGCGATCAGCGCGGTGGTCGCGTCGGGCAGCGGCACCTCGCCCCTGACGGCGCAGACCACCTCGGCCCGCCAGCCGTCGCCCAGCTCGATCCCGGTGACCTCACCCACGGTGACGTCGTCCACCTTGCACAACGAGCGCGGCACCAGGTCGAGGGCGTCCTCGAACTCGATCCGCACCTCGTACGGGCGCGCGCCCAGGTCGGCGCCGCCGGGCAGCGGCAGGGACGCGACGCCCTCGAAGCCGCAGCCGGCCAGACCCCCCAGCAGGCCCGGCAGGAGCAGGAACGCGGCCGTCCGCCTCATCGCGTCAGACCTCCGAGGGTGCGGTCGGGGAAGCGGACCGAGGCCGGCAGCGGGAGCAGGTTCTGCACGATCGTGTCCACCCAGCGGCCGTTGCCCCCCGTGTCCGCGAGCTGCCTGACGAACGGGGCCAGCAGCGCCAGCGTGCGCTCCAGGCTCTCCTCGTTGCGCCGGAGCACGCCGGTGAAGGCGCGCAGCCGCCGCAGCATGGGCTTCAGCGTGGCCCGGTTGTCGGCGATCAGGCCGTCGATCCGGCGGGTCAGCAGCACGGTGTTGACCAGCAGGCCGTGGATGGCCGCGCGCCTGGCGGCGATCTCGCGCAGCACCAGGTCGCCGTCCCTGATCAGGGCCGTCAGGTCGGTGTCGCGGCGGGCGAGCAGGCCGGTGACGGTGCGGGCGCGGCGGACGAGGTCGCGCAGCCCGTCCTCGCGGGAGGCGATCGTGCGGGAGAGCCGGCCCAGGCCGTCGAGCGCGGACCTGATCTCCTCCGACGAGCCGTCCACCGTCCGGGCCAGCACGGTCATGGCCGAGGCCAGCTCGCGCTCGTCGATGCGGTCGGCGCTCTGGGACAGGTCGTTGACGGCCGCCACCACCTCGTACGGCACGCTCGTGCGCGACAGCGGGATGGGCCCCCGCAGCCGCCCGGGGCCCCGCGGGTCGAGGACGACGTGGTGCGCGCCGAGCAGGGTCTTGATCCGGATGTCGGCCCTGGTGAGCGAGCCCAGCCGCAGGTCGTCCGGCACGCGCAGGCCGACCCGCACGTGGCCGCCGTCGAGCTCGACCGCGCTCACCCGGCCCACCCTGACCCCGGCGATCACGACGTCGTCGTTCACGCGCAGCCCGGCCGACTCGGCGAACTCGGCCGAGTACGTGACGCCGTACGGCAACTCGCCCACCCCGAGCGCGGCGGCCACCAGCGCCAGCGTCACCACGACGGCGCCCGCGGCCAGCGGGATCGGGTCGCGTCTCCTGAAGGACGTCAGCGGCATCGGGGGCTCTCGTTCACGATCGCGGGGGTGGTCGTCCGGCCCGACCGCACGGCCAGCGAGCACAGGTAGAAGTTGAACCACGAGCCGTAGGAGGTGGCCCTGACGAGCTGGTTCAGGCGGGGCGGCGCGGCCCGCAGCGTGTGGGAGATCGCCTGGTCGCGGTCGGCGAGCGCCTCCAGGAGGCTGCCGGCGGAGCCGACGGCCCGCCGCAGGTCGGGCCGGGCGCGTTCGACGAGGGACTGGGTGGCGCCGGTGAGACGGTCGAGCGTGGCCAGCGAGTCGCCGATCGCCACGCGGTCGGCCGCCAGGCCGCCGACCAGGGCGCGCAGGTCGCGGATCAGCGTGTCGTACTCGCGTTCGCGGCCGGCGACCTCGCCCAGCACCACGCCGAGGTTGCCGATCACGCGGCCGATCACCGCGTCGCGGTCGGCGAGCGCGCCGGTCAGCGAGCCGATGTGGCCGAGCAGGCTCTCCACCGTGCCGCCCTCCCCTTGCAGGACCTGGACGATCTCCCAGCTCAGCTTGTTGACGTCGGCCGGCCGGATGGCCTTCAGCAGCGGCCGGAACCCGTTGAACAGGGCCGTGACGTCGAGCGCCGGGCGGGTGTCGGTGATCCGGCCGCCGGGTGGCAGCAGGCCGGGGCCGCCCGCGCCGGTGGACAGGGTGAGGTAGCGGTCGCCGACCAGGTTCCGCCAGCGGATCGCGGCGGCGACGGTGCGGGGCAGGCGGGTGCGCTCGCGTACGGAGAAGGCGACCAGGGCCCGCGTGCCCGCCAGGGTGACGGACTCCACCCGGCCCACCCGCACGCCCGAGACGCGTACGTCGTCACCTTCGCGCAGGCCGCCGGCGTCGCTGAAGACCGCCTCGTACGGCGTGGCCGGGGCGAGCGGCGCGCCCGTGATGGTGATCGCGAGCGTCGCCACGCACAGGCTGGTGACCAGGGCGAAGACGGTCAGCTTGAGTGCCGGGGCCCACACGCTCATCGCAGCATCAGCCCCGCCAGGTCGCGCGTGCCGTCGGCGAAGCGCACCCCGGGGAACGGCACCGGTGGCCGGGGCAGGCCGTAGCAGCGGGGCCCGCGGCGGTCGGCGTACGCCGGGGCGTCCACGCCGGGCCGGTACGGCCGCGCCGGTCTGACGATCTCCAGCACCGCCTTCGCGCGTCCGTGGCCGAAGGCGTCGTCGAGGCGGGGACGCAGGCGGACCAGGCCCTGGAAGACGCACGGGATCGCGGGCGAGTGGCGGGCCGTGACGTCGAGGGCGGGCCGCACGACGTGCTGGAGGCCGATGATCCCGGTCTCGTTCTCGGCGAGCAGGCGGCCCGTCCTGGTGGCGGCCCGGGTTCCTGTCTCGGCCAGGCGGGCGAGGTCGGCGTCGGTGATCGTACGGCCGAGCGCGGCGGCGTTGTCCAGGGTGCGCAGCAGGTCGGGGGCCGCCTCGCCGTAGGCGGCGGTGACGTCGGCGAGCTTGGCGAGGTCACGCCGCACGGCCGGCAGGTGGGGCCGGAGCGCGGCGAGGTAGGCGTCGGCCCGCTCGAAGGTCGCGCCCAGCCGCTCGCCGCGGCCGTCGAGCGCGGTGGCCAGCGCGTTCATGACGGAGTTGAGCCGATCGGGACGGACGGCGCGCAGCCGGGGCAGCAGCCGGTCGAGCACCTGCGTGACCTCGACGGCCGTGGCCGAGGCCGTGATCACGTCGCCGTCGCGGATGGGGCCGCGCGGGGCGCTGGGCGGCAGCAGGTTGACGTACTTCTCGCCGAACAGCGACTTCGGCAGCAACTCGGCGGTGGAGGCACGATCGACGTCGTGGTCGAGGGCGAGCGTGAGCCTGGCGCCCCCGGTGTCCGGCCTGACCTCGGACACCTCGCCGACCACGACGCCGTGCAGCTTGACGTCGGCCCGCCGGTCGAGCTGCAGTCCCGCGGCGGGGACCACGAGCGTGACGTGCTTGGCGCCGGAGAAGACCTTCAGGTAGGCGGCCAGGGTGATGGCGGTGAACGCGGCGATGACGCCCAGCAGCGCGAGCCCGTACCTCATCCGGCCAGCCGCACGGTCGTGGTCGTGCCCCAGATGGCCAGGCCGAGCAGGATGTTCGCGACGTTCACCGCGACCAGCACCGCCCGTACGGCCCGCCCGACCGCCACCCCGACCCCGGCGGGGCCGCCGGTGGCGTGGAAGCCGTAGTAGCAGTGGACGAGGATCACGATCACGGCGAAGACCAGCGCCTTGCCGAACGACCACAACACGTCGTAGGGCACCAGGAACAGGTCGAAGTAGTGGTCGTAGGTGCCGGCCGACTGGCCGTGGAAGACGGTGACGATCAGCCGGGTGGACACGTACGAGGCCAGCAGGCCGAGCACGTACAGCGGCACGACGGCGGCGAACCCGGCGATCAGCCGCGTGCCGACCAGGAAGGCCATCGGGGGCACCGCCATGACCTCCAGCGCGTCCACCTCGTCGCTGATCCGCATCGCGCCGAGTTGCGCGGTGAACCCGGCCCCGACGGTGGCCGACAGGCCGATCGCGGCCACGATGGGGGCGATCTCGCGGGTGTTGACGTAGCTGGACAGGAACCCGGTGAAGGCCGAGCCGCCGAGCCGGTCGAGCCCGGTGTAGCCCTGCAGGCCGACCTCGGTGCCGGTGAAGAAGGTCATGAACGCGACGACCGCCGTGGTGCCGCCGATCACCGCCAGCCCGCCGGTGCCGAGGCTGACCTCGGCCAGCAGCCTGAGCACCTCTTTGCGGTAGCGTGCGGCGGCGGGCAGGGCGGCGACGGCCCTGGCGTAGAACTCGCCCTGCCGCTCCAGCGCCCTCATGAGAGCACCAGCCGGTTGTAGACGGCGCTGATGAGGAAGTTCTCGGCGAACAGCAGCATGGACGCGAACACCACGGTCTGGTTGACCGCCTGCCCGACGCCCTTGGGCCCGCCGGCCGCGCTCAGCCCCTTGTAGGCGGCCACGAGCCCCGCCGTGACCCCGAAGACCAGCGCCTTGATCTCCGACACCCACAGGTCGGAGAGCTGGGCGAGGGTGTTGAACGACTGCAGGTACGCGCCGGGCGTGCCGCCCTGGGCGACCACGTTGAACAGGTATCCGGCGCTCAGCCCGGCCGTCATGACCAGGCCGTTCAGCAGCGGCGCGACCACCGCGCAGGCCGCCACCCTGGGCGCCACCAGGCGGTGCAGCGGGTCGAGGCCGAGCACCTCCAGGGCGTCGATCTCCTCCCGGATCTTGCGCGCGCCGAGGTCGGCGCAGATCGCGCTGCCCGCCACGCCCGCGATCATCAGCGCCGTCACCACGGGCGCGGCCTCGCGCACGATGCCGAGCACGGCGGTCGCCCCGGTGAAGGACTGGGCGCCGAACTGGCGGATCAGGTTGCCGGTCTGCATGGCGAGCACGGCCCCGAAGGGGACGGCGACGAGCGCCGTGGGCAGGGCGCTGACGCTGACCACGAACCACGCCTGCCGGACGAACTCCCGCCCCTGGTACGGCCGCCGCCCCGCGACCCTGACGGTGTCGAGCGCCATGGCGACGAACCGCCCGACCTCCACCATCACCATACGCACTCCATCGGATCCGGAGAGTACTCGTTCAAGGCCGCGAAAAGGGGCGTTCCTGGCACCTCCATGGGCTACACGATCCCGTGCAGATGGGCGTTGAGGAGGCGGGGGTACTCCTCCAGCCAGTTCCGTCCGCGCTCGTCCACGAACGAGCCCTGCGGCGGGATCACGCCGTTGGCCGCCAGCCAGGTGCCCGGCGCGCGCTGGGTGCGGCGCAGCTTGTTGCCGGACGGCATGAGCTGCGGCGGGATCGGCGGCAGCGGCCCGGGGTCGTACCCGGCCTCGGCCTCGGCCTCCAGCTCCGACAGGTCCTTCTCCTCGGACATGCCGATGGGGCCGTGCTTCCTGGCGTTGAGGAACTGCCGCACCACCGGCTCGTCGCTCGACAGCAACATCTCGCGCGAGCCGAACATCACCAGCTCCCGCCGGAACATCAGCCCGATGTTGTCGGGCACCGTACGGGCGGTGTTGATGTCGTGCGTGACGATCAGGAACGTCGCCTCGATCTCGGCGTTGATGTCCACGATGAGCTGGTTGAGTATCGCGGTGCGCACCGGGTCGAGGCCGGAGTCGGGCTCGTCGAACAGGATGATCTCGGGATCCAGCACCAGCGCCCTGGCCAGCCCCGCCCGCTTGCGCATGCCGCCGGAGATCTCCCCCGGCAGCTTGGTCTCCGCCCCGAGCAGGCCGACCAGCTCCACCTTCTCCATGACGATCTGGCGGACCTGGGCCTCGTTCTTCTTGGTGTGCTCGCGCAGGGGGAAGGCGATGTTGTCGTAGAGGTTGAGCGAGCCGAACAGCGCGCCGTCCTGGAACAGCACGCCGAACAGGCGGCGCAGCTCGTACAGCTTGGCCTCGGCGCAGTTGGCGAGGTCGAAGCCGTCGATCCAGATGTGGCCGCGGTCGGGGCGCAGCAGGCCGACCATGGTCTTGAGGAAGACCGACTTGCCGGTGCCCGAGGGGCCGAGCAGCACCGAGATCTCGCCCGCGGGCAGCGTGAGCGAGACGTCCTCCCAGATGACCTGCCGGCCGAACGACTTGGTCAAGCCGTCGACCATGACTTCGACGCCCACGGTCACCTTCCCGGTAGCAAGGAGTACTCAGGGGATAACGTGCCGCACACTTTACTCAGAGGTTGCCCTCACCGTAGCGACGTTCCGCCGAATTGGAACGGGTTCCAATAGCTTGTTACCGGGAGGTTATGGGACATCCTGTCCAGTAAGCGCGCGCAGGCTCGGCCGTAGCAGGCGGGCCAGTTCCTCCTGACGCACCCCGCGCAGCTCCTCCATCTCCAGGAGCTGATGCCCCACGGTGATCCCCAGCAGGGTGAGCGTCATCAGCGTCGCCCGCAGCCGCGCGTCCTCGCCGGGCAGCGCCTCGGCGAGGCGGCCGATCTGCCCGCCGAGCATCTGCCGGGCCGACTCGGCGGCCTCCGGGTGGGTGAGCATGGAGCGCAGCATGGCCAGCGAGCCCTCCGGCAGCTCGAGTTTCATGCCGAGCGAGCCGAGCACGTGCTCGACCACCTCGTCGGGGCCCAGCTCGCCGTCGGGGGCCGGCGCCATGCGCACGGACCGCTGGAACAGCTCCTGTTTGCTCCCGAAGTACTGCATCACCAGGGCCGGATCGACCTCCGCCCGCCTGGCGACGCCCCTGATCGTGGCGCGCTCGTAGCCCAGTTCGCCGAAGAGGGACCTGGCCGCGTCGAGGATCTTCTCCTCGGTCCGGCGCCGCCGCTCGGCCCTCGGAAGCACGCGCTCACCCACCCCCCGACTCTACATGCGTTGACCGATCACCCTGTTTCGCTCTACGCTCGTTGAGTCAACGAACGTTGAGCGAAAAGAGGGATCATGTCGATCGAGACGGTCGTCACCGGCTTCCAGGCGGCCATGCTGCACAAGTCGGCCGACGAACTGGCCGACCTGTACGCGGAGGACGGGCTGCACGAGTTCCCGTTCGGCGGGCTGCCGCCGTTCGAGGGCAGGGAGGCCGTGCGCGCGGGTTACCACGCGATGTGGGACGCCACCCCGTTCGTGGCCGAAGAGGTACGCCGTGACGCGCTGCACCGTACGGAGGACCCGGAGGTCGTGGTGGTGGAGCAGACCACGCACGTGCTGGCGGGCGAGCGCCGCGTCGCCGTGCCCGGCCTGCTCGTGCTCCGGATCAGGGACGGCCAGATCGTGCACACCAGGGACTACATGGACACCAGCGCCATCACCCAGGTACGAGCCGAAAGCTGATCGGCCCGACCGGCCCGCCGCGCCCCCGGACCGGCCCGCCACGGGTGTCGATGCACCCCGGACCGCCACGCCGCCGGACCGCCCGCCGCCGGACCGCCACGCCTCCGGTCCGCCACGCCCACCGGACCGGCCGCCACGGGTTCGGTGCACCCCCGGAGCGGCACGCCCCTGGACCGGCACGTCGCCGGACCGGCACGCCACGGGGGCCGGTGCACCGGCCGCCCTACCGGGGCTGCGTGAGGTCGAAGACCGTGGTGCCGCCGACCGTGGTGGCGGTGAACGTCTCCTGCACCCAGGAGG
>NZ_SSXE01000261.1 GCF_021699195.1 Nonomuraea sp. MG754425 | reverse complement strand
GTTCGTGGGAGTCAGGCTCATGGGGGTCAGCTCACCATCACCCACCTTCTATGTCAATATTCGTTTGTTTTAGAGAGGGCTGGAGGGACACGCAGCACTCCCCCGGCCGCGGGTCCATCGCGGCCCGCGCCGGGTCGTCACCGAGCCCTTCCAGCAGCCCCTGGCACAGGGCCAGGTTCATCGAGCACACCAGCAGCGGCTGCTCCTCGGCCAGCACGTGGAACGGGCAGTTGCGCAGCCGCACCCGGCCGCCCTCGGCGTACGGCTCGTAGCCGCGCTCACTCAGCACCCGCTCGACCGGCACGCCCCGGCGCCGCCGCGCCAGCCTGACGCCCGCGCCGCGCGCCGCCTCCTCGGCCCGCTCCTCGGCGCCGAGCACGTCCACCACGTCGGCCAGGACCGAGGCCAGGGTGACGTAGTCGCGCGGCGGCAGGCTCACCGACCGCTCGCCCCCGGCCCTGCGGTAGACCTTCGCGGGACGCCCGCTGCCCGGCCCCTTCCGCTCCTGCCGCCGAAACCCGCTCTCCAGCAGCCCCGCCTCGACCAGCTTGTCGAGGTGGTGCCCGGCCAGCGTCCTGGACACGCCCGCGGCCTCGGCCGCCTCCCCGCGGCCCACGTCGCCGCCCCGGGCCGCGACGGCGTCGTACAGGCTGCGGCGGACGGGGTCGTGCAACAGGGCCAGCGCCTCGAGGTCGTCGCTACTCACAGCGGGAGTCTATGAAACGCTCCCGATGCCGGCTCAGTAGGCGGCGATGAGATCCACGACGAAGACGAGCGTGTCGGAGGACTTGATCCCGTACTCCGGGTGGCCCGCGCGCCCGTACCCGTACGCGGGCGGGACGATCATCAGCACCCGGCTGCCGACCGGCACGCCGTCCAGCGCCTTGTCCCACGCCTTGATCACGCTGCCGTCGCCCAGCTTGAACGCCTTCGGTCCGCCGCCGGTCCAGGTGGCGTCGAAGACGCTGCGGCGGCTCCACACGGCGGCCTCGTACTGGGTGACCACGAGCTGCCCGGCCCGCGCGGCCCGCCCGTCGCCCCTGGCCAGCACCTTGGCCGCGAACGTGGCGGGCGGCGGCCCCGCGGGCACGGCCAGCGCGGGCCTGGCCCCGCCGCCGACCCGCACCCCGGCCAGCGTGCCGCCACGCGACTCGACCGAGGCGCCCTTGCGGTGGGCGCCGAGGATGTCCACGACGTAGAACAGCTCCTCGCCGTCGGCGACGCCCTGCGGCGGGTTGGCGCCGAACCCGTCACCCGGCGGGATGGCGGCGATGACGCGGCTGCCCACCCTGCGGCCCTTCAGCGCCCGCTCCAGGCCCGGCAGCAGCTCCCCCATGGGGAAGGCCGCCGGGGTGCCCCGGTTGAAGCTGGAGTCGACCAGGCGGTTGTCCCTGCCGTCCCACACGTGCGCGGTGTACTGGACGATCGCCACGTCGTCGGCGCGCAGCGGCTCGCCCTTGCCCGCCGCCAGTTCGTCCACCTGCAGCCCGGCCATCGGCTTGGCGTCGGGGAAGACGATCGTGGGACGGGCGCCGAACGGGCCGCCCACCTTCAGGTCCAGTTCTCCCGGCGCCCCGCTCGTACAGCCGGCCAGCGCGGGCGTCAGCAGCAGGGGGGCCAGCAGCAGTGACACGGCGGCACGGCGCATCGGTCCTCCCAGCACACGGCGGCCCGGCGGCGGGATGGCGCACGGTCGCGCACCGCGCTCGTGACGCGCTCGCGCGCGGCTGCGCGCCGCCGGGCTCGCGATGCTACCGCGACAGGAGACCGCCCGTCAGCAAGCCGCAAGGAACGCCCCGGGCGAGCGCCCGGGGCGTTCCTTCAGACAGTCGGGACGGTTCGCTCAGAAGGCCCCGAGGACGTCCACCACGAACACCAGCGTGCTGTTGGCGGGGATGCCCTGCTGCTCCTGGCTGCCGTAGCCGAGGTCCGGCGGGATGCTCATGACGACACGGCTGCCGACCGGCACCCCGGCCAGGCCCTTCTGCCAGCCCTGGATCACCTGTCCGAGCGGGAACTCGGCGGGCTCGCCCCGCTCCCAGCTCGAGTCGAACTGCTTGTCGGTGCCCCAGATCTTGCCCGTGTAGTGCACGGTGAGCGTCTGGCCCTCCCGGACCTTCTCGCCGGTGCCCTGGATGACCGTCTTGACGACCAGCTCCTTGCCGGGCTTGTCACCGGTCTTCGTGGTCAGCGTGGGAGCCTTCTCGCCGCCCGGGTTGTCCACCTTGACGCCCTTGAGGGACTCGCCCGTCTCCTTGCCGGTGGCCGCCTTCAGCGCCGGCGGCTGCGTGCCGACCACGTCGAACACGAACACCTTGGTCGGCTCGGCGGGCGTCGTCGCCTGCTGCTGGGGCACGGCGTCGTTGGCCAGCACGGCCAGCAGCCTGCCGCCGTGCTTGATCTTGGTGAAGCCCTCCTGCAGCACCTGCGGGAGCTGCTCGTTGACGGCGATCGTCTCCGGCGTCTTGGTGTCGTAGGACGAGCCCTGGGCGGCATTGCCGCCGCCGTCCCAGTTGTAGACGGTCAGGTTGACGATCACCCGGTCGCCGGCCTTGACGCCGTCGCCGGTGCCGGGCTGGATCACCTCGTACGACGACTTCGTGGCGGGCGAGCCGGAGGGGAAGGTCACCGTGGGCTTGGCGCCCACGTCCCCGGCGACCTTGACCCCGGACGACCCGCCGGACGCGACGGCGCCGGTGTCGGTGCCGGCACCGGCACCGGCGCCGTCATCGGAGCCGCACGCGGCGGCGGACAAGATCAATGGCACGGCGGCCAGAACGGCCAGAGCGCGGCGCATGGGTTTCCCTCGGAAAAGACGGCAGATTCGCGTCACCCTACCCGAGATGCCGGTAGGGGCGAGGTAAACGGAGCGTCACGTTCCGCCCTACATGCCCGCTATCAGCTTGTCGACCCTCTCGTCCACACTGCGGAACGGATCCTTGCACAACACCGTGCGCTGCGCCTGGTCGTTCAGCTTGAGGTGCACCCAGTCGACGGTGAAGTCGCGCCGCTTCTCCTGGGCCTTGCGGATGAACTCGCCGCGCAACCGCGCCCTGGTGGTCTGCGGCGGCACCGACTTGGCCTCGAAGATCTTCAGGTCGGACGCCACCCGGTCGACCGAGCCGCGCTTCTGCAGCAGGTAGTACAGGCCCCGCTTGCGGTGCACGTCGTGGTAGGCCAGGTCGAGCTGGGCCACCCGCGGCGAGGACAGCGGCAGGTCGTACTTGTGCCGGTAACGCTCGATGAGCTGGTACTTCGTCACCCAGTCGATCTCGCGCGCGACCAGGTCGAGGTTGCCCGTGTCGACCGCGTTCAGCGTGCGCTCCCACAGCTCCAGCACCCGGTGGGCGATGGCGTCGCCGCCGCGGCGGTCGACAAAGTCCTTCGCCTTGGACAGGTACTCCTGCTGGATCTCCAGGCTGGACGCCTCGCGCCCGTTGGCCAGGCGCACCCGGCGGCGGCCCGTCATGTCGTGGGAGACCTCGCGGATGGCCCGGATCGGGTTCTCCAGCGACAGGTCGCGCATCACCGTGCCCGCCTCGATCATGCGCAGCACCAGGTCGGTGGCCCCGACCTTGAGCAACATGGTGGTCTCGCTCATGTTCGAGTCGCCCACGATGACGTGCAGGCGGCGGAACCGCTCGGCGTCGGCGTGCGGCTCGTCCCGGGTGTTGATGATCGGACGCGAGCGGGTGGTGGCGCTGGAGACGCCCTCCCAGATGTGCTCGGCCCGCTGCGAGACGCAGTAGACCGCGCCGCGCGGGGTCTGCAGCACCTTGCCGGCCCCGCACACGATCTGCCGCGTCACCAGGAACGGGATCAGCACGTCCGCCAGCCGGCCGAACTCCCCGTGCCTGCCGACCAGGTAGTTCTCGTGGCAGCCGTAGGAGTTGCCGGCCGAGTCGGTGTTGTTCTTGAACAGGTAGATGTCACCCGCGATGCCCTCTTCGCGCAGCCGCTTCTCGGCGTCCACGAGCAGGCCCTCGAGAATGCGCTCGCCCGCCTTGTCGTGGGTGACGAGCTCGATGACGTTGTCACACTCGGGTGTTGCGTACTCAGGATGGCTGCCCACGTCGAGATACAGACGCGCGCCGTTGCGGAGGAAGACGTTGCTCGATCGGCCCCAGGACACGACCCGCCGGAACAAGTAGCGCGCGACCTCGTCGGGCGACAGCCTGCGCTGCCCCCTGAACGTGCAGGTCACGCCGTACTCGTTCTCCAGCCCGAAGATGCGACGATCCATCACCTCACACTATGCCCACGGATCGGCGAGCGGGAGAGATCTTCGCCGGTGTTTTACCACCGCTGCTTTACCACCGCGCGCCGCAAGTGCGCCTCGGCCCGCGCCCGCCCCCACGGGGCGCGGGTGTGCCGGCCCGCCGGTCAGGGGGTGTAGATCTCCTGAACCTGGACGATCTTCCCCTTGTACACGGTGATGAGGGCGGGGTGCGGGGTCTTGCCGTGCCGCTTGACCAGCGTCGCCGTGGAGCAGCGCGTGGCGCCCAGCCCCGTGCTGCGGCTCGCGGTCACGCTCTCGCCGGGCGTCTTGCACCCGTACGCGGACAGGAAGACCACGTTCTTGGCGATGGACGAGGCGTACGCCGTGACGTCGCCCTCCGGCGGGCCCTCGAAGTAGCCCTCCGTGCGGGTGCCCTTCTTCCACCTGATCGGCTCGTACTCGGCCACCGAGCCGCTCACGTGGGTGATCCAGCCGCGCAGGATGCCGTCGTGGCGGGTGTGGATGCCCTTGGTGAAGTCGTGCCCGGGGTCGGACTGGAAGGTGGTGCCGAAGACCTTGGGCGCCTTGTACCTGGGGAACGCGGCGGCGTCCGCCGTGGACACACCGGCGGTGAGCAGCACGGCTCCGGCGGCACCGGCAGCGAGGAGGCTGCGCAAGGGAGTGTTCATAGCTGTTGAGATCCTTGATCCACCGCACATGTTCGCCCACCGCGGAGTGATACAGGTCACACTCTCCAGCGGCCCCGCCCCCTTCACCCAGCCGCATCACCCGCCACCCACGCCCCGACGCCTTTACATTGTAGATTTCCAGGCGAGCGGCCTCCGCGGAACAGCACCGGCTGCCCGCGCGAAACGACGACGGGGACCGCCCGGTTCGGCGATCCCCGTCGGAATGTCCCGTGCCCCTACAGCGGCGAGGACCCGTCGTCCACGTCGCCGTCGGGCCCAGTGGGCGGGGACGTGGGCGGCGACGTGGGCGGCGGGGTGTCCTCGGAGCCGGCGGACGGCGCCGGCGGCGGGGTGGTGCTCGACGGCGGGTTGCTGGTCTGGGCGAGCAGCCGCTCCAGCCGCGCCCCCGTCAGCCGCAGGAACTTGCGGTGCTCCCGGTTGCGGTCGAGCACCGCCACCTCGAGCTGCGCCAGCGGCGGACGCTCACCGCCCGGCTCGGTCAGCGCCGTCAGCGCCACCTCCAGCGCGTCGGCCAGCGACATCGACTCGCGGTAGCGCTCCTTCAGCCGGGTCGCGACCGCCTCGGCCTGCCCGCCCATCGCCGCGAAACCGTGCTCGTCGAAGACGGACCCGTCGAAGGTGAGCCGGTAGATGGCGTCACCCTCCTTGGTGTCGCCCACCTCGGCGACCACGACCTCCACCTCCAGCGACTTGATCGACTCGGTGAAGATGCGGCCCAGGTTGGAGGCGTACAGGTTGGCCAGGCCGCGGCCGGTGACGTCGGAGCGGTCGTAGGTGTAGCCGTTGATGTCGGCGTAGCGGATGCCGCCGAGCCGCAGTTCCTCGAACTCGTTGTAGCGGCCCACGGCCGCGAAGCCGATGCGGTCGTAGATCTCGCTGATCTTGTGCAGCGCCCGCGACGGGTTGGGCGCGACGAACACGATGCCGTCCACGTACTGCAACACGACGACCGACCGGCCCCGCGCGATGCCCTTGCGCGCGTAGTCGGCCTTGTCCCGCATGATCTGCTCGGGGGACGCATATCCGAAAGGCATGGACACGTGTGGTGGTCCTTTCTAGCGCAGCGGGGCGATGGGGCCGTCGGGCGAGATCAGGCGGGCGTCGAGCATCTGCTGGACGTACCCGGACACCTCGTCCTGCGACAGGCGGCGGAAGCCGTCGGCGTCGATCACGGACACGATGGGCCAGATCTTCCTCGTCACATCCGGCCCGCCCGTCGCCGAGTCGTCGTCGGCCGCGTCGTACAGCGCCTGGATCAGCGTCATCACCATGTCGTCGGCCGTCGAGCCCTCGCGGTAGAGCTTCTTCAGCGACCCGCGCGCGAAGATCGAGCCGGACCCGATCGCGTCGAACTTCTCCCGCTCGTACGGCCCGCCCGCCACGTCGTAGCTGAAGATGCGTCCTTCGTCCCGCGTGGGGTCGTACGCGGCGAACAGCGGCACCACCACCAGCCCCTGCATCGCCATGGCGAGATTGCCCCTGATCATGGTGGCCAGCCGGTTGGCCTTGCCCTGGACCGACATCGATCGGCCCTCGACCTTCTCGTAGTGCTCCAGCTCCACCCGGTACAGGCGGGCGAACTCGATGCCCGTGCTGGCCGTGCCGGCGATGCCCATGCACGAATGGTCGTCGGCGCGGAACACCTTCTCCACGTCACGCTGCGAGATGATGTTGCCCGACGTCGCCCGCCGGTCGCCCGCCATGATCACGCCACCGGCGAAGGTGGCGGCCACGATCGTGGTCGCGTGCGGCACCTGGTCGCCGATCGGCGTCGCCAGCGCCTCGTCCCGCGGGGGCAGCAGCTCGGGCGCGTACGAGCCGACGAACTCCGTGAACGAGGAACTTCCGGTGTTCTGGAAAAGCCGGTTCACCAAGCCGACGGGCAGATCCCTGTGCGATGCCACGCGACTCCCTCCAAACGTTCAGTGTTCCTAGGGCGACCCTACTCATGTTGGGTTGTTGTCTGCACTTCCCACGATCAGCTCACGGCGAACCCTCCTCCGGGACTCTCCTGAAAGGACCGGTACGCCGGAACCGGCGTACAAGGCCCGTGTTCAGATCGTTTCTTTACGGCGGTCACCGCCCGTGCGATTGTCGGTATGTCTGCACATCCTCAACAGGAGGCTGACATGCGACTCCTCAGCCGGACCGCGTTGATCGGGGCCATCGCCGCACTCACCCTCACCTCCTGCGGCACCGGCGGCGGCGCCGACGGGGGCAGCACCGTCCTCACCATCGCCGCCAACTCCATCGAAGGCGGCAAGAACTCCGAGACCGCCCAGTGGATCAAGCAGTGGGTGATCCCCGAGTTCGAGAAGACCCATCCCGACGTCAAGGTGCTGTTCCAGCAGAGCGGCGTCGACGACGAGCAGTACAAGACCAAGGTCGCGCTCGACCTCAAGTCCAGGACCGGGGCCGACGTCATCGACCTCGACGGCATCTGGGTCGGCGAGTTCGCCCAGGCCGGCTACATCAAGCCGCTCACCGACGTCGGCGGCGCCACCGTCGGCCAGTGGGAGGGCTGGGCCCAGATCCCCGAGGCCGTCCAGGGCCTCGGCATCTTCGACGGCAAGAAGTACGGCCTGCCCCAGGGCACCGACGGCCGCGTCCTGTTCTACAACAAGACCCTGTTCGCCAAGGCCGGCCTGCCCGCCGACTGGCAGCCCACGAGCTGGCAGGAGATCATCGACGCCGGCGTCAAGCTCAAGGCGGCCGGCGTGCCCGCCCCCATCCAGCTCAACGCCGGCACCGCCATGGGCGAGGCCACCACCATGCAGGGCGTCCTGCCCCTGCTCGCCGGCGCGGGGGCCGAGATCTACTCCGGCGGCAAGTGGACCGGGGGCTCGCCGGCCATGAAGGACGTCCTCGGCCTCTACCAGCGGATCTACGGCGGCAGCGGCCTCGGCGACCCCCGGCTCCAGCAGGACGCCAAGGGCCGCGACAAATCCTTCGCCCGCTTCGCCGAGGGCGAGATCGGCATCCTCGCCGAGAGCGACTACTTCTGGCGCTCGGTCATCGAACCCCAGGCCGGCGTCGCCCCCATGAAGGACCGCGACCAGGCCGTCGGCTACGCCAAGATCCCCGCCGTCCGGCCCGGCGGCGGCGTGCGCGGCCAGGACTTCGTCAGCATGTCGGGCGGCGCCGTACGCGTGCTGAACCCGTTCTCCAAGAGCCCCCGGCTCGCCTGGGACCTGCTCGCCTTCATGCACTCGGCCGCGGCCACCAAGTCACAGCTCGCCGGGCAGGCCCGCATCAGCTCCCGCACCGACGTCAACGACGAGGTGCTCGCCGCCGATCCCATGCTCAAGTACATCGCCGACGAGGTGCTCCCGCTCACCGCCTACCGTCCGGGGCTGGCCGTCTACCCGCAGGTCTCCACCGCCCTGCAGGAGGCCACCGCGGCCGTCGTCAGCGGAAAGACGCCGGACGAGGCGTCGGCCGCCTACCAGAGCGCGCTGGAGGGAATCGTCGGGGGCGCGGCCAATGTCGGTGGCTGACGCCGCCGGGCTCGGCCGGGGCAGGGCGATCGCGTTCGTCCTGCCCGCCCTCGCCCTCATCGCCGTCTTCCTCGTCTTCCCCGCCCTGTGGACCATCTACCTCGGCCTCACCGACTACCGCCTGACCGGCCTGGCCGCCGCCGAGCCCCGGTTCGTCGGCGTGGACAACTACACCGGCGCGCTGAGCGACCCCCGCTTCCTCACCTCGCTGTGGCTCACCCTCGCCTACGTCGGCGGCTCGGCCGTCATCGGGCAGGCCGGGCTCGGCTTCACCCTGGCCTGGCTGCTGCGCACCCGCACCGGGCCCGTCCGGCGGGTGCTCGAAGGCGTCGTGCTGCTCGCCTGGATCCTGCCCAGCACCGTGGTCGGCTTCCTCTGGTACGCCCTGCTCGACTCCGACGACGGCACCCTCAACGCGCTGCTGAGCACCCCCGGCCTGGCCTGGCTGCTCGACTACCCGCTGCTGTCGATCATCGTGTTCAACGTCTGGCGCGGCACCGCGTTCTCCATGATGCTCTACTCCGCCGCGCTGGAGAACGTCCCGCCCTCCCACCTCGAGACCGCCCGCCTGGCGGGGGCCGGGGTCTTCCAGCAGCTCCGCGACGTCGTGGTGCCCCTCATCCGCCGGCACATCCTGACGAACCTGCTGCTCATCAGCCTGTGGACGTTCAATGACTTCACCCCGTTCGTCCTGACCGGCGGCGGCCCGGAAGGCCGCTCCGAGATCCTGCCGGTCTACGTCTACCGCGTCGCGCTCAAGGACGGCCAGCTCGGCGCCGGAGCGGCCATCTCCTTCCTCATCCTGCTCATCAACCTGCTGTTCGCCCTGGCCTACCTGCGCCTGCTGCGCGGCCGGCGGCGACCCCAGGAGGCCGCCGCGACCCCCGGCCCGCCCGCATGAGGAGCAGGCCTCATCCCACCCGCACGGCGGCCCGGCGCCGCAGCCGGAGAGCAGTCACATGATCCGCCACACCGTCGGCAGACTCACCGCCACCATCGTCATCGCCGTCGTCCTGGCCCTCTTCGCGCTGCCCATGCTCTGGCTGGCCAGCGCCCCGTTCGACGACACCCCCTCGATCACCACCTCCATCCCCGACTTCACCCTGGGCAACTTCTCCGCCATCCTCGACAACCCCTACGCCCTCGGCTCGATCCGCAACTCGCTCATCCAGGGCGGCGGCGCGGCCGTCGTCGTCGTGGTGCTCGCGGCGCTGGCCGCCTACGCGCTCTCCCGCGTCCGGGTGCCCGGCCGCGACGTCCTGCTCTACCTGCTGCTCCTGCTGTCGTCCGTGGTCACCGGCACCGCGGCCATGGTGCCCATCTTCGAGCTGGCCACCCGTCTCGGCCTCATCGACACCCATCTCGGGGTCGTGCTCGTCGTCTCCGGCGGCCTGCTGCCCGCCGCCATCTTCATCCTCAAGGACTTCATGGACGAGACCCCCACCTCGTACGAGGAGTCCGCCCGCGTCTTCGGCGCCACTCCCCTGCAGATCCTGCGCCACATCGTCGTGCCCCTCGTCCGCCCCGGCCTGGCCACCATCGCCGTCTGGGCGCTCGCCAGCGTCTGGGGCGGCTTCCTGTTCCAGTTCATCCTGCTCAGGGATCCGGAGAAGGCGCCGGGCTCGGTCATCCTCTACACCCTCTACACCGAGGGCGGCGCGCCCAAGCTCGACCTCATCTCCACCTTCTCGCTGCTCTACTCGCTGCCCGTCGTCGCCATGTACCTGTTCGTCTCGCAGCGCTACGGCTTCCGCTTCCACGGAGGAATCAAGCGGTGATCACCCTGCACGCCCTCGCCAAAGTGTTCCCCGGCGGAGTCCACGCCCTCGACGGCATCGGCCTCACCATCGCCGACGGCGAGTTCTTCGCCCTGCTCGGCCCGTCCGGCTGCGGCAAGACCACGCTGCTGCGCACCATCGCCGGGCTCGAGACCCCCACCCGTGGCAGCGTCCACATCGACGGCAAGGACGTCACCCGCCTGCCCCCGGGGGACCGCGACGTCGCCATGGTCTTCCAGGACTACGCGATCTTCCCGCACATGGACGTCACCGCCAACATCGCCTACCCGCTGCGCATCAAGAAGGTCCCCCGCGCCGAACGCGCCGCCAAGGCCGCCGGCGTCGCCGCCCGGCTCAGCCTCACCGAGCTCCTGCACCGCCGCCCCGCCGAGCTCTCCGGCGGCCAGCAGCAGCGCGTCGCGCTCGCCCGCGCCATCGCCTGCCACCCCACCGCCTTCCTGTTCGACGAGCCGCTGTCCAACCTCGACGCCCGCCTGCGTCTCGAAGCCCGCACCTTCCTCAAGCGCCTGCAGCGGGAGCTGGCCGTCACCACCGTCTTCGTCACCCACGACCAGGCCGAGGCGCTCGCGCTGGCCGACCGCATCGCCGTCATGTCCGCCGGCCGGATGGTCCAGGTC
>NZ_SSXE01000027.1 GCF_021699195.1 Nonomuraea sp. MG754425 | reverse complement strand
ACCCCCGCCTGGCCCCCTCCGCCCAGGTAGGGCACCACCATGGCCTCGGCCCCGGCCAGGCAGACGCACGGCAACCAGCCGGCCAGCAGCAACCCCCGCACCCGCCCGTCGGTGAGCAGCCGCCGGTTCACCCGCAGCGTCTCCCGCACCGCCCCGCGCCGCGCGCCGCCCCTGGCGGGCCGGCGCGGCAGCCCGAACCGCAGGACGAGGGCCCCGGCCAGGGACAGCCCGGCGGTGACGGCCAGCGCGCCCGCCGGGCTCGCGACGGCCAGCGCCGCGCCGCCCACCGACAGCCCGGCGATCTGCGCGCTCGCGGAGGCCACGTTGAGCACCGAGCGTCCCAGCACGTACGCGTCTCCGGGCAGCACCTCGGGCAGCATGGCCGCCCGCGCCGCCATGAACACCGGCGACAGCAGCCCCGTGACCAGCACCAGCGCCAGCATCGCCCAGATCGGTAGCCCGGCGTAGGCCAGCAGCAGGCAGGTCACGGCCCTGACCAGCTCGCCGGCCACCATGAGCGCCCGCGCCGGCAGCCGGTCGGCGAGCGAGAGCAGGAACAGCCCGCCGACGATGAACGGGAGCCACCCCGCCATGTACGCGGCGGCCGACAGGCCGGGCGAGCCGGTCCGCGCGTACACCAATACGGACAGCGCCAGCATCTTGATCACGTCGCCGCCGATGAGCAGCACGAAGCCGGCGAACAGGACCCTGAACTCCTTGACGGCGAACACCTC
The DNA here is from genome assembly GCF_021699195.1 of Nonomuraea sp. MG754425. Classification (GTDB taxonomy): domain Bacteria; phylum Actinomycetota; class Actinomycetes; order Streptosporangiales; family Streptosporangiaceae; genus Nonomuraea. Next base: position 62,047 of record NZ_SSXE01000027.1, on the reverse strand, counting down.
GCCGAACGTCGCGCCCGTCACGCCCCCGATGGTGCGGCCCACCCCCACACCCGTGCGATTTATTCGGATATAACCGAAAGGTGGTAGTGACGATCGAGGTCGTCCCGCAGGATCTGATCGCGAGCAGGTTCGCGATCTCGCCGCTCGTCGAGACCATGCACGCGCACTGGGTGCTGGCGGGCCACTTCCCCGCGGGCGTGCACGGCCCGTGGTCCGAGCGGCGGCGGGAGGCGTACCGGCGGCTGGCGGACGAGCATCCGGTGCTGCGGGCCGCCGCCGCGATCAGCGGCAACGCGGGCGCCGCGAACGTCTCCTTCATCGCGCCCCCGCCCACCGCCGCGGACGTGCCGTTCGAGGAGGAACTGGCCGCCGTGCGCGCCACGCCGCCGGCCCAGGCGCACGCGGAGATCCGGCGGGTGCTGGCCCAGCGGCCTCCCGTGCCGTCCTGGGTCAGGGAGCTGCTGCTCGGGCCGGAGGTGGTGGCCCGGTTCGCGCGGGCGTACGAGGCGTTGTGGACGCGGATCCTGTCCCACGACTGGCCGCGGCTGCGCGCGACGTTGCAGCGCGACGTGGTGCACCGGGCCGGGCGGCTGGCCGCCTACGGCTGGGGCACGGCGCTGGAGGACCTCAGCCCCCAGGTGCGCTGGCGGGCCGGTGGCCGGATCGAGCTGGAGCTGGTCTCCCCCGGCCGGTCCGTCAGGCTGGACGGCAAGGGGCTGCTCTTCCTGCCGTCCGCGTTCGTCGGCCGCATCGGCGCGTACCTGGAGGACGCCTGGCCGTACGCGATGGTCTATCCCGCGCGGGGCACCGGGGCTCCCGAGCGCGCGCCGGACCGGCACCTGGCGGGGCTGATCGGCCGCAGCCGCGCCCGCGTCCTGGCCGAGCTGGCCGAGCCGGCCACCACCACCCAGCTCGCCGCGCTGCTCGGGCAGAGTGTGGGCACCACGGGCGGCCACATCGCGGCGCTGCGCCGGACGGGCCTGATCGCGGGCACGCGCACGGGCCGCAGCGTCCTGTACGCCCGTACCCCGCTCGGCGACGCGTTGGTCAACGGCTAGCCTGTGCTGCGGGAAGCACGAAGCTATAGTGGTTGCGCATCAGTTCTGCAAATCTGTTCACGCATCGCATCCCAGGAGCGCGCGCATGAATGCCGCCGACGTCGCCCCCGAGGCTCAGGCCAGGTTCCCCCACGAGCTGATGTACGCGGCGGCCCAGCAGTACTACCTGGACGACGCCACCCAGGGCGACATCGCCAAACGCCTGGGCGTGAGCAGGGCGACCGTGAGCCGGCTGCTCACCGAGGCCCGCAGGCAGGGCATCGTCGAGATCAAGGTGCACCGCCCGGCCGCGCTCGGCGACGGCCCGCTGGCGGCCGAGGTGGCGCAGGCGCTCGGCCTCGACCGCGTCTACCTGGTCCCCAAGGTCAGCGGCCCGGCGCTGGGCCCGTGGCTGGCGCCGGGCGTGGCCCGCGCGCTGGCCGCCGTCGGGCTGGAGTCGGGCGACGTCGTGCTGGTCTCCTCCGGCACCACCGTGTACGAGTGCGCCCGCGAGGGCCTCGGCCGGTACCCGGGCGTCACGATCGCCCCCGCCGTGGGCGGCCAGGAGGAGCCGCAGCCCTGGTTCCAGACCAACGAGACCACCCGCGTCCTGGCCGAGCGCGCGGGCGGCGTGCCCGCCTACCTCTACGCGCCCGCGCTGCCCGGCCCCGAGCTGTTCTACTCGCTGCAGCACGAGCCCTCGGTGCGCCGGGTGATGGACCTGTGGGCGCACGCCAAGTGCGCGGTCGTGGGCATCGGCTCGCCGCCGCTGACCAGGCAGATGGTGCCGTCCCTGATGCCCCGCGACGCCGAGGGCCTGCGCCAGGCCGTGGGCGACGTGTGCATGCGGATCTACGACCGCGACGGCGCGCCGGTCACCTACCCGGGCAGCGAGCGCCTGGTGGCCGCCGAGCCGGAGGAGCTGCGCCGCATCCCGCACACGATCGCCGTCGCGGTCGGGGCGGAGAAGGTGCTCTCGATCGTGGCCGGGGCCAAGGGCGGCTTCTTCAACCTGCTGGTCACGGACACGCCGACCGCGGAGGGCCTGCTCGCGGCCACCCATCAGCTCTGAACACTTTTGCTGGACAAAGTTTCTGAACGCGCGCTAACGTGAGCCGCACCACAGGGTGTGCGCTCGAGTGAAGGCGTTCCCTGTGTCGGGGGCAGGTGCGTTCATAACCCGGCGTAAGTGAGGAATCAACCCGTGAACAGAGCTCAGATGCGGACCTCAGCGTTCGCCGCGGTGGCAGTGCTCGCAAGCTCGCTACTGGCGGCCTGCGGCTCAGGCTCCGACTCCGGCGCAGGTACCGGCGGGGGCACCGGCGGCGTCGAGAACGCCAAGGTCGCCTTCCTCATGCCCGACCTCGCCTCGACCCGGTACGAGCTGCAGGACAAGCCCCTGTTCGAGGCCAGGATGAAGCAGCTCTGCCCGACCTGCGAGGTCATCTACCAGAACGCCGACTCCGACGCCTCCAAGCAGCAGCAACAGGCCAACTCCGCGCTGGCCCAGGGCGTCAAGGCCATCGTGATCGACCCGGTCGACTCCGCCGCCGCGGCCACCATCGTCAAGTCCGCGCAGGCGCAGCAGGTCCCGATCATCGCCTACGACCGGCCGATCCCGGCCACACCGGCCGACTACTACATCTCGTTCGACAACGAGAAGATCGGCTCCCTGATCGCCCAGTCCCTGGTGGACCACCTCAAGGCGGAGCAGGCGGAAGGCGGCATCCTCCAGGTCAACGGCTCGCCCACGGACGCGGCGGCCGGGCTGATCAAGAAGGGCATTCACAGCGCGGTGGACTCGAGCGGGTTCAAGCTGCTGGCCGAGTACGACACCCCCGACTGGCAGCCCGAGAAGGCGCAGACCTGGGTCAGCGGCCAGATCACCCAGTTCAAGGACCAGATCGTCGGCGTGGTCGCGGCCAACGACGGCACCGGCGGCGGCTCGATCGCCGCGTTCAAGGCCGCCGGCGTGGACGTGCCGCCGGTCACCGGCAACGACGCCGAGGTGGCCGCCGCCCAGCGGATCATCTCGGGCGACCAGTACAACACGATCTCCAAGCCCATCAAGATCGTGGCCGAGGCGTCGGCGAACGTGGCCTGGGAGTTCATGCAGGGCAGGAAGCCCGCGGGCAAGACGCAGCTCTACGACACGCCGTCCGAGCTGTTCGTCCCGACGGTCGTGACCAAGGAGAACGTCAAGGAAGTGCTGTTCGACAGCGGCATCATGAAGGCCGCCGACGTCTGCTCCGGAGAGTACGCCAAGGGCTGCGACGAGCTCGGGATCAAGTGATGAGCGTCCTGTCGCTGCGCGGGATCAGCAAGACCTTCGGCGCCGTGGCCGCGCTCACCGACATCGAGCTCGACGTCGCGGCCGGCCAGGTCGTCGCCGTCGTGGGCGACAACGGCGCGGGCAAGTCGACGCTGGTCAAGATCCTGTCGGGGGTGCATCCGGCGGACGCGGGCACGATCACGTTCGAGGGCCGGGAGGTGGTGATCCCCAGCCCGGCCGCCGCGCACAAGCTGGGCATCGCCACGGTCTTCCAGGACCTCGCGCTCTGCGAGAACCTCGACGTCATCCAGAACCTGTTCCTCGGCCAGGAGATCCGCCCGCTGCGGCTGAACGACGTGGCCATGGAGACCCGCTCGTGGGAGCTGCTCCGCCAGCTCTCCGCCAAGATCCCGAGCGTGCGGGTGCCGGTCGCGGCGCTGTCCGGCGGCCAGCGCCAGACGGTCGCCATCGCCCGCTCGCTGCTCGGCGACCCCAAGGTCATCATCCTGGACGAGCCCACCGCCGCGCTCGGCGTCGCCCAGACGGCCGAGGTGCTCAACCTGGTCGAGCGGCTGCGCGAGAACGGCCTGGGCGTCATCATGATCAGTCACAACATGGCGGACGTGAAGGCCGTCGCCGACACCGTCGTGGTGCTCCGGCTCGGACGCAACAACGGGGTGTTCGACGTGGACGGCGTCACCTCCGAGGACATCATCGCCGCCATCACCGGCGCCACCGACAACGTGGTGTCCCGGCGGGCGCAAAGGGGGCAGACCTCGTGACCACAACGGCGACCGACCGCCAGGACGAGCGGCTGCGCACCGGCGAGGGGCTGCGCGGCGCCCTCTCCGACGTGGTCGAGCGGGCCCGCGGCGGCGACCTGGGCGTCATCCCGGTCGTGGTGGGGCTCATCGTCATCTGGTCGGTGTTCCAGATCCTGAACCCGATCTTCCTGTCCAGCGCGAACCTGGTGAACCTCACCCTGGAGTCCGCCGCCGTCGGCGTCATCGCGCTCGGCATCGTGTGCGTGCTGCTGGTGGGCCAGATCGACCTGTCCGTGGGCTCGGTCAGCGGGCTGTCGGGAGCGGTGCTCGCGGTGCTGTTCGTCGGCGAGGGGCTGCCGGTCTGGCTGGCCATCGCGGCGGCGGTGCTCCTGGGCGCGGTCATCGGCTGGCTCTACGGGCAGTTGTTCAACCGGTTCGGCGTGCCCAGCTTCGTGATCACGCTGGCCGGGCTGCTTGCCTTCCTCGGCCTGCAACTGTACGTGCTGGGCACCAAGGGCTCGATCAACCTGCCGTTCGACTCGGGCGTGGTGAGCTTCGCCCAGCTCGACTTCGTGCCGGACTGGCTGTCGTACACGTTCGCCGTCGTCGCGGCCGTCTGGTTGTTCGCCACCGGCTACCTGCACGCGCGCGAGCGGCGCGCCGCCGGGCTGTCGGCCAGGAGCGTCACGACGCTGGCCGTCCGGAGCGTGGCGCTGCTGGCGGTGCTGGCGTTCGTGGTCTGGTACCTCGGGCAGACCCGCGGCGTGGGCTGGATGTTCGTCTTCTTCGTGGCGCTGGTGCTGGTCATGCACTACCTGCTGTCGCGGACGAAGTGGGGCCGCGCGGTCTACGCCGTCGGCGGCAACGTCGAGGCGGCACGCCGGGCGGGCATCAACGTCAGGGCCGTCTACACCTCCGTGTTCGTGCTCTGCTCGACGTTCGCCGCGGTCGGCGGCATCCTGGCCGCGGCCCGGCTGGCGGCGGCCAACCAGAGCAGCGGCGCGGGCGACGTCAACCTCAACGCCATCGCGGCGGCCGTCATCGGCGGGACCAGCCTGTTCGGCGGGCGCGGCACGGCCTTCGGCGCGCTGCTGGGCATCATCGTGATCCAGTCCATCTCCAGCGGCCTGACCCTGCTCAACCTCGACTCCTCGATCCGGTTCGTGGTCACCGGGGCGGTGCTGCTGCTCGCCGTGGTCGTCGACTCCGTCTCGCGCCGGTCGCGGACCTCACACGGAAGGGCCTGATGGCGATCATCTGCGTGGACGCCGGAACCACGGTCATCAAGGCCGTCGGGTACGACTCCGCCGGCGTCGAGGCGGCCGTGTCCCGGCGCGAGACCGGCGTGTCCCGGCCCGCTCCCGGACACGCCGAGCAGGACATGGACGCCGTCTGGGAGGCGGTCGCGGCCACCGTGCGCGACGTCGCGGCCCAGCTCGGCGGGGCGGACTTCGTCGCGGTCACCGCACAGGGCGACGGCTGCTGGCTGGTGGACGCGAGCGGCCGGCCCACCGGCCCCGCGATCCTCTGGAACGACGCCAGGGCCGCCTCCGTCGTGGACGCCTGGACCCGCGACGGGCTCGCCGCCACCGCGTTCCGGGTGAACGGCTCGTCGGCCGCGTCCGGGCTGCCGCACGCCGTGCTCACCTGGCTGCGCGCGCACGACCCCGAACGGCTGGAGCGGTCGTCCACCCTGCTGACCTGCGGCGGGTGGATCTTCTCCCGGATGACCGGGGAACTGGCGGCCGACGAGTCCGACGCCTCCGCCCCGTTCATGGACCTGCGGGCGCGGGCCTACGCGCCGTCGCTGCTCGCCCTGTTCGGCCTGGAGTGGGCCGAGCGGCTGCTCCCCCCGATCCGGCCCTGCCCCGTCGCCGGGCTGAGCGCGGACGCCGCCGCCACGCTCGGCCTGCCCGCCGGCACGCCCGTCGTGCTGGCCCCCTACGACATCGCCTCGACCGCGCTCGGCGCGGGGGCCGTACGGCCGGGGCAGGCGTGCGGCATCCTCGGCACCACGCTCTGCACCGAGGTCGTCGTCGGCGACCCCGGCCTGGAGGGCGAGCCGGTCGGCATCACGATCGCGCTGCCCGGCGGCTACCTGCGGGCCTTCCCGACGTTCGCCGGCACGGAGGTGGTGCAGTGGACGTGCCGGCTGCTGGGGCTGCCGGAGCCCGCCGGGCTGGGCGAGCTGGCGATGCTGAGCGAGCCGGGGGCGCGCGGGCTGGCGTTCCTGCCGTACCTGTCGCCCGCCGGTGAGCGGGCGCCGTTCTCCGACCCGCTGGCGCGAGGGGCGCTGCTGGGCCTGTCGTTCGAGCACGGCCGCGAGGACGTGGCCAGGGCGGTGCTCGAAGGGCTCACCATGGTCATCCGCGACTGCCTGGCGGCCACCGGGGCGTCGCCGTCCGAGCTGCGCGTGTGCGGGGGCGGCTCGGCCAGCGCCACCTGGCTGAGCCTGATCGCCGACGTCACCGGGCTGCCCGTGCAGCGCTCGGCCGACGCCGAGGTGGGGGCGCGCGGGGCGTACCTGGTGGGGCTGGTCGCCACCGGGGCCGCGACGTCCGTCGAGGCCGCCGCCGCCGAGCACGTACGGCTGCGCCCGGCGGTCGAACCCGATCCCGCCCGCCGGACCCGCTACGACCGGCTGTTCGAGGACTTCCGCACGCTGCGCGGCGACACCGCCCGCACGTGGCCGCTGCTGAGCGAACTGCGGGGCCGCGCATGAGCGTGTGGATCGGCATCGACCTCGGGACGCAGAGCGTACGGGCGATGGCCGTCACCGGCGACGGCCGCGTGCTCGGAACCGGCAGCCGCCCGCTGACCAGCCACCGCGACGGGCCCCGCCACGAGCAGGACCCCGAGCAGTGGTGGCGCGAGCTGGCCGCCGCCACCCGCGAGGCGGCGCGCGCGGCCGGCGGGCCGATCGCGGGTGTGGCCGTGGCCGCGACGTCCGGCACGATCCTGCTCACGGACGGCTCAGGACGCCCGCGCACGCCCGCCCTCATGTACGACGACCGCCGCGCCGACGCCTCCCTCGTCAACGAGGTGGGCGCGCCGGTGTGGGAGCGGCTCGGCTACCGGCGCATGCAGCCCAACTGGGCGCTGCCGAAGCTGCTGTGGCTGCTGCGCGACACCCCCGCCGACGCCCGCGACCTGCGGCTCTGCCACCAGAACGACTTCGTCAACCGCCGCCTGACCGGCCACGCGGTGGCCACCGACCTGAGCAACGCGCTCAAGACCGGCGTGGACCTCGTCGAGGAACGCTGGCCGGCGGAGGTGTTCGACGCGCTGGGGGTGCCCGGCGAGATCCTGCCCGAGGTGGTGCGCCCCGGCGTCCGGCTCGGCGTGGTGTGCCCGGCGGCGGCCGAGGAGACCGGCCTGCCCGCCGGCACGCCGGTGCTCGCCGGCGCCACCGACGGCTGCGCGGCCCAGCTCGGCGCGGGCGCCCTGCGGCCGGGGAGCTGGAACTCGGTGCTGGGCACGACGCTCGTGCTGAAGGGCGTGACCAGGGAGCTGATCCACGACCCGCTCGGGGTGGTCTACTCGCACCGCGCCCCGGACGGCTCGTGGCTGCCCGGCGGGGCGTCGAGCACGGGAGCGGGCGCGCTGACCCGCGACCTGCCGGGCCGCGACCTCGACGCGCTGAGCGCCCGCGCGGCGGCCCGCTACGGCCCGGACGCGAACGGCACGCCCCCCGCTGTCACCTACCCGCTCGTGTCCCGCGGCGAGCGCTTCCCCTTCGCCGCCCCCGAGGCCGAGACCTTCACGCTCGGCGACCCGGGCGACGACGTCGGGCGCTACACGGCCGTCCTGCTCGGGGCGGCCTTCGTGGAGCGCCTGTGCTTCGACTACCTCGACCTGCTCGGCGCTCCCGTGGACGGTGAGATCGTCCTGACCGGCGGCGCGACCAGGAGCGCGTACTGGACCCGGCTCCGGGCCGACGTCCTGGGACGTCCGGTGACGCTGCGGGAGAACGCCGAGCCGGCGCTGGGCATGGCCGTCCTGGCGGGCGGCGACCCGGCGAGGATGATCAGGACCCGGGCGGTCGTCGAGCCGTCGGGGGCCGACCTGCGCGAGCCGTACCTGCGGTTCGTGACCGAGCTGGAACGGCGCGGCTGGCTCGACGCGACCGTCGCCGCGCACGCCCGTGAGAGGACCACCCGATGACCGACCTCGTGCTCGTCCGCCACGGCGAGACCGTCTGGCACGCCGAGAACCGCTACGCCGGCCTCACCGACGTCGAGCTGACCCGGCGCGGCCACGACCAGGCCGTGCTGCTGGCCGGCTGGGCGGCGGGAGCGGGGCTGGCGGCCGTGTGGTCCTCCCCGCTCAGCCGGGCCAGGATCACCGCCGAGACCGCCGCGGGCGAGCGTGGGGCCGGGCTGCCGGTGCGCGTCGACGAGCGGCTGCGGGAGCTGGACTTCGGTCAGGGCGACGGCCTCACCTCGGCCGAGATGAAGGCCCGCTTCCCCGAGGCCCGCGCCGCGTTCGAGGCCGACCCCGCCGCGCACCCGCTCCCCGGCGGCGAGGACCCGCACCTGGCCGCCGACCGGTTCGCCGCCGCGCTGCGCGACATCTCGGCCGCCCACCCCGACGGCCGCGTCCTGGTGGTCGCGCACACGACCGCCATCAGGCTGGCCCTGTGCCGGCTCGTCGGCGTGCCGCTGGGCGAGTACCGGCGGCTGTTCCCGCGCCTGGACAACTGCGCCCTGACCGAGCTGCGCCTCACGGGGCCCGGCGCGGACAGAGTGGCGCTGCTGCAGTACAACTCCCCGATTGGAGCCGTTCGTTGACCATCCGAGTCCTTGCCGCAGGCGACCACTTCGTCCAGAACCGCCTGCTCATCGACGCGCTCAGGCGCGCGGTCCCGGGAGAGGTGGACTTCCGCGAGCTGACGCTGCCGTGGCCGCTGGAGCCGTTCGGCCGGGTGGGCGAGGTGGACGAGGCTTCCGACGTGGAGTCGGAGCTGATCGAGGCGCTGCGCGGCGTCGAGGTGTGCGTGACCCAGATGGCCCCGCTGACCAAGCGCGTCCTGGACGCCTCGCCCGATCTACGGCTGTTCTGCGTGAGCCGGGGCGGCCCCGTCAACGCCAACCTGGAGGCGGCGGCGCGGGCCGGGGTCGCGGTGACGTTCGCGCCCGGCCGCAACGCGGTCGCCACCGCCGAGCACACGCTGGCCATGCTGCTGGCCGCCACCCGGCGCATCCCCCAGACGCACGCCGACCTGGCGGGGGGCGTGTGGCGGGGCGACTACTACACCTACGACAACGTCGGCCCCGAGCTGGAGGGCAACACGGCCGGCCTGATCGGCTACGGGGCGATCGGCCGCCGGGTGGCCCGCATGCTGGAGGGCTTCGGCGCGGAGGTGCTCGTGCACGACCCGTACGTGGCCTCCGCCCCCAACCAGGTCGAGCTGCCCGAGCTGCTCGAACGTTCGCTGTTCGTCTCCCTGCACGCCCGCGCCACCCCGGAGACCACCGGCCTGATCGGGGCCGCCGAGATCGCCGCCATGCCGCGCGGCTCGGTCCTGGTCAACTGCGCCAGGGGCGCGCTGCTCGACTACGACGCGGTGTGCGACGCCCTCGACTCGGGCCAGTTGTCCGGCGCCGCCATGGACGTCTTCCCCGAGGAGCCCATCCCGCCGGGCTCCCGCCTGCTCACGACGCCGAACCTGGTCATGACCCCGCACCTGGCGGGGGCCAGCAAGGAGACGGCGATGAAGGCCGCCGCCATCGTGGCCGCCGACGTGGCCCGCTACGTGCGCGGCGAACCGCTCGCCCACGTCGCGACCCCATGAGCTACCCCTTCAGCGCCCCCGCCATGAGCCCGCGCATGAAGAACCGGCCCAGCAGGACGTAGATCAGCATCGTCGGGACGGACGCCAGCACGGCCGCGGCCATCTGCTGGCTGTACGGGGTGGCCTGCGCGCCCGCGATGTTGTTCAGCATCACGGTCGTGGGCCAGCTCGTCGGCCCGGTCAGGAAGACGGCGAACAGGAAGTCGTTCCACAGCGAGGTGAACTGCCAGATGATCACCACGGCAATGGCCGGCCCCGACACGGGCAGCACCACCGACCAGTACGCCCGGAGCATGCCGGCCCCGTCCACCCGGGACGCCTCGATCAGCTCGTCGGGGATCGTCACGTAGTAGTTGCGGAAGATCAGCGTGCAGATCGGGATGCCGTACACGACGTGGGCCAGCACCAGGCCGGGGATCCCGCCGTAGAAGACGCCCTGCAGCCCGGCTGCCTGGTCGATGGAGACGAGGAGCTGCACCAGCGGGATCATCACCCCCTGGTACGGGATGAACATGCCGAACAGGAACAGCGTGAACAGCACGTCCGCCCCGGGGAAGCGCCACTTGGACAGCACGTACCCGTTCATCGATCCGAGCGCGCACGACAGCAGCGACCCGGGGACGGCGAGCAGCACGCTGTTCCACAGGCCGGGGGCGAGCTTCTCCCACGCCACCCGCCACGCCTCGGTCGTCCAGGTCTGCGGCAGGTTCCACGCCTGGCCGGGGTCGGCCTCGGTGAGCGGCTTGAAGCTGGTGGCCAGCAGCACGTAGATCGGGATCAGGAAGACGAGCACGAACAGGATCAGCAGGCCGAAGCGGGCCCATCCGAAGACCGCCGCCCTGCGCCCGGCGACCGCCGTCATGAGCGCCTCTCCTTACGCACCGACCAGATCAGGTACGGGATCACGAAGACCGCCACGCTGAGCACGATGTACGACGCGATCGTGGCCCCCTTGGCCGGGTCGTTGGAGTCGAAGACCGCCACCCACATGAACACCGCGGGCACGTCGGTGATGATCTGTTTGCCGGACACCGCCACGATCAGGTCGAACACCTTCAGCGAGATGTGCCCCAGGATGATCAGCGCGGACAGCGTGACCGGCCGCAGCAGCGGCAGCACCACGTGCCGGTAGACGCCCCACTCGCCGCAGCCGTCCACCCGCGCGGCCTCGCGCAGTTCCTCGGGCACGCCCCGGAATCCCGCCAGGAAGAGTGCCATGACATATCCGGACATCTGCCAGACGGCCGGGATCGCCATCGCGGCCATCCCCCAGTCCGGATCCCGGAACCACTGCCACTGCGGCAGCCCGATCCAGTCGAAGAGCCGGTTCAGCCCGACCGCCCGCTCCCCCGTGCCCGAGTTCATCAGCCACCGCCACACGATGCCGGTCGCCACGAACGAGATCGCCATCGGGAACAGGTAGATCGCCCGGAACGTCCCCTCGCCCCTGATCCCCTTCTCCATCAGGAACGCCAGCAGCCAGCCGAGCACCAGCGCCCCCAGCACGAACACGATCGTGAACATGATCGCGTGGTTCACCGAGAGGTGCCATCGGGGCAGGTCCCAGATCTCGACGAAGTTCTCCAGCCCCACGAACCGCCCCTCGGACACCGCGTCGTGCTGGTCGGTCATGGCGACCCGGAAGTTCCAGCCGAGCATGCCGTACACGAACACGCCGATCAGCACGATCGACGGCGTGACGAGGAGCAGTCCGGGCAGCCAGGTGCGTGCCCGCCTCACAAGCGTGTCCTCCCGTGGATGCGGCAGGGACGCGCGCCCCTGCCGCATTCTCGAATCACTGCGCGTTGGCGGTGGCCGCGTCGGCCAGGCCCTGCTGCAGCGCCTTGACGTCCTTGCTGCCGATGTACAGCCCGACCGCCTCGTTGATCGCGGCCAGCCATGGCTGGTTCACCGCCACGCCGTGCTGGATCGACCCGGCGAGCTTGTCGCTCGACCAGTCCTTCAGCGCGTCGGCCAGGTAGTCGGTGTACAGGGCCTGGTCGGCGTCCTTGCGGGCGGGGATGGAGCCCTTCAGCGGGTTGAAGGCGTCCTGGCCCTCCTTGCTGGCCGCGACCTTCAGCCAGGCCATCGCCCCGTCACGGTTCTTGGCGCCCTTGGGCAGGGTGAAGCTGTCGGACAACCACAGGTAGGTGCCCTCGGTGCCCGGCGACGGCGCCCAGTCGAAGTCCTGCTTCGAGGTCTTGCCCAGGCCGCCCTCCGGCGGGTTGTGGAAGTAGCCGTACGCCCAGTCGCCCATGATGTTGAAGGCCGCGTCGCCGTCGGCCACCTGCTTGGCCGCGGGCTGCCAGTCGTCCTGCGGGTCGCCCACGTACTCCATGATCTTGGCGAAGTTCTGCAGCGCCGTGGTCACCTGCGGGCCGGTCCAGTCGGCGCCCGGCTTGAACAGCGCGTTGTAGGCGTCGGCCCCGAGGGTGCCGAGCAGCACGCTCTCCATCAGGTGGGTGACCGTCCACTCCGACCCGATCGACAGCGGGATCTTGCCCTTGGCCTTGACCTTCTCCAGCGCCGCGATGAACTCCTCGATCGTCTTCGGCGCGGCGGCGACCCCGGCGTCCTTGAGCACGGAGGGGTTGAACCACAGGACGTTCGAGCGGTGGATGTTCACCGGCACGGAGTAGATCTTGCCGTCGACGCTGATCTGCTCGATGAGCTGCGCGGGGAAGACGTCCTTGAGCTTCAGCTCGTCGTAGAGCGGGGTCAGGTCCTCCAGGTTCCCGGCCTTGATGTAGCCCTGCAACTCGGCGCCCGCGTGCCCCTGGAAGGTGTCGGGCGGGGTGCCCGCCTGGAGCTTCGACTGCAGCAGCGCCTTGGCCTTGTCACCGGAGCCGCCGGCCACCGCCGCGTCGAAGAAGGTGTAGTTCGGGTTCTTCTCCTCGAAGATCTTTCTCATCGCCTGGAGGCCGTCGGCCTCACCCGGGCCCGTCCACCAGGAGAAGACCTCAACCTGCTGTTTCCCGCCGCCGCTCGCCGCGGGCGACTGCGCCGGCTGCCCCGCGCCCCCGCCACCGCCTCCGCAGGCCGCCAGGGCGAGCACGCTTGCCATCGTGATCGATACGGCCGCCAACCACCGTCGCATCCCACACCATCCCTTCGAATCCCCCCGAAGTAGGTGATTTGACAACGTTGTCAACAACGGCTATCAACCCACTTCAGGCCGCGCGGAGTCAAGGGATCGGCGGTAACAGCTCCGCATATTCGACTGTCAGCCGACGCGCTCCAGCGTCCCGTCGGGGCTCGTCACGACCGTGACGCCGAAGTCGTGGCTGGTGCCCGCCAGGTCGCCGCCGTCCGCGGCGACCACCAGCGCGCCCTTCGACATGCCCAGCGCGACCAGCGCGGTCAGGTCGCAGCCGCCGTCGGGCAGCCACGTGGTCAGCACCACGTCGGTCTCGGCCAGGCGCACGGGCAGGTCGAGCGCGGCCATCCTGGCCAGCAGGCCGGCGTGGGAGAGCCGGTCGCCGCAGGCGAGCAGCAGCGCGCACTGCCGCTTGGCGTCGAGCGCGGGCAGCGCGGTGGGCTCCAGCGCGAGCAGGCAGCGGAAGTCGAGCGTGTCGAGCGCCGGGCCCAGCGAGACGACCTGGCGCACCCGCGACTCCTCGGCCGCCAGGATCGCCGTCTCGGCCAGATCGGGCGTGGTGATCAGGACGCGGGCGTCGCACTCACGCAACCACGCCGCCATCTCGTACGCGCCTGTCCCCGGATCGATCGGCGCCGCCACCCCGCCGGCCGCCACCACCGTGTGCACCGCCAGCGTCTGGGCGCCGGCCGAGGAGACATGTACGCCCACCACCTGATCACGCCGGGCGCCCCTGCGCACGAGCCCGGACGCCGCCCTGGTCACCTCCGTCACCAGCCGGCGATAACCGTAGACGTGGCCACCGCGCAGATCGACGAGGGCGGGACGGTCGCCGCGCTCGTAGGCCCGGCTGAACACTTCGTGGATCACAGTGCCGGTGGTCGAGGCGGTGGGTTTCATGCCCGTCAACGTACGACCGCGGGCACGGCACGAGCATCCACCGATGTATGTAGGCGGCTGTCCATTCGCGCGAAGAGGTCTGGTCGCGGGTGGGCGGGCCCGAGCCCTGCGCGACTCGAGCCCGCTGTCACGCGTCCGGAGCCGGACCCCCACCCCTCCGAGAAGGCCCAGCCCCGCGTGGACGCGTGACGTCCCCGACCGATCGGCCGCGGCGTCCCCTCCAGTTGGTGCGAGGTACGCGCGGTGCGGTCGATCACGGAAGAAACGGTAAGCCTGCAGAGGCTGCCCGCACATGCTCTGACATGGCCATTCGACGATGTACACGGGGTGTGTAGAAGCTCAGCGGCTGCCGACCACCCATGCGGCGATCTGTGTACGTGTGGAGAAGCCGAGCTTCGCGAGGATGTTGGCCACGTGCCGCGCCACGGTGGCCGGGCTGATCACCAGCTCGTCGGCGATCGCCTTGTTGCTGAGCCCCCGCGCGACCAGGTCGGCGATCTCCTGCTCCCTGGGCGTGAGCCTGCTGTCCTGGGTGACCGGCACGACGGGCTCGGGCGGCGGCTCGGGCAGGTCGCCTTCGAGCGCGCAGGCCACGGCCTGGTCGGCGCTCAGCGCGGTGCCCTCCGCCCACAACACGCTGACGACGGCCCCGCCGAGGCTGTCGCGGGCCGGGCGCAGCACGTCCTCGGTGCGCGCGTCCGGCTGCCGGCCGCCCAGCGTCACCGCCGCCGCCACCAGCAGCACCGCGCGCCGGTGATCGCCCTCGGCGGTGACCAGCCCGGCCCACGCCTCCAGCCGGCGCGCGGTGCCGGCCCGCAGGCCCGCGTCGCGGCTCAGCATCAGCGCCTCGGTGAGCCTGGCCCTGGCCTCCACCAGGTCGCCCTGGTCGAGCGCCACCCGGCCGAGCCCGGCCAGGCAGCTCACGATCTGCTGCCTGGCGTCCACCCGGCGCAGCAGGCGCAGCCCCGACTCGTAGTGCCGCTTGGCGGTGCCGGCGTCGCCCGTCTTCCTGGCCACCTGGGCCAGGCCGATGTGGCCGAACGTCTGGCCGTAGTGGTTGTCGAGCTCCTCGCTGATCGTCAGCACCGCCTGGTAGGCGCGCTGCGCCTCGTGCAGGCGGCCCTGGTGCAGGCCGAAGCGCGCCCGCGTGCCCTGGGCCAGCGACTCCAGGATGAGGTCGCCCGACTGCCTGGCCGTGTCGAGGGCGTGGTCGAGGATGTCCTGCTCGCCGGTGAGCTGGGCCAGCGCGATCGTGCCGACGGCCTGGCCGTACACGTCCCTGGCGGTGGCGCACAGTTCGAGCCCGGCGCGGATGTGCCGGGTGGCCGGTTCGAAGTCGCCGGCGGCCAGCGCCAGCTCGCCGCGCACGATCGTGGCCCGCCCGCGCAGCCCGGACGGCACCTGCGGGGCGTCGAGGGCGAGCAGCCGGTCGAGCCGCTCGGTCGAGTCGAGCTTGCGCCCGCTGCCGATCAGCAGGAAGCGGATGTCGGTCAGCAGGGTGAGCGCGGTCTCCGGCATGCCGACGGCGATCGACCAGTCGCAGGCGGCGTTCGCCTCGGCCTTGAGCCCGTCGAACAGGTTGATGTACCGCTCGACCACGGGCCACGACGTGCGCACGCCGGGGGCCAGCGACTCCTTGAAGCTGGCCGCCAGCCTGGCCAGCGCCGTCAGGTGCCGGCGGCGCAGCTCGGCCTCCTCGCCGGACTCGGCGAGCTGCTCCAGCGCGTACTCGCGGACGGTCTCCAGCAGCCGGTAACGCGCCTGCCCGGCCACCTCCCCGTCGAGCACGACCAGCGACTTGTCCACCAGGTCGCAGAGCCGGGGCAGCACCTCCTCCTCGGCCAGGCCGGGACCGGAGCAGACCCACTCGGCCAGGTCCAGCGTCCAGGCGGAGCGGAAGGCGGCGGTACGGCGCAGCAGCAGCCGTTCCTGCGGGCTGAGCAGCCGGTAGCTCCAGTCCACGGCCGCCCTGAGCGTACGGTGCCGGGCCGGAGCGGTCCGCGCCCCGCCGGCCAGCAGCCGGAACCGGTGGTCCAGCCGCTCGACGAGCTGGCCCACCGACAGCACCCGGACCAGCGCGGCGGCCAGCTCGATCGCCAGCGGCAGCCCGTCGAGCGCCTGGCAGAGCTCCACGACCAGCGGCCGGGTCTCGGCGGTCAGCTCGAAGCCGGGCCTGGCGGCGCCGGCCCTGGTCACGAACAGCCGCACGGCCTCGCTCTCCGCACCCACCACCGACAGCGGCGGCACCCGCCACACCGTCTCGCCCGGCACCCGCAGCGGCTCCCGGCTGGTGGCCAGCACCGTCACGCCGGGGCAGGCCCGCAGCAGGTCGCGGCAGAGCTCGGCGCACTCCCCGATGACCGGTTCGCAGTTGTCGAGCAGCAGCAGCACGCGCCGCTCGCCGATCGTCTCGACCACGTCGCCGGAGATGCCGAGTGCCGCGCCGATCTCCGCTCTGAGCAGGCCCTTCTCCAGGTCTGCCAGCTCGATGAGGAACGCGCCGCCCGGATGGGCGGGGGCGATCCGGGCGGCGATCCGCAGGGCCAGCCTGGTCTTCCCGATGCCGCCCGCCCCGCACAGGGTCACGGCACGGGAGACGCGCATCAGGTGCACGAGCTCATCCACATCGGACTCCCGGCCCACGAAGGCGTTGGGCTCGGCCGGGAGGTTGCTCATTTCCGGGAATCGCTGCATCACCGTGAGTGTGTCATCAACTACGCTTCGCGCCCAGGCTTATCCGGTGGAGAAGTGACATCCGTACCGCTTCAGCCGTGGCCGGTCAGCGTAGCGCCGCCTCGATGACCGCGCGGGCGATCGCCGCCACCGCGGTCGCCCCGTCCCCCGGCCGCTCCAGCACGACGCCCACCGCCACCTCGGGGGCGTCGGCCGGGGCGAACGCCGTGACCAGCGCGTTCTCGGCCGGCCCGACCTCGGACGCGCCCGACTTCGGCGCCATCCCCATCCCCGAGGTGGCCGCCCCCGAGCCGTCCGCGGACGGCACCGACGTCATCATGGCGGCCAGGTGACGGGCCAGTTCGGGCGGCACGGCCGTCCGGTACGGCACCGGAGCGGCCCGGTTGATCACCGCCCCGTCCGGCAGCCGCGCCTCCTCCACCAGGTACGGCCGCATCAGCACCCCGTGGTTGGCCACCGCCGCCGACAACATGGCCACCATCAGCGGCGTCACCCGGTTCTCGTGATGCCCGATGGCCGCCAGCGCCGTCTGCGTCCTGTCCATGCCCAGCGGGTAGCGGCTCGGCGTCGCCGGCAGCGGGATGCGCAGGTGGGCCGCGTTGAAGCCGAACGACTCGGCCTGGTCCCGCAGCAGGTCCTGCCCGAGTTGCAGCCCGATGGCGGCGAAGGCGGTGTCACAGGAGGTCTGGAAGGCGTACGTGAGCGTCGGCCGCCGGTGCCCGCACCGCCCGGTCTCCAGGTACGGGGGCGCGCCGGGCAGCCGCAGCCGGGCCGGCGCGTCCACCGGGCCCGACGGCGTGTACTCCCCCGAGGCCAGCGCCGCCGCCGTGGTGACCAGCCTGAACGTGGACCCGGGCGGATACACCCGGTTCAGCGCCCGATTGAGCAGGGGCTGCGCCGGGTCCTGCCGGAGCCGCCGGATCGTCTCCGCCAGCAGGCCGCGGTCGAAGGTGGCCAGCGCGTTCGGGTCGTACGTCGGGTACGTGGCCAGCGCCAGGACCGCCCCGGTGGCCGGGTCGAGGGCGACCGCCGCGCCGGGGATCCCGGCGGCCCGCAGCCCCTCGTGGGCCGCCTGCTGCACCCGGTCGCGGAGCGTCAGCCGCAGGTCGGCCCCTTCGACGGCCCCCTCGCCGACCAGCGACCTGACCTTGACCTTCGGGTCCTCGCCGGACAGCACCGCGTCCTGGGCCTGCTCGATGCCGGTGGAGCGGTGCAGCGCCACGTGGCCGGTGACGGCCGCGTACTGCTCGGCGTGCGGGTAGAAGCGGTCGTAGCGGTAGGGTTCGCCGCCGGTGGGCCGGCTGATGGCGATGGGCGTGCCGTCGTAGGTGCGGATGTCGCCGCGCGGGCGGCCGTAGCGGTCGATCAGCGTGCGCTCGTTCCTGCGGTCGGCGTTGAGCGCGTACGAGCCGAACGACTGGACGATCGTGATGTGCGCGAGCAGGACGAACAGCAGCGCCGCGCACAGCCTGGCGACCCGGCTCAGCGGGACGTCGAGCCACCCCCCACTCGATCCAGCCATGGATCGAGATGTAGCAAGCGGGCCGCAAAGGCAGGGCTAGAGCAGGCTGCGGTAGTAGGAAATCTTGTGATGGATGTAGCTCTGCCGCTCGGCGAGGTTGGCGATCTGGCCCTGGACCTGCCGGTCGTGCTCCTCCAGCAGCCTGATGCGGTCGGGGACGGTGTGGTCGCCGGCGCGGACGAGTTCGGCGAAGCGCAGCATCGTGGCGATGGGCATGCCCGTGTCACGCAGGCAGCGGACCATGCCCAGCCACCCGACGTCCTCCTGGCTGAACCTGCGCTGACCTGCCGCGTTGCGGTCGACGCGCTCCAGCAGGCCGATCTTCTCGTAGTAGCGAAGGGTGTCGATGCTGAAGCCGGTCTCCTCGACGGCCTCGGCCGGTGTGTACACGCTCACCCGCACAGGATCTCACCTGGAGTGGGCTCCAGGTCAACCGCTTGACATGGAGTCCGCTCCAGGTCCCACAGTCGTCGCCATGGACATCGCACTCGGCACGATCCCGTTCGGCACCGCCGTTGATCTGGACACCACCTTCGCCATCCTGGACCGCTTCGCCGACGCCGGCGGCACCATGATCGACACGGCCAACAACTATCCGTTCTGGGTGGAGGGCCGTTCGGGCGACGAGAGCGAGCGGGCCATCGGCGCGTGGCTGGCCGCCCGGGGCAACCGGGACGAGATCGTCGTCAGCACGAAGGTCGGCGGCCGGCCCACCGTCGCCGGTGACACCACGCTGGACTCGGCCGAGGGGCTGTCCGCCGCCGCCGTCGCCAAGGGGGTGGAGGGCAGCCTGACGAGATTGCGGACGGACTACATCGATGTGTATTGGTCGCACATCGAAGATCGTTCTGTCCCGCTTGAGGAGACTTTGGGGGCGTTCGACGAGCTGGCCCAGGCCGGGAAGGTCCGCGCCATCGGGGCCAGCAACATCGCCGCCTGGCGGCTGGAACGGGCCAGGAACGTCTCGGCGGCGCGCGGCTGGCTGCCGTACAGCCATCTGCAGCTCCGGCACACGTATCTGCGCCCGCGCCCGGACACCAGGCTCGCCGAGTCCGGGCACCGGCTGGTGACGGACGACACGCTCGACTACCTGGCCGCCGAGCCGGACCTGACGCTGTGGGCGTACAACACGCTGATGTTCGGCGCGTACACGCGGCCCGACCGGCCCAGGCCGGAGAGCTACGACCACCCGGGCACGACCCGGCGGCTGGCCGTCCTGAACGAGATCGCCGGTGAGCTGGGCGCGACCCCGAACCAGGTCGTCCTGGCCTGGCTGACGGCCGGCGGGATCGTGCCGATCGTGGGGGTCTCCACGGTCGAGCAGCTCGATGAGGCGATCGGCGCGACCGGCCTCAAGCTGGACGCGGCGCTGCGGGAGCGGATGGACGCGGCCCGCTGAGCCTCAGGGCAGGTGGTCGGCCAGGTAGCGGCGGACCAGTTGCTTGCACTCGGCGATGAGCTCGGGAGCGCCGCCCGGGTCGGTGCGGAAGGCCAGTTTCAGCACCGCGTCCGTCGCCTCGACCGCCACCAGCAGCGCCCGGTCGAGGCCCGGCCCGACGGGGGCGTCCAGCAGCTCCGTCGACAGGGCGCGCAGGCGCTCGGCCACCACGACGTTGTTCTCGTGCGTCTCGTCGAGCGAGCGCTTGCCGTCGTCGCCGGTGGCGGTGAGCACCTCGCCGAAGTCGACCACCGCGAAGCCGGGGGTGGCGCGCTTCATGTCGACGAACTCGTCGATGGCCAGGTCGACCAGATCCGTCCAGTGGCCGAGGTCGGCCTCGGGGATGCGGGTGATGATCCGCTGCAGGAACGCCTCGAGGTTGCGCCGCGCCAGCGCCCTGACCAGCCCCTGTTTGTCGTGGAAGAACTGGTAGAACGTCCCGATGGGCACCTCGGCCCGGCGCGCGACCTCCTTCGTGGTCAGGGCGTCGTAGCCGACCTCGTCGAGCAGGAGCGCGCACTCGTCGAGCATCCGCTCCACCCTCTCGACACTCCGGCGCTGGGCGGGCCGGCGGCGCAGGGTACTGGTCATGGCCCCATCCTCGCGCAATTCCCGCCGGGGCGAGTCAGGGTCTTTGACCTCGGGTTAACATGAGCCTCACTCGCATAGGAGGCGAACATGTTCTTGTGGGGCACGGCCACGGCCGCTTACCAGATCGAGGGCGCCGCCCGCGAGGACGGCCGAGGCGCCTCCGTCTGGGACACCTTCGCGCACGAGCCCGGCCGCACCAGGAACGGGCACACCGGCGACGTGGCGTGCGACCACTACCACCGCTGGCGCGAGGACGTCGCGCTGATGGCCGGGCTCGGCGTGAACGCCTACCGCTTCTCGATCTCCTGGCCCCGCGTCCGCCCCCAGGGCGCGGGCGAGGTGAACGCGCGCGGCCTCGACTTCTACGACCGCCTCGTGGACGCCCTGCTGGCGGCCGGGATCCAGCCGGTGCCGACGCTGTTCCACTGGGACCTGCCCCAGGCCCTGGAGGAGCGCGGCGGCTGGATGGACCGCGACATCTGCGAGATCTTCGCCGACTACGCCGCCGTGGTCGCCGCCCGGCTGGCCGACCGCGTACCGCTATGGATCACCCTGAACGAGCCGTTCGTCCACATGGCCTACGGCTACGCCATGGGCCTGCACGCCCCCGGCCGGGCGCTCATGACCGGCGCGCTGCCCGCCGCGCACCACCAGTTGCTCGCCCACGGCCGGGCCGTCCAGGCGCTCAGGGCGGCGGGCGCGCGGCAGGTGGCGCTCACCAACAACTGCACGCCCGTCTGGCCCGCCTCGCGGGAGGAGGCGGACCTGCGGGCCGCCGACGCGTACGACGTCCTGCACAACCGGCTGTTCAACGACCCCGTGCTGCTCGGCCGCTACCCGGACCTGTCGGCGTACACGCCCGCCCTGGACTTCGTGCGCGACGGCGACCTCGACGTCATCTCCGCCCCGCTGGACGCCCTCGGCGTCAACTACTACAACCCCACCCGCATCGCCGCCCCGGCCGGTGCGGGGCTGCCGTTCCAGGACGCGGGCATCACGGGCCACCCGACCACGGCCTTCGGCTGGCCGGTCGTCCCCGACGGCCTGCGCGAGCTGCTCACGGGCCTCAAGGCGCGCTACGGCGCCGCGCTCCCCCCGATCCTGATCACCGAGAACGGCTGCTCCCAGCAGGACGTCCCGGCCGCGGACGGCACCGTCGACGACGCGGCCCGCGTCGACTTCCTCGACCGGCACATCGCCGCCATGCGGCAGGCCATGGCCGAGGGCGTGGACGTGCGCGGCTACCTGGTCTGGTCGCTGCTGGACAACTTCGAGTGGGCCGAGGGCTACGAGCAGCGCTTCGGCCTCGTCCACGTGGACTTCGCCACCCAGCGGCGCACGCCGAAGCGCTCCTACCACTGGTTCAGGGAGTTCCTGCGCGCGCAGGAAACGGGTCAGAACACCGAGACGTGAACGTGGTCGTAGTGGTTGGCGGTCACGCCGCCGCGATCGGACATCGGGTCCCAGCCGCCGCCTGACCTGATGTCGTAGTAGCGCTGCTTCCAGATGATGTACATGACGCCGATGCGCGCGCCGTTCTTGATCAGCCAGGCGGCCAGCGCGTCGCCGTTGGCGCCGTCGGAGCCGCCGGCCATCCTGCCGCCGCCGGACATCATGAAGTCGCAGGCCCGGCCCTTGCCGTGCTCGCCGGGGTCGCCGGGGCGCAGGCAGCCGACGCCGTACTTCATGGGGAAGTTCGCCATGATCTCGGCGCGTACGGAGATCATGCGGGGGGTCAGGCCCTCGGCGCCGCCGGGCTGCTGGAAGCCGTACTTCTGGAGCAGTTTCTGGATCTCGCCCTTCTTGCTCTCCAACGCCTTGATCTCTTTGCGCATCTTCTCGATCTTCTCGCTGGCGTTGATCTTGGCGTCGTTGGACTTGTCGATCAGCTTCTGGATGCTCTCGACCCGATGGGCCCGCTCCTGGGCCATGTGGGTCAGGTTGGCGGCCTGCCCGAGCAACGTGTACGGGTCGGTGCTGGGCGTGAGCAGCCGGACGCCGTCGAGCGGCCCCACCATGTAGGAGGTCTGGGCGATCCGGCTCACCTCGGCGCGGGCGGCGTTGAGCTGGGCCTGCAGCCCGCCCGAGGTGTCGGTGGCCTTCTTGGCCTGGACGCGCAGGTCCTCCAGGCTCTGGATCTGGCCGCGGTAGAGGTCGTTCAGCCGGGCCGCCTGCTTGGTGAGCTTGCGCAGCTCGGCGGGGGTGGGAGCGGCCAGGACCGGCGACGGGGCGGGCAGTCCGAGCAGCCCGGCGAGTGCGGCGACGAGAACGGCGAGCCGCCAGATTCTCACACCCGTCCCCTCCCCACCTAGTCGGACCGAAACTATAGAAGATGATCTTGATCCGTGCCACCCGAACGGCCGAACTGCTGCACCTTTGGCGAAACTTGTACGGTTTGTCCGATCGGGCGGGGCGGCAAAAGTTGGGTCTTGTCTAGATCGCTCCAAAGGTCTGAGATGGCGATCGATTCCGTCTCTGCGAAAGGCAGACCGTGTCTCGATCACTGACCCTCGCCTCCGCCGTGCTCCTCTGTTTAGGCACCTCCCTCGTGGCCCTGCCGGCCGCCGCGTCGGTGGACCCGCTCCCCGCCGGCGACCGCATCGAGCTCTACCAGCTCGACAGCCCGCCCGGCACCGCGCAGGCGCTCAGGGAGAAGGGCTTCGACGTCGTCCGGCAGGAGACCAAGGGGGACAAGGAACACCTTGAGCTGACCGCCGCCCAGGTGGACCTGGCCGCCCTGACCAAGCTCGGCCACCGGCCCCAGCTCGTCCGCAACCCGCAGGGCCAGTCCCAGCTCCAGGCCGCCAAGGCGCAGGCGGCCTCCGGCTACACGGTCTGGAAGTCCTACTCCGAGCCCGGCGGCATCGCCGACCAGCTCAAGGCCGTCGCGAACGCCAACAAGGACATCGTCAAGCTCCAGTCCATCGGCAAGACCCTCAAGGGCCAGGACATCCTGGCCGTCAAGGTGAGCACGGGCGCGCGGCTGCTGCCGGACGGCCTCAAGCCCGCCACCCTCTACTCCGCCACCCAGCACGCCCGCGAGTGGATCGCCGCCGAGGTGGACATGCGGCTGCTGAAGCACGTCGTGGCCAACCGGAGCACGCTCAAGGACGTGCTCGACCGCACCGAGCTGTGGTTCGTGCCGGTGGCCAACCCCGACGGATACGACTTCACCTTCACCGAGGGCAACCGCCTGTGGCGCAAGAACCTGCGCGACGTGGACGGCGACGGCCAAATCACCCGCGGCGACGGCGTGGACACCAACCGGAACTTCCCCACGAACTTCCACTACGACGAGGAAGGCTCGTCGAGCATCCCCAGCTCCGAGACCTACCGCGGCACCGGTCCGGCCAGCGAGCCCGAGACCAGGGCCATGGACGGCCTGCTGCGCCGCGTCGGCTTCGAGATGCAGCTCAACTACCACTCCTACGGCCCGCTGCTGCTCTACCCCGTCGGCTGGCAGATCGCCACGACGACCGCCGACAACCCGATCTACGAGGCGCTCACCGGCGACGACGCCGACCCGGCGGTCCCGGGCTTCGACCCCGACCTCGGCGCCGAGCTGTACACCACGAACGGCGACACCAACGACCACGCCCACTCCCGCTACGGGACGTTGTCGTGGACCCCGGAGCTGAACGAGGGCTGTGACGGATGCGGGTTCGTCTTCCCCGACGACGAGGCGCTCGTGCAGGCGGAGTTCGTCAAGAACCTGCCCTTCGCGCTGGACGTGGCCAGGTCCGCGGTCAACCCGGTCGAGCCGGTCAACCACCTGGGCAACACCACGCCCGACTTCGTGCTCGACCCCTTCGGGACCAGCCACGGCAAGACCCAGGTCGTGCAGGTCAACGCCAAGCGCAAGCTCGGCCCGGTCTTCCTGAACTACCAGGTCAACGGCGGCCGGACGAAGATCGCGACGACCGGCGAGTGGAAGGGCGGCGAGCGCTACGGCAAGGGCTACGACCGCTACTACCACCGCCTGCGCGGCAAGATCACCGGTACCAAGCCCGGCGACAAGGTGAAGGTCTGGTTCAGCTCGATCGGCAAGAAGAGCGCCGACTTCACCTACACGGTCGCCACCGACATCGGCGGCCAGGTGCTGGTGCTGGCCACCGAGGACGTCACCGGCCTCAGCCCGGCGCAGGGCGGCACCGAGGCCAAGTACGCCGGCGTGTACGCCGACGCCCTGAAGGCCGCCGGCTACACCTCGGACGTCTACGACATGGACAAGGCCGGCCGCACGGCCCCGCACCCGCTCGGCGTGCTCAGCCACTACAAGGCGGTGGTCTGGGAGACCGGCGACGACATCATCCCAAGGTCGCCCGGCCAGGTGGCCGGCACCACCTCCAAGGGCGCCGTGGACACCGAACTGGCGGTGCGCGACTACCTGAACGAGGGCGGCAAGCTGCTGCACGCCGGCAAGTACCCGTCGTACGCGCAGAACGCGAACGGCTCGTACTACTACGAGCCCGACCAGCCCGAGAGCCCCGAGTGCACGGTCCCCGACGACCCGCCGTGCATCCCGGTGTTCAACGACTTCCAGCAGTACTACCTCGGCGCCTACGTCTTCTTCGACGACGCGGGCAACGACCCGGCCAGCGGGCAGCCGTACGCGCTGGCGGGCAACGGCGGCAGGTTCGACGGCTTCGGCGCCACGATCGAGCCCGGCCACACCAACTCGTTCGTGGCCACCTCGGCCATCCTGCCCGCCGACCGGTTCCCGAGGTTCGCCGCCTCGGCCCAGATCAAGTGGGTACGCCCGACCGGCCCGTTCGACCCGCACAGCGGCTCCTGGGACGTCTACAGCGGCATCTCCGACCAGGCGTGGAAGCGACTCACCAAGACCGTCGACCTGACCGGGAAGACGGGCGGCGAGCTGTCGTTCTGGACGTCGTACGACACCGAGGCCGCCTGGGACTTCCTGACGGTCGAGGCGCGGACGGCGGGCGGCGACGACTGGACCACCCTGCCGGACGTCAACGGGCACACCACGCAGGACACCGGTGACAGTTGCCAGGCCGGCAACAGCGGCGGCTGGCGCACCATCCACCCGTTCACGCAGCGCTACCAGGGCCCCGGCTGCGAGCCGACCGGCTCCTCCGGCGCGTGGCACGCCGCCTCCGGCAACTCCGCCGGCTGGCAGCAGTGGAAGATCGACCTGACCCCGTACGCGGGCAAGCAGGTCGAGATCTCCGTCTCCTCCATCAGCGACTGGGCCACCCAGGGCGCGGGCGTCTTCCTCGACGACTTCGCCGTCACCCTGGACGGCACGGTCACCGAGTCCACCTCGTTCGAGGCGGACCAGGGCGGCTGGACCGTCACGGCGGCTCCCGAGGGCAGCGCGGAGTCGGTCAACAACTGGTTCCGCACCGACCAGGTCTTCGAAGAGGGCGGCGGCATCGTCACCGAGGACACGGTCTATCTCGGCTTCGGCGTCGAGAGCGTGACGGACGCGGGGGCCCGCGCGGACCTGCTCAAGCGGTCCATGCGGCACCTGCTCAGCGGCTCTCGCTGAGGTCTCCGACGGGGTGCGGCGCGCGGGCGCCGCACCCCCACTTGCGCCTGCTGACAGAACATGATTCGGTCGCTTTGAGGCATTTCGATGCCAAGCAAGCATTCGGTCAAGCAGGAGGCTCACGACATGCGCCGGCACGACACGCTGTTCATCGGGGGCGAATGGGTGGCCCCCGCAGGCACCGGGACCATCGACGTGGTCTCGCCCCACACCGAGGAGGTCGTCGGCCGCGTGCCGGACGGCACGGCCGAGGACATGGAACGCGCGATCGCCGCCGCCAGGCAGGCGTTCGACCACGGGCCCTGGACGCGCATGACGTTCGCCGAACGGGCCGAGGTGATCGGCCGGCTCGCGGCGATCTACAACGAGCGGCAGGGCGAGATGGCCCAGCTCATCACCGAGGAGATGGGCTCACCGATCACCTTCTCCAACCTCGCCCAGGCGCCCCAGCCGCTCAGCATGCTCCAGTACTACGCCGAACTCGGCAAGACGTTCGAGCAGGAGGAGCAGCGGCCCGGCCTGTTCGGCCCGATCACCGTGCGCAGGGAGCCGGTGGGCGTGGTGGCGGCCGTGGTGCCGTGGAACGTGCCGCAGTTCGTGACCATGACCAAGGTCGCGCCCGCGCTGCTGACCGGCTGCACGATCGTGCTCAAGCCCGCGCCGGAGACGCCGCTCGACGCGTACCTGCTGGCCGAGTGGGCGGCCGAGGCCGGGCTGCCGGCCGGCGTGCTCAACGTCGTCGTCGCCGGCCGCGAGGTGGGCGAGCACCTCATCTCGCACCCCGGCGTGGACAAGGTGGCCTTCACCGGCTCCACGGCGGCCGGCCGGCGCATCGCCTCCATCTGCGGCGAGCAGCTCAAGCGGGTCAGCCTCGAACTGGGCGGCAAGTCGGCCGCGATCATCCTCGACGACGCCGACCTGGCCGCCGGCATGGGCTTCCTGTCCATGGCCACGCTCATGAACAACGGTCAGGCGTGCGTCGCCCAGACCCGCATCCTGGCCTCCCGCCGCCGCTACGACGAGGTCGTGGACGCGATCGCGGGCATGGTCAAGTCCCAGCCGGTCGGCGACCCCGCCGACCCGGCGACCGGCGTCGGCCCGCTGGTGGCCAAGCGGCAGCAGGACCGCGTGGAGGGCTACATCAAGATCGGCATGGACGAAGGCGCCAAGATCGTGGTCGGCGGCCTGAACCGCCCCCACGACAGGGGCTGGTACGTCACGCCCACCGTCTTCTCCGACGTCAGCAACGACATGCGCATCGCCCGCGAGGAGATCTTCGGCCCCGTCCTGGCCGTGATCCCGTACGACGACGAGGCCGACGCCGTCCGCATCGCCAACGACAGCGACTACGGCCTGGCCGGCACGGTCTGGACGGCCGACACCGACCGCGGCATGGAGGTGGCCCGCCAGGTCCGCACGGGCACGTACGGCGTCAACTGCTTCATGCTGGAGACCAACGCCCCCTTCGGCGGCTACAAGGCCAGCGGCATCGGCCGCGAACTGGGCCCCGAGGGCCTGAACGGCTACCTGGAGTACAAGACGATCGCCCGCCTCGGCTGACGTACGGGCCGGAGCGGGGCGGATGAGGGAAGGGCCCCGCCACCAGAAGGCGGGGCCCTCACAGATGGCCACCCAGCGCGCCCCCGCGACGCTGGGCTACCGCCTGACTACAGCAGTATGTCCCACGGCCACCGCATCGACGGTTTCCTTCCCCAGGGACTTTTCTCCCGGCGGATTCTTTCCATCCGCCCTAGGTAGACGTGTTTTACTCAGGAAAAGTTCGAAGAGATCCATTTACCGATCCGGCGGACCAGTTCGGGCCGCGCCGCCGCCTCCGCGTGCCCGTAACCGGGCTCCACCCAGAGCTCCTTCGGCTCCCTGGCCCCGGCGTAGAGCTGCCGCGCGTGATCCAGCGGGAAGAACGCGTCCGCGTCCCCGTGCACGATCAGCAGCGGCGTGGGCGAGACGAGCCCCGCGGCCTCGTACGGCGGCATGGGGATCGGGTCCCACCGGCCCCGCGCGATCCGGGTCCGCTTCGCCACCCGCGCCGCCCACCGGCCGACCGGCTGCTCGATCGCCCAGTGCACCTGCCGCATCGGCTTGGTCCCCCGGTAGTACCAGCGCGCCGGACCGCTCACCGACACCACCGCGTCCACCCCGCCGCGCAGCGCCGCGTGCCTGACGGCCACCGCCGCCCCCATGGAGAAGCCCACGACCGCGACCCTGGAGTAGCCGATCACGCGGGCGTGCCCGACCGCGGCCGCCAGGTCGAGGATCTCCAGGTCGCCCACCGTGGTCACGCCGCCCGAGCGGCCGTGCCCGCGGAAGTCGAACGCGAGCACCCCGCCGAACCCGCTCAGCACGTGCACGATGCGCCGCGCGGCGCGTTCCCGCCAGGAGCCCGTGAACCCGTGCGCCACGACGATGCCCAGGTCGGCACGGGTGGACGGGGTGTGCGCGGCGTCGATGCGGACGCCGTCCTCGGTTCTGAGCATGACGGGGAAATGGGGCGCGAAAGGCATGGACACGAGGTTATGTGCGCTGCGTGTCGATCCCGTGCTCGGCCGCCCACACGGCGATCTGCGAGCGGGCCTCGAAGCCCAGTTTTTCCATGATGTTGGCGATGTGCCGGGCCACGGTCGCCGAGCTGATCACCAGCTCCAGGGCGATCGCCCGGTTGCTCATGCCCCGCGTCAGCATCGCGGCGATCTCGCGCTCCCGCGGCGTCAGGCCGCCGTAGGGCGGCGCGGGCCCCACGGCCGCGGGCAGCGGCCCCTGCCCGGCCTCGCTGCCCAGCACCCGCCTGGCCACCTCCTCGGGCGGCCACTCCATGCCCCTGGCCCACAGCAGCGCCACCCGGCCCTCGCCGAGCCGCTCGCGGGCCAGCCCCAGCATGTCCTGCACCCGCCCCGGCGTGCCGAACTGCCCGATCGACTCCCGCAACGCGGTGGCCGCCGCCCCGGCCAGCACCGCGCCCTCCAGGTCGTCCTGCGTGCCGGCCAGCGCCGACAGCGCCATGAGCGCCCGCACGATCCCCCTGCGCTGCCCCGCATTCCTGCTCAGCTCCAGGCCGGTGGCCACGTGCCCCCTGGCGGCGGCGTGGTCGCCCAGGCCCGCGGCCACCCGGCCGAGCTGGGCGTGGCAGCGGGCCAGCTCGACCCGGTTGTCCATGCCCTCCAGCAGCGGCAGCGCCGAGGCGTGGTGCGACAGGGCGGCCTCCATGTCGCCCGCCGCCTCGGCCACCGTGCCCAGATGGGTCAGCGCCCTGGCCTGGGTCCAGGGGTGGCCGGCCTGCCTGGCCAGCGCGAGCGCCTCCTCGCCGAACCGCTGCGCCCGCCGCAGCCGCCCCTGGAAGAGCGCCAGGTTGAGCTGGGCGATACGGGCCGTGGCCAGGTTGAACGGGTCGTCGTGGGCGCTCGCCGCCGCCTCCAGCTCCTCCAGGTAACCCAGCGCCCGCTTGCTCTGCCCCGTACGGAAGAACACGGTCAGCGCCACACCGTAGGTGATCCCCAGCCAGTGCGTGTACGGATGCCGCCGCTGCCCCTCCACGCTGCGCACGATGAGCTCCTCGGCGCGCTCCAGCTCGTCACCCAGCTCCAGCCCGTACGCCAGCGCGCCCGCCGCCACCGCGACGACGTCGTCCGGCACCCCGTCCAGGTCGAGCGCCAGCAGCCGCTCGTGCCAGCCGACGCTCTCCCCCAGGTCGCCGCGCACGGCCAGGACGGCCAGCGCCGCGCGGGCCAGCCGCAGCCCGAGGCCCGGGACGCGCGAACGCACCGCCCAGTCGATCGCGATCCGGCAGTCGCCGAGCAGCGTGCGCCCCCTGACGAAGTACGCGAACCGCTCCGGCCACGGCATCCGCCGGTCGAGCGAGCCCCCTTCGTAGCAGCGTTCCATCTCCTCGCAGATCACCCGCAGATGCCTGCCGCGCAGCCGCGCCAGCTCCCCCGCCTCCTCCAGGCGGTCGGCGGCGTAGCGGCGGATGGTGTCGAGCAGGCGGTAGCGGCCCGAAGCGCCCTGGTGCAGCACCAGCGACTTGTCGACCAGGCCGCCGAGCAGGTCGAGCAACTCGGCCGCGCGCAACAGGCCGTCGTCGGCGCACACCCGCTCGGCCAGCCCCAGATCGAACAGCCCGGCGAACACCGACAGCCGCCGCAGCAGCACCCGCTCCTTGGACGTGAGCAGGTCGTGGCTCCACTCCACCGTGGCCAGCAGCGTGCGCTGGCGCGCGGGCGCCGTCCGGTCGCCGACGGTGAGCAGGTTGAACCGGTCGCCGATGCGGTCGGCGATGCGGCCGGGACTCAGCAGGCCGGTACGCGCCGCCGCCAGCTCCAGCGCCAGCGGCAGCCCGTCGAGCTCCCGGCACAGGCGTACGACGTCGTCCATGCTCTCGGTCACCCCGCGCGCCCCGGCCGCGAGCGCCCGCTCCACGAACAGCAGCACGGAGTCGGCGTCGGGGTGGTGGTCGTCGGGCAGCTCCAGCGGCGGCACCCGCCAGATCAGCTCGCCCTGGATGTGCAGCGGCTCCCGGCTGGTGAGCAGGAAACACACGTGCGGGCAGGTGGCGCTGAGCTCGGCGACCAGCGCGGCGCAGCGCTCGATCAGGTGCTCGCAGTTGTCCAGCACGATCAGCGTGCGCGTGTCGCGCAGACGCACCCGCAGGCCGTCGAGCAGCCCTCCCGGGATCTCGTCGCGGACGCCGAGCACCTCCGCCAGCTCGCTGACCACCAGCGCGGGATCGGCGATGCGGGCCAGCTCCACCAGCCACACGCCGTCGGCGAACGAGGACAACGCCCGCGCCGCGACCCGCAGCGACAGCCGGGTCTTGCCGATGCCGCCCACGCCGCTCAGCGTGATCACGCGTTCGTCGCGGACCAGCGCGCTCAGCTCCGACACGTCGCGCGCGCGGCCGATGAAGCGGTTGGGCTCTACGGGCAGATTGTGCGGGACTTGCACGGTCATGTCGGGCCCAACCTGGTCGCGGAGGCTCGTTTTCGCGCTAAGTCTCCCCCGGGACGGAGGGCGATGCGATCACTTTGCGTGCATAGTCAGCAACCGGTCGGATACGAATGTGAGGCGCTGAGGTCTGCGAGGCCCACGATGATCCGCACCCGTGACTCGTCGGCCGCGTCGAGGGCCCGGCGGATGGTCGAGATCATCACCCGGGCGTCGCTCTCCTGGATCCGGTCCCGCAACGTGGCCGTGTCGAGATCGGGTGGCAGGAACCAGACGACGCCGCCCGCGGCGATCACCGCGTTCGTCGACACCAGCAGGTCGGTCCCCACGGGCAGGCAGATGAGCACGGTGTCTCCGACGCGCACTCCCCTGCGCCGCAACTGGACGGTCGCCACGGCGGACCGCTCGTCCAGTTGCTCCTCGGTGAGCTTCAGGCCCGTGCCCGAGTCCACCATCACGATGCGCTCATCCATGTCGCCCACCGTAGGGAGGGCATCTCGTGCACACATGGGGCGGAATATGCAGATCCCTATGCAGAAGCGCGAAGGCTACCGGCCGTCCCCCGGATGCTCGGCGGCCCAGACCGCGATCTGCGCCCGTGAGGTGTAGCCGAGCTTCTCCATGATGTTGGCGATGTGCCGCGCGACCGTCGCGGGGCTGATCACCAGTTCCTCGGCGATGGCCCGGTTGGACAACCCCCGGGTGAGCAGCCCGGCGATCTCCTTCTCGCGCGCGGTCAGCAGCGAGCGCTTGACCGGTTCGGCCGTCACCGGCGCCTTCGCCGTGAGCCGCGCGCCCTCCAGGACGTGCCGGGCGGCGTCGTCGGGGCTCATCGCCCGGCCCCGCGACCACAGCGAGGTCGTCCGGCCCTCGCCCAGTTTCGTACGGGCCCGTACGAGCAGTTCCTCGATCCTGGTGGTGGCCGAATGTTGCCCGATCGACTCGCGCAACCCGGCCGCCGCCGCCGCGCTCAGCACCGCGCCCTCCAGGTCGCCCTCGGCCTCGGCCAGCACCGACAGCCCCACCAGGCAGCGGGCCACGCCCTGGCGCTGCCCGGTGGCCCGCCCGAGCGAAAGGCTCGCGGCCAGCCGCTCCCGCGCGGTGCCGAACTCGTGCAGCATCGCCGCCACCCGGCCGATCCTGGCCAGGCAGCGCGCCAGGTCGAGATCGCTGCCCAGCTCGCGCAGCCAGGGCACGGCCATCTCGTACTGGGCCTTGGCGGTCGTCAGGTCGCCGCGGGCCTCGGCCACCGCGCCGAGTTGGGCGGCCGTCCTGGCCATCAGCCAGCGGTGGCCGTGCTCGCGGGCCCGCGCGAGCGCCTCCTCGCCGTGCCGCTGCGCCTCGCGCAACCGGCCGCGGGTCAGCGCCACCGCCGACAGGCCGAGCAGCCCCGCCGCCTGGTTCCAGGTGTCGCCGGACCCGACGGCCAGCGCCAGGCCCTCCTCGGCGTGGTGCAGCGCGTCGTCGAAGCGGCCCATCCGCAGCAGCACGATGACCACGAGGCTGTGCATGACGCAGCGCGGGAACACGTTGCCCGGCGCCATCCCGGCCAGGCTCTCCTCGGCCACCTCCAGCGACCGGCTCAGCTCGTCGCGCGCCTCCAGCCCGTAGGCGAGGTACGCCTTGGCGTGCGCGATCTGGTCGTCGCCCGCCTCTCCCGGGTCGAGCGACAACAGCCGCTCCACCCAGCCGACGATCTCCGTCAGGTTGCCCCCCAGCGGCAGCAGCCCCGTGCTGGTGCGGCACAACCGCAGCCCCTGGATCACGTCGCCGGACTCGACCGCCCAGTCGAGCGCCACCCGCTGGTCGTCAACGAGGCTCCGGCTCGCGGTCAGCGCCTCCAGCCGTCGCGGCCACGGCACGTCCGGCAGCATCATCTCGGCCCTGAAGTGCCGCTCCTGCAGATCGCACAGCACGTCGAGGTGCCGCTCGCGCAGCACCTCGCGCTCGCCGGCCTGTTCGAGGCGCTCGACGGCGTAGCGCTTGATGGTCTCCAGCAGCCAGTAGCGCCTGCGGCTCTCGTCGCACAGCACGAGGGACTTGTCCACCAGGCCGCCGAGCAGATCGACGATCTCGCTCGGCGGGATGGGCCGCTCGGCGCAGATCTGCTCGGCCAGTTCGAGATCGAAATCACCGGCGAACACCGACAGCCGCCGCAACAACACCTGTTCCTTGGCCGACAGCAGGTCGTAACTCCACTCGACCGCCGCCAGCAGCGTGCGCTGACGCGGCGGCGCGGTACGTCCGCCGGTGGTGAGCAGCGAGAACCGGTCGTCGATGCGGTCGGCGATCTGCCCGGGGCTGAGCAGGCTGGTACGGGCCGCGGCCAGCTCCAGGGCCAGCGGCAGCCCGTCGAGCGCCCGGCACAGGCGCACCACGTCGGGCAGGCTCTCGGGCCCGAGCCGGGTGCCCGCGGCCGTCGCGCGGTCCATGAAGAGCTGCACGGACTCGGCGTCGGGGGTGGCCGGGTCGGGCAGGTCGAGCGGCGGCACCCGCCAGATCAGCTCGCTGGCGATGCGCAGCGGCTCCCTGCTGGTGGCCAGGATGCGCAGCGACGGGCAGGCCGCGACCAGCGCCGCGGCGACCTCGGCGCACTTGTCCACCAGGTGTTCGCAGTTGTCGAGCACCAGCAGGCAGTGCTGGTCGCGCAGCCGGGCGATCATGGTGTCGAGCAGCGGCCTGGTGCTCTCCTCGCGTACGCCCAGCACCCGGGCGACCTCCTGCTCGACCAGTTCGGCACGGGTGCACCTGGCCAGTTCCACCACCCAGACGCCGTCGGGGAAGGCCGGCAGCAGCCCGGCCGCCACCTGGAGGGCCAGCCGGGTCTTGCCGATTCCGCCGACCCCGCAGAGCGTCACCACACGCGTCTCGTCGAACAGGTCGTGCAGGTCATCCAGATCGCGCTCGCGGCCCACGAACCGGTTGGGCTCGGCCGGAAGGTTGTGCCGGGGGGAAGTTGGCATGTGCTCACCCTGCGTCGCGGAAGGATCACACTCTCCCACAGTGTCGCACTTTTCACAGGCCAAGCGAGCTCACGACCGCCCTTTCGTCGACGACACGCAGGGTGGGATCGCCGAGCAGCCTTCTGGCCAGGTCGTACGGCGCCACGACCAGGGTGGCCCGCCGCTCCTGGGCCAGCACCCGGCAGCCGATGAGGCTCGGTTCGTGGGCGACCACGACGTGGGCGCCGGCCGTCATCGCTAAATCGATCACCCGCAGCCCCCGGAACGGCTCGCTCACCGCGCTGATCACGACGTCGTCCTTGCCGACCACGAGGCGGGTGGCCAGCCTGCGCAGGTCGGTCGCCAGGTCGGTGTTGTCGAAGACCCGCAGGCCGTCGAGGGTGAGCGCGGGCCCGGCCAGCGGCCCGAACTCGACCGTGCCCGAGCCGAGCAGGTCGGTGAACGGCCTGGCCCCCGGCGTGGGGCGGAAGGAGAAGACCTGGTCGGCCTTCACGGCGACGGGGTCGTAGTGCTCCTGGGTGATCATCATGCGGGCGGAGCCGGTGGACGCGAGCACCGCCACCCCACCCGCCCAGGCGACGGCGTGCACGGCCACGGGCAGGGTGGCGCCGAGCGGGACGTTGACGATCACCTGGTCGCCGTAGCGCAGGCCCTGGGCGCGCAGTCCCGCGGCGGCGCGGGTGACCCGTCTGGAGAAGGCCGTGTAGGACAGCACCTCGTCGGTCCGGACGTCACTCACCGCCGGCTGTTCGCCCTGCATCGGTGCCGCCGCCATCACGAGCTCTGTCCAGGTCATGCCGTCAATCTAGGTACCCCGACCAAGATTGCCATGCGCACAATTGTGCAACCCCCTATGTAGGTGAACCCATGATCCATCTGGTAGGACCGCATTCCGGACGCGGCCCGTCCGCAGGTGCTCGAACAAGCCCCCGCGAAAGCCGACAATGAACGACGTCGCCGGCCGGGACGCCCGTCGGCGTCGCTCTGTCGTTCGCGTCTCCCCTCCGGCGCGACTCCCCACCGTAACGGCGCGGACGCCCGCCTGTACGCACACCGCCACCTCGTCCCGCTCCTGCCATCAGAGGGGATCAACTAGACTTAGAGGGTCGCGACTTCGCGCGGCCGCCCCCACGACACAGAGCGAGACGTCATCATGCCTTTGAACAGCCGCGACGACCTGCGGAACATCGCGATCATCGCGCACGTCGACCATGGCAAGACCACGCTGGTCGACGCCATGCTCTGGCAGTCCGGGGCATTCCGCGCCAACCAGGACGTCGACGACCGGGTCATGGACTCCAACGATCTGGAGCGCGAGAAGGGCATCACCATTCTCGCGAAGAACACCGCCGTCCAGCACGGCGGCATGACCATCAACATCATCGACACGCCCGGCCACGCCGACTTCGGCGGCGAGGTCGAGCGCGGCCTGTCGATGGTCGACGGGGTCGTGCTGCTGGTCGACGCCTCCGAGGGTCCGCTGCCGCAGACCCGGTTCGTGCTGCGCAAGGCGCTGGCCGCCAAGATGCCGGTCATCCTGTGCATCAACAAGGTCGACCGCCCCGACGCCCGCATCAAGGAGGTCGTCGACGAGGTCTACGAGCTGTTCATGGACCTCGACGCCACGGAGGAGCAGATCGACTTCCCGATCGTCTACGCCTCCGCGAAGGCGGGCCGGGCCGGGATGGAGCGCCCCGCCGACGGCGGGATGCCCGTCTCCGAGGACCTCGAACCGCTGTTCGACATCATCAAGTCGACGATCCCGGCGCCCACCTACGACCCCAACGCGCCGCTGCAGGCCCACGTCACCAACCTCGACGCCTCCTCCTACCTGGGCCGCATCGCGCTGTGCCGGGTCCACCAGGGCGTCATCCGCAAGGGCCAGCAGGTGGCCTGGTGCCGTACCGACGGCTCGGTCCAGCGCGTGAAGATCACCGAGCTGCTGATGACCGAGGCGCTGGAGCGCAAGCCCGCCGAGGAGGCCGGGCCCGGCGACATCATCGCCATCGCCGGCATCCCCGACATCATGATCGGCGAGACGCTCGCCGACCCCGAGGACCCGCGCCCGCTGCCGCTCATCACGGTCGACGAGCCGGCCATCTCGATGACCATCGGCACCAACACCTCGCCCCTGGTCGGCAAGGCCAAGGGCTCGAAGGTCACCGCCCGCATGGTCAAGGACCGCCTGGAGAAGGAGCTGGTCGGCAACGTCTCGCTGCGCGTGCTGCCGACCGAACGGCCCGACTCGTGGGAGGTCCAGGGCCGTGGCGAGCTGGCGCTGGCGATCCTGGTGGAGCAGATGCGCCGCGAGGGCTACGAGCTGACGGTCGGCAAGCCGCAGGTGGTCACCAAGCTGATCGACGGCAAGGTGCACGAGCCGGTCGAGCGGCTGACCGTCGACTGCCCCGAGGAGTACCTCGGCGCGGTCACCCAGCTCCTGGCCGTGCGCAAGGGCCGTATGGAGCACATGACCAACCACGGCACCGGCTGGATCCGCATGGAGTTCGTGGTGCCGGCGCGCGGCCTGATCGGCTTCCGCACCGAGTTCCTCACCGAGACCCGCGGCACCGGCCTGGTGCACCACGTCTTCGACTCCTACGAGCCGTGGTTCGGCGAGCTGCGCACCCGCAACAACGGCTCGCTGGTGGCCGACCGGTCGGGCCCCGTGACCGCGTTCGCGATGCTCAACCTGCAGGAGCGCGGCGTGCTGTTCATCTCGCCGGGCACCGAGGTCTACGAGGGCATGATCATCGGCGAGAACTCCCGTTCCGATGACATGGACGTGAACATCACCAAGGAGAAGAAGCTCACCAACATGCGCTCCTCCACGAGCGAGGAGACGGAGAAGGTGATCCCGCCGCGCGTCCTGTCGCTGGAGCAGGCCCTCGAGTTCATCCGCGAGGACGAGAGCGTGGAGATCACCCCGCAGGCCGTGCGCATCCGCAAGGTGGTGCTCGACGCCGCCATCCGGGGCCGCGCCGCCGCCCGCGCCAAGCGGGCCTGACCGAGCTCTCCCGCGGGGCCGCGCCTCGCCCGCCTTCCGCGGGCGGAGCGCGGCGACCGTCGTGGAGGGTCAGCGGCGGGGCAGTTCGCTGCCCCGTACGTGCGTGCACAGCCACTCGACCAGCGGCCCGAACCGCCGCCAGGCCCGCTCGACCCGCTCCCGCGCCTGCCCCGTGTGCACCCACTCCGCGGGCTCGAAGCGCCGCCCGGCGTACAGCGACCGGTGCCGGAGCAGTTCGATGCGCGGATGGTCGTCGGCGAACCCCCTCGGGCGGGTCTTGAGACGCTCGCCCAGCAGCTCGTACCCCTCGCCTGCCAGCGTGTCCGCGATCGACTCCAGCGGCTTGCCCGACAGGTCCTCGTCGACGGCCGCCCGGTAGCGGGCCACCTGGTCGGAGGCCGTGGAGTAGACGCCGCCCGCGACGAACAGCCCCTCGGCCCCGATCTCGACATAGAGGCCGATGGCGGGCATGGCCTCGACGAAGGCGCCCTGATGCGTCTTGTAGGGCGCCTTGTCCTTGGAGAAGCGCACGTCCCGGTAGGGCCGGAAGAGGTGCGCGGGACCGAACTCGGCGGCCAGGTCGTCGGTGAGCGCGAGCATGGGCGCGCGCACGGCCTCCTCGTAGAGGTGCTTGTGCCGGGCGAAGTACGTCTTGGAGTTGTCCGCCTCGAGTCCTTCGTAGAACAGGAAAGCCTCGTCGGGAAAGCCGGTGAAACCCATGCCGACAAGAGTGCCACGCGCCGCCGACAGGTCATCGCTCGGTGTACTTCCGTCCCGCGGTCGGCGTCTTGCCGTACAGCTCCGACACGGTCACGAACGTGAAGCCCTTCCTGCCGAGCGTGTCGAGGATCTCGGGCACGGCGTCCACCGTGCTGCGGTGGATGTCGTGCATCAGGACGATCGACCCGGGCGTGGCCTTTCCGGCCCGCCTGGCCACGACGGCGGAGACCCGGTCGCGCCAGTCCATGGTGTCGACGTTCCAGAGGATCTGGGCCAGGCCCTCGCGGCGGGTCTCGGCCGCGACGTCGTCGTCGGTGGATCCGTACGGGGGCCGCATGACCCGCATCTGCACCCCCGTCAGCCGCCGCACGATCTCCCCGGTGTGTTCGAGCTCCTTCCTG
Organism: Nonomuraea sp. MG754425; assembly: GCF_021699195.1. GTDB lineage: Bacteria > Actinomycetota > Actinomycetes > Streptosporangiales > Streptosporangiaceae > Nonomuraea. Next base: position 24,379 of record NZ_SSXE01000027.1, on the reverse strand, counting down.
ACCGCCTCCAACGGCAGCCCGGCCAGCGCCGGATGGCTCCACGAATGGTTGCCGATCTCGTGACCGTCGTTGACGATGCGGCGCACGAGGTGCCCGCCCTTGTCGGCCGCCACCATCTGGCCGACGACGAAGAACGTGGCCTTCACATCGCGGCTGCCCAACATGTCGAGCAGCCGCCAGGTGTGCTCGCCCGGACCGTCGTCGAAGGTCAGGGCCACACACTTGAGCCGGCCGCAGTCGAACTTACGGCTGCGCGGCCAGCCGGGCTGAATCGACGCCAGCCGTTTGGCGAGTGAGGCAGGATCGACGACGACCGGGCGCAACGGCACGACCGACGTCCTGGACTGCTGCTGGCGGCGCGGCACCGACTGTGTCACGCAGCTCACCAGGGCGACTAGGGCCAGCGGCAGGGCCCATACGCGCATGCTTCCCCCCGAAACGCCGCATGCGGGGGCCTACGGATAATCCTGGACCGGTGCCCCCCGCAGCTCCCTGGCCAGGTCATCCCACCAGAGTGGGACATCCGCCTGCAATTCCTGGTAGCGGCGCGCCACGCGTATGGCACATCCGACCGGATCCGTACCCAGATGCCGACGTTTCACCGGGCCTTCCTGCCAACGGTAAAAGCCATCCCTATAGCGGACGACCAGCCCGATCCACACCGAGATGGTCTCGTCGTCGCCCACTTCGTACGCCGTGGTGACGCCCAGACCATGAAGCTCCGCATGGAGTTTCTCCGTCGCCGCTCGGGCCTCACTCACCCGCCACCCCCTGCCGACGTCGCGCAGCCACGTGATGATCGCCGATCACGTTCACCGCATAGAAGGGATGTACCCAGCAACGGGCATCAGCCGTCCAAGACATGGAGTAATCATGAAACTCCGGGGGGTGTTCCGGGAGCCGTTCGTGCTTATTGGTCACGCGGTTCACGCGGGTTCTGTGAGTGCTGCGCATGCTGCGGGTCAAGGGATCGGAGGGAGTGCGGGGAGTCGTGGGTGTCGTGGGTGTCGTGGGGCTCGGCCACGACCATCACGAACCTGAGCGCGGTCTGGCCCCGGTTCGCGTAACGGTGGGGGCGGTCGGCGGTGAAGAGCACGGCATCATCCTTCCCTATCACGTGACCCTTCCCATACACCGTGAGCGTCAGCTCCCCGTCCAGCACCGTGAGCATCTCCCGGGTGCCGGGCGGGTGGGCGTCGCCGTCGTGGTGCTCGCCGGGGGCCAGCCGCCAGTCCCACAGCTCCAGGATCAGCGGCATGTCCGCGCCCACGAGCAGCCGTGCCTCGGCGTCGCCCTGGCGGAAGGTCACCACGTCCGACTTGTCCACCACCCTGACGACCGGTACGTCGGCCACCTCGACCAGCCGGGCCACGGTGACGCCGAGTGCCGAGGCGATCCGGGTCAGCGTGGAGACGCTGGGGTTCGTCCGGGCCTGCTCGACCTGCACCAGCATGCCCCTGCTCACCCCGGAGCGGGCGGCCAGCGCGTCGAGGGTCAGCCCGCGGTGGGCGCGCTGGGCGCGCACGTTGTTCGCGATGGCCTGGGTGATCAGCTCCGGGTCTTCCATGGAAGTGCAGTCTAGTGAAAACACTTTGCAGTGGAATGTACTCTCTATGTTGTACCGACAGTGCAATGTGTTGAACTAGAGAGGACGTCACGGTGACGGTGATCCTGGCCACCGCCTGCGCGATCGTGTACGGCACGGCCGACTTCTTCGGCGGCCTGGCCACCCGGCGCTCGCAGGTGTTCTCCGTCGTCGTGCTGTCGCAGCTCGCGGGGCTGGCGCTGATCCTCGGCCTGCTACCGCTGCTGCCCGGCGCGTACGGCCACGAGGCGCTGGCCTGGGGCCTGGCCGCGGGCCTGTCGGGGGCGGCCGGGCTGGTGCTGTTCTACCGGTCGCTGGCCACCGGCGTCATGTCGGTGGTGGCCCCGACGACCGCCGTCACCTCCGCGGCGCTGCCCGTCCTGTTCGGGCTGGCCACGGGCGAGCGGCCGCAGGTCTGGGCCCTGGTGGGCGTGGCCCTGGCGCTGGGCTCGGTGCTGCTGGTCAGCCAGGAGCGGCCGCGGGGCGCGGGCGGGCGGGGCTCGCTGACGTCCCTGGCCGCCGCGCTGGCCGCGGGGGCGGGGTTCGGCGGCTTCTTCATCCTGCTGGCCATGGCGCCGCACGAGGCGGGCCTGTGGCCGCTGGTCGGCGCGCGGTTGTCGTCGGTGTCCGCGGTGGTCCTGCTGGCCCTGCTGACGCGGCGCGCGCTCAGGCCGGGCCCCGGCTCGCTGCACATCATCCTCGCGGCCGGCGTCCTCGACATGGCGGCGAACGTGCTCTACCTGCTGGCGCAGCGCGACGGCCTGCTCAGCCTGGTCGCCGTGCTGGTCTCGCTCTACCCGGCCAGCACGCTGCTGCTGGCCAACCGGGTGCTCGGGGAGCGGCTGCGGGCCGTGCAACTGGCGGGCGTGGCCTGCGCGCTCGCGGCGGTGGCGCTGATCGCCGTCGCGCAGCCCGTCTAGTTACCGGCCGCATACGACAGGAGCCCGAGTCCCCTACCGGGGATCGGGCTCTGTAGGACGGCTTCCTAGGCGGCGCGCGGCGCGGGCAGGCGCACGGCGCCCTCCTCGCGGGCGTACTCCTCCAGCATCCCCCGGAGCTGGCGGCGGCCCCGGTGCAGCCGCGACATCACGGTGCCGATGGGCGTGCCCATGCGCTCGGCGATCTCCTTGTACGCGAACCCCTCGACGTCGGCCAGGTAGACGGCCACGCGGAAGTCCTCGGGGAGGGAACGCAGCGCGTTCATCACGACGCTGTCGGGCAGCCGGTCGAGCGCCTCGGTCTCGGCCGAGCGCAGGCCCGTCGAGCTGTGGGACTCGGCGGCGTGAAGCTGCCAGTCCTCGATCTCCTCGGCGGCGGACAGCTTCGGCGAGCGCTGCTTCTTGCGGTAGTCGTTGATGAAGTTGTTGGTGAGGATCCGGTGCAGCCACGCCTTGAGGTTGGTGCCCTCACGGAACTGGTGGTAGGACGTGTACGCCTTGGCCACGGTCTCCTGGACCAGGTCCTCCGCGTCGGCGGTGTTACGGGTCAGGCGCATGGCGGAAGCGAAAAGCTGCGACGTCACGGGCACGACATCGCGCTCGAACCAGTCCTGACGCTGCTCATCGGTCATAGTGATCAATTCATTCCCCCTTGCGCTATCCCCCGTTTTCCGGCACAAGCCGTCTGACGGCGCTTCCATCTTCGCAAGTCCCTGTTAAGGGATGCGTTAGGGACTCCGCCTTGGTCAGAAGGGGTGATCGTCCATCTGCTCGCGGCGCGCCTGGTCACGTCCACGGCCGGACAAGTCTCATTATCATAACACTACCCAACCAATCATGCAGTAATAGTGGCGAGAGTCACATGGGATAGCGTAAGAGGATGAGATTCGTGGACCGGGACGACTCGGGGACACGCCGCTGGGTGGCCGAGGCCGTACGCAAGGTCGAGGCCGATGCCAACCGCAGTTGCGACACTCATCTGCACGTCTTTCCGCTGCCCTCGCACTGGGGAGTAAACCTCTACCTGAAAGACGAGTCAGTGCACCCAACCGGTTCACTGAAACACCGTCTGGCCCGCTCCCTATTCCTTTACGGTCTGGCCAACGGCTGGATCGGCCCGGCCACGACGATCGTGGAAGCCTCCAGCGGCTCCACGGCCGTCAGCGAGGCGTACTTCGCCCGGCTGCTCGGCCTGCCGTTCATCGCGGTGATGCCGGCGGCCACGTCGCCGGAGAAGATCCACCTCATCGAGTTCTACGGCGGGAAGTGCCACCTGGTCGCCGACCCGCGGGCCATCTACGACGAGTCCCACCGCCTGGCCACCGAGACCGGGGGCCACTTCATGGACCAGTTCACCTACGCCGAACGGGCCACCGACTGGCGCGGCAACAACAACATCGCCGAGTCCATCTTCTCCCAGCTCTCCCTGGAACCCCATCCGGAGCCGTCCTGGATCGTGGTCGGCGCGGGCACCGGCGGCACCTCCGCCACCATCGGCCGCTACATCCGCTACCGCCGCCACCCCACCCGCCTGGCCGTCGTGGACCCGGAGGGCTCGGCCTTCTACCCGAGCTGGACCTCGGGCGACGCCTCGGTCACCGCCACCGGCTCGCGCATCGAGGGCATCGGCCGCCCCCGTGTGGAGCCGTCGTTCCAGCCCACGGTCATCGACCGGATGATCGCCGTGCCGGACGCCCGCTCCATCGCCGCCATGCACTGGACGCGCGAGGTGACCGGGCTGGACGTCGGCGGCTCCACGGGCACGAACCTGGCGGCCTGCGTGGCCCTCGTCCAGGAGATGCGCGCGGCGGGCGAGCAGGGCAGCATCGTCACCCTGGTGTGCGACAGCGGCGACCGCTACCGCGGCACGTACGGCAACCCCGACTGGCTGGCCGGCCAGAACCTCGACATCGAACCCCATCTCGCCGACCTGCGCGCCTTCCTGTCCGCCTGACAATCTGTTAGGCAACCCTTAATTAGGTTAGGTCAGCCTAAGCTGTCATACTTCAGCGGAACAGGGTGATGCTGAGGAGGACCGGGTGAGCGCAACCGCCGTCGCCCCGCGTCTTCTCGGCGTCCGCCGCCGCCGTCTCGGCGTGCTGCTCGCCCTGCTCGCCTCCGTGGCGGTCGCGGTCGTGCTGAGCGTCACGATCGGCTCCAAGTCTGTGCCGCTCGCCGACGCCTGGCACGCGCTCACCGCCCCGACCGGCAGCGAGAACGACCTCGTCATCCGCTCCCTGCGCCTGCCCAGGACCGCCCTGGGCGTCCTGGCCGGCCTCGCGCTCGGCGTCGCCGGAGCGCTCATGCAGGGGCACACGCGCAACCCGCTCGCCGACCCCGGCCTGCTCGGCGTCACGCAGGGCGCGGCCTTCGCCATGGTCGCCTCGATCATCCTGCTCGGCGCCTCCACCCTGCTCACCTACATCTGGTACGGCCTGGCGGGCGCGCTCGTGGCCAGCGTCGCGGTGTTCGCGCTCGGCATGGTCGGCGGCAGAGGCGGCCCCACCCCGGTCACCCTCGCGCTCGCCGGGACCGCCGTCAGCGCCCTGCTCTATGCGCTGACCTCCGCCCTCGTCCTGCTGGACGAGCAGGCGATGGACGTCTTCCGGTTCTGGCAGGCGGGCTCGATCGCCTCCAGAGGCGCGGACGTGGTCTGGCAGGTGCTGCCGTTCGTCGTCGCCGGGCTGGTGCTCGCCCTGGTCAACGCCCCCGGCCTCAACGCGCTCTCGCTCGGCGAGGACGTCGCCAGGAGCCTCGGCCAGAACATCCCCCTGACCAGGACCATCGGCATCGCGGCCGTCACGCTGCTGTCGGGCGCGGCCGTCGCCGCCTGCGGCTCCCTGGCCTTCGTCGGGCTCATCGTGCCGCACCTGGCCCGTCCGCTGTCGGGCACCGACCACCGGTGGCTGCTGCCGTACTCGGGGCTGATCGGGGCGGCCCTGCTGCTCACCGCCGACGTGATCGGCCGCGTCGTGGCCCCGCCCGGCGAGCTGGAGGTGGGCGTGGTGCTCGCGCTGCTCGGCGCGCCGTTCTTCGTCTTCCTGGTCCGCCGCAGAAAGCCCGTGCGCCTGTGATGACCGCTCTCCCCCTCCGCGTCGGCGTCGCGTCCTGGCGGGTACGGCTGCGCGGCGTCGCGCTCACCCTGACCGGTCTCGTGCTGCTCGCCCTGCTCATGGCGCTCAACATGCGCATCGGCGACATCGCGATGACGTTGTCCGAGGTCGTCACCGGCACGTTCGACGCGGGCAGCGCCGCCCACTTCGTCATCATGGAGCTGCGCCTGCCCCGCGCGCTCACCGGAGCCCTGGTCGGCGCCGCGCTCGCGCTGTCGGGCGCCCTCATCCAGTCGATCGCCCGCAACCCGCTGGCCAGCCCCGAGATCCTCGGCGTCACCACCGGCGCCTCCGTCACCGTGGTGGCCGGCCTGGTCGCGGGCGGCGGCGTGTACGGCGGCGTCAGCGGCCTGCTGGCCACCCTCGGCGTCCCGGCGCTGGCCCTGCTCGGCGGCCTGCTCGGCGCGGCCGTCGTGTACGGCCTGGCCTGGCGGCGCGGCCTGGACGGCTACCGCCTGGTGCTGGTCGGCATCGGCGTGGCCGCCGTGTTCACCAACGTCAAGTTCTGGCTGCTGACCGTCGGCGACGTCAACGACACCAGCCGCGCCATGGTCTGGATCAGCGGCTCGCTCAACGGCCGCGGCTGGGAGCACGTGGCGCCCACGGCGCTCGCCCTGGCCGTGCTGGTGCCGCTCACCCTGCTCGGCACCCGCTCCCTCGACGCCCTGCGCTTCGGCGACGACACGGTCACCGCGCTCGGCGTCCGCGTGAACCCGGCCCGCGCCCTGCTGATCCTGGCCGCCGTACTGCTGGCCGCCGTGGCCACCGCGTCGGCGGGCCCGATCGCGTTCGTGGCGCTCGCCTCGCCGCAGATCGCCCTGCGGATCGTCGGCTCGGGACGGCCGCCGCTGCTCTGCTCGGCGATCGTCGGAGCCGTGCTCACCACGGGGGCCGACCTGATCGCCAGAACCGCGTTCTCGCCCATCGAGTTGCCCGTGGGCATCGTCACGGCGGTGCTGGGCGCTCCCTACCTGATCCACCTGATCTGGAGGTCGCGAAAGTGAGACTGCAGGCAGCCGGCGTCAAGCTCGGGTACGGCGACCGCGTCATCGTCGACGGGCTCGACCTCGGCATCGAGGCCGGCACGGTGACCACCATCATCGGCCCGAACGGCTGCGGCAAGTCCACGCTGCTGCGCGCCCTCGGCCGGCTGCTCAAGCCGCAGGGCGGCGAGGTGCTGCTCGACGGCAAGCGCATCGACCGGATCCCCACCCGCGAGGTGGCCAAGATCCTCGGCGTGCTGCCCCAGGCGCCCTCGGCCCCCGAGGGGCTGACCGTGGCCGACCTGGTGGCGCGCGGACGGCACCCGCACCAGACGTGGTATCGGCAGTGGTCCTCCGACGACGAGGGCGCGGTCGCCGCCGCCCTCGACATGACGGGCCTGGCCGACCTGGCCGAACGGCCGCTGGACGAGTTGTCGGGCGGGCAGCGGCAGCGGGCGTGGATCTCCATGGCGCTGGCCCAGGGCACGGACCTGCTGCTGCTCGACGAACCGACCACGTTCCTGGACCTGGCGCACCAGGTGGAGGTGCTGGAGCTCGTCCGGCACCTGCACCAGGAGGCGGGCCGCACGGTCGTCATGGTCCTGCACGACCTCAACCTGGCCGCCCGCTACGCTGACCGGCTGGTGGCCATGCGCTCCGGCCGGGTCATCGCCTCCGGCGCCCCGCACGAGGTGCTCACCGAGGAGTTGCTGCGCGAGGTGTTCGAGCTGGACGCCAAGGTCATCGCCGATCCGGTGGCCGGGACGCCGCTGGTCGTCCCGATCGGCACGCTCTCGCGCGGCTAGACCGCCTCCGTGTTGCCCGGTCCGCCACGCAGGAGTAGTTTGACGACGATTACATGATTACAGAAGGAGTCTCACAGTGATCGTCGTACGCAAGCGAGGGGGGTACCGCCGATGAGCGAGCCCACCCTGTTCGAATGGGCCGGCGGCGCGCAGGCCCTCGACCGGCTGACCGAGACCTTCTACGCCCGGGTCAAGGACGACGACCTGATCGGGCCGCTCTTCGCGCACATGGACCCCCACCACCCCGCGTACGTGGCGATGTGGCTCGGCGAGGTCTTCGGCGGCCCGTCCCGCTACACCGAGGAGCGCGGCGGCCACGCGCACATGGTCTCCCACCACCTCGGCAAGGGCATCACGGAACCGCAGCGCCGCAGGTGGGTCAGCCTGCTCATGGACGCCGCCGACGACGCCGGCCTGCCCACCGACCCGGAGTTCAGGGCGGCGTTCGCGGGCTACATCGAGTGGGGCACCCGCCTGGCCGTGCACTTCTCCCAGCCGGGCAGCACCGCGCCGGACGAGGAGCCGGTGCCGCGCTGGGGCTGGGGCGTCATGCCGCCGTACCAGCCCTGACGCCCGGCGCCATCAGTGCGGCAGGGCCCGGCGGATGTCGTCGTCCGCGGGGGCCAGCACCGCCGCCCTGAGCAGATCCTCGCGCGCCTGCCTGTCCAGACCGGCCGCCCGGTACACCAGCGACCTGTTGAACAGCAGTTCGGGCGTCTCCTCCAGCTTCAGCGCCCGGGTCAGATCGGCCAGCGCCGCCTCGTTGTCGCCCCGCTCGAAGGCCAGCTCCGCCCGGCCCGCCCAGGCCGGCACCAGGTCGGGGCCGAGCTCCAGCGCCTGGTCGAAGGCGATGCGCGCCTCCGGGTACCGCTCCTCGGCCAGCTCCACCTGCCCCAGCACACACAGCAGGTACGGGTCGTCCGGCGCGAGCACGAGGCCCCGCTCGACATCCTGCCTGGCGCTCGGGTAGTCGCCTGCGGCCACGTGCAGCCCGCAGCGGTTGACGTACGCGGGGGCGAACTCCGGATCCAGCTCCAGCGTGTGGTCCAGATCGGCGCGGGCCCCCTCCAGGTCACCGGCCGCGTACCGCACCTCCGACCGGTTGTAGTACGCCTCGGGGAAGGGCGGGCTGAGCCGCATGACGGCCTCGTAGTCGGCCAGCGCCTCCTCGTCGCGGCCCAGCTCGTGCAGCAGGTTGCCCCGGTCGAGGTAGTAGTCGGGGTAGCCGGGGTCGGCGTCGATGGCCCGGGTGTAGTCGGCCAGCGCCGCCTCCCTGCGCCCGGCCATGGCCAGGAGCTGGGCCCGGTTGGCGTACAGCACGAGGCGGTGGACGGGGTGCTCGTCGGGCAGGTGCGTCTCGGCCAGCCCGATGGCCTGGCCCACCAGCTCCATGGCGGCCTCGCGGCGGCCTCTGCGCACCTCGACCAGGGCCTTGCCGTTGAGGTCGAAGCCCAGGTGGAAGGCCCGCTCCCGGGTGTCGGGCAGCAGGGACGTGATCGTGACGGCCTCGTTGATCCAGGCCAGCGCCTGCTCGGGGTCGCGCCGGGCCGGGTCGTGGTGGCGTACGAGGATCATGGCCGTGGCGTAGGCGACGGTGGCCCGGTGCTTGGGGTCGGTGCCGGCGCGGCGGGCGCGGTCGTACAGGTCGCGGGCCTCGCCCTCCCGTCCGACGGCCTCCAACGACGCGGCCACCCGCTGCAGGAGCCGCTGCCAGCGCTGGGGATCGTCCTCGTACGCCAGCCCGCGCAGCACCTCGACCCCCGACTCGGCCATGGCGTGATGGAAGCCCTCGTCGCGGTAGCGGTCGAAGTCGGCGGGCAGCGGCCCCGAACCGGGCGCGGACGGCCCCTCCTCGACGACCAGCAGGCCGGGGTCGAGCCGGCGGCGCAGCACGGCCACCAGTTCGGCGTCGGTGTGGTCGGCCTCGCCGAGGTTCACGACGGTCAGCCTCAGCGGCCCGGAGCGCTCCAGGCACCCGCGGACGAACTCCGCCAGCCCGTTGGCGACCCGCAGGCTGCGCCGGACGCCGGGCACCAGCACCCGCTGCGCCCTGGGCAGGTCGTCGGCCAGCGAACGCCGCCGGGCCGGCACCACGGCCCGCAGCCGGGGCGCCGCGGTTCTGATCTCGATGTCGTACGCGGCGGCCAGGCCCTCCGGCGCGGCCGGGACCAGGTGGCCGAGCAGCGCGGCGGCCAGCGTGTAGGGGCCGCCGATCCGACGGTCCGCGTCGATGACGATCGTGTCCACGCGGTCCCCCTCCCGTGCTCCGACATCACCGGGCGTCTCACCCTGACACGCCCGTCCGATCTGCCGCTTGCCGCCGCGGCCGGCGTCGCGCACGCCTGCCGCCTCAGCGGGCGCCCCGTCGCAGCACGTGCCTCCCCCGGGACCCGCTACGGCCCCGGAGGCGGCGTGACCGGCGTGCCGTCGTGACACGCCGGTCGTAGGTCTTCGTACGCACCGTCCTCCTCCTTCCCGAGCCCCCGCCGGAGCACGGCGGGTGGAAAGGCCGGAGGCCCACCCGGTGACGCGCGAACCGATGCTAGGCGTTGTGCCTCGGCGCAGCCCCTGCGGTCGGCTTCACAGTGCCGGGTCGGTGAACCACAATCTTCTTCATTTAACGACCTTTCACCTTCAAATTAGACCGAACGATCAATGACCGATACATGTCAGCACACCGAAAAGTCGTCGATCAAGATTTATCCTGAAAAGTCCCGTTTCCCGCACCATTAGGTGACACCCGAAAGCGGTCACTCACCCAGGATCGCGTCCACGAACACCTCGGGATCGAACGGCGCCAGATCGTCCGGCCCCTCGCCCAGGCCCACCAGCTTGACCGGCACGCCGAGCTCGCGCTGCACCGAGATCACGATGCCGCCCTTGGCCGTGCCGTCGAGCTTGGTCAGCGCGATGCCCGTGATGTTGACCACCTCGGCGAACACCTGGGCCTGACGCATGCCGTTCTGGCCCGTGGTCGCGTCGAGCACCAGCAGCACCTCGTCGACCGTGGCCTTCTTCTCGATGACCCGCTTGACCTTGCCCAGCTCGTCCATGAGCCCGGTCTTGGTGTGCAGCCGCCCGGCGGTGTCGACGATGACGGTGTCGACCTTCTCCTCGATGCCCTTGGCCACCGCGTCGAACGCCACCGACGCCGGATCGCCGCCCTCGGGCCCGCGCACCGTGTCGGCGCCCACCCGCTCGCCCCACGTCTGGAGCTGGTCGGCCGCCGCGGCGCGGAAGGTGTCGGCCGCGCCCAGCACGACCTTCTTGCCGTCGCCGACCAGCGAACGGGCCAGCTTGCCGGTGGTGGTGGTCTTCCCCGTGCCGTTGACGCCCACCACGAGCAGGACCGCCGGCCGCTCGCCGTGCTTCTGGACGTGCAGCGTACGGTCGAGGTCGGGGTTGATCTGGGCCAGGAGCTGCTCCCTGAGCAGGGCGCGCACCTCCTGCGGGGTGCGGCTGCCCAGCACCTTCACCTTGGTGCGCAGCTCCTCCACCATCACGCGGGTCGGTGCGACGCCCACGTCGGCGGTGATCAGGCTCTCCTCGATCTCGTCCCACACCTCGTCGTCGAGACGATCGCGCGACAGCAGCTCCAGCAGCCCGCGGCCGAGCGCGTTCTGCGAGCGGGCCAGGCGCGAGCGCAGCCGCACCATCCGGCCGGCCGACGGCGGCGGGACCTCGACCTCGGGCTCGACGATGAGCGGCTCGGCGGGCTTGACCGGCGGCGGCGGAAGCGTGGTGGTCGCGCCCTCCGCCTCCTCACCCGCTCCGGCGGGCCGCCGCTCCTCCTCGGGAAGCACGGGGGCCTCCGGCGGCTTGACCGGCGGGGCCGCCTTGCCACCCGGCCTGAACAGCAGGAAGAGACCGCCGGCCCCCAGCAGGGCGACGACGGCCACGATCACGATGACGCCGAGGTAACCATCCACAAGATGTCAGTTTTCCAGATCGACCACCATGGTCACGCCCAAGGCCACACCGATCAGGCGCACTCCCGCTTTTCGATCATGACGGCCGCGGCCCGCCCCGATCAGGCCGGCTCGCGCTCCCTGAGCCGCTGGCTGACGACCTGGGTCACGCCGTCACCGCGCATCGACACGCCGTACAGCGCGTCGGCGATCTCCATCGTGCGCTTGTTGTGGGTGATGACGATGAGCTGTGAACTCTGCCTCAGCTCCTCGAACAACATCAGCAACCGCTGCGTGTTCGTGTCGTCGAGCGCCGCCTCGACCTCGTCCATCACGTAGAACGGCGACGGCCGCGCCTTGAAGATCGAGATCAGGAATGCCACCGCCGTCAGCGACCGCTCGCCGCCCGACAGCAGCGACAGCCGCTTGACCTTCTTGCCCGGCGGCCTGGCCTCGACCTCGATGCCCGTGGTCAGCATGTCGCCGGGCTCGGTCAGCACCAGCCGCCCGTCGCCCCCGGGGAACACCCGGCCGAAGATCTGCTCGAACTCGCGGGCCACGTCCTCGTAGGCCGAGGCGAACATCTGCTCCACCCGGTCGTCGACCTCCTTGACCACGGTCAGCAGGTCGCGCCGGGTCTTCTTGAGGTCTTCGAGCTGGGAGTTGAGGAAGGCGTGCCGCTCCTCCAGCGCCGCGAACTCCTCCAGCGCGAGCGGGTTGACCTTGCCGAGCTGGTTCATCTGCCGCTCGGCCGCCCTGGCGCGCTTCTCCTGCTCCGCACGCACGTACGGGACGGGCGGCTCACCCGGCACGGGGGCCTCGGGGCCGTACTCGCCGACCAGCGCCTCGGTCTCGACCCCGAACTCCTCCAGCGCCCGCTGCTCCATCTGCTCCAGCCGCAGCCGCTGCTCGGTACGCGCCACCTCGTTGCCGTGCACGCGGTTGACCAGTTTGTCCAGCTCCTGGCCCAGCTCGCGGACCCGCAAACGCACCTGCTTGAGCTCGGCGTCGACGGCCACCCTGGTCAGATCGGCCTCGTCGCGCTCCCTGGAGGCGAGCTGGATGGAGCCGGCCAGGGCGTGCAGCACCTGCTTGGCGCCCCTGCTGACGGCCTCGGCCAGCGCGGCCTGCCGCCTGCGCCTGGCGCGCTGGGCGGCGGCCTGGGCACGTTCGTCGCGCTCCCGCCTGGCCGCCCTGAGCAGGCCGTCGGCGCGGCCCTCGATGCCCTTGACGCGCTCCTCGGCCGTACGCGCCTGCAGCCGGGTGTCCATCTCGCGCTGCCTGGCGGCCTCCACGGCGCTCGTCAGCTCGTCGCGCAGGTCGGTGGTGGGCTCGGACTCCAGCTCCTGGGCGTACTCGGCCTCGGCCAGCCGGATCTCCAGCTCGGCCAGCTCCTCCTGGCCCTCCGCGCGGGCCGCCTCCGCCTTGGTCACGCTCGCGGCCAGGCGCTCGGCCTCGTCGCGGGCCGCGTTGGCGGCGGCCTCCATCTGGGCCAGCCGCCTGGCCGCCGCGGCGTTGCGCTGGTCGGACTCCCGCTGGCGGCCCCTGACCTGGTCGAGCACGCCCTGCGCGGCGCTCACGCCCGCCTGCGCGGTGGTGACGGCGGTCTGGGCCTCGCCGACCTGGGCCTGGGCGGCCTCCAGAGCCGCCTGCGCGCTCTGCTCCGCCTCGATCGCCGTGTCCAGAGCCGTCGCGCCCGCCTCCGCCCTGGCCTCGGCCTCCTCCAGGTCCGTGACGGCCTCGTCGAGCGCCGCGCGCACCTGGAGCACGGACGTGCCGCCCGTCGCGCCACCGGCCGCCAGGTGGGCCCCGACGAGGTCGCCCGCCCGCGTGACCGCCCTGAGTTCGGGGTGCCGCTCGACGAGCGCTCTGCCGGCCTCCAGGTCCTCGACGAGCACGACCCCGTGCAGCACGTGGTCGAGGGCGGGGCGGAGCTGGTCGGGCACCGTCACCAGGTCGGCCACCCACCGGCCGCCGCCGGGAGCGGCCGGGCGCTGCGCCGCCCGGGTGTCGTCCGCGCCGGCCACCAGCAGGGTCGCCTCGCCCGAGCCCTTGGCGCGCAGCAGCTCCAGCGCCTCCACGGCCGTGTCGAGGGTCTTGACGGCGACCGCCTCGGCGATCGGACCCAGGACGGCGGCCACCGCCGGCTCGGCCCCTGGAGTCACCTGCATCGAGGCCGCCAGGGGGCCCAGCAGCCCGCCCAGGCCGGCGTCGAGCAGCGCGGCGCCGCCGTCGCCCTTGGCCAGGGTCAGTTCGAGGGCGTCGCGACGGGCGGCGAGGGCGGCGACCGAGCGCTGGGCCTGCTGGTCGGCGGCGCGGGCGGTGCTCACCCCCGCCTTGGCGGACTGCAGGGCGGCACGGGGCGCGTCGAGGCCCGCCTTGGCCTCCTCCACCACGCCACGCGCCTCGTCGGCGACCGCCTTGGCCTCCTCGACGACGGCCTGCGCGGTGGTCAGTTCCGCGGCCAGCGCCGGATCGGCGGCGGGCTCCTCCAGACGCTGGGTCTCCAGGTCTTCCCTGGCCTGGCCCTCACGCGCGCCGGCGTCGGCCACGGCCTGCCGGAGCCGGCCGATCTCGTCCTCGGCGGCGCGGGCGCGGCTGCGTACGGAGTCGACCTGGCCGCGCAGCTTGGCCAGGCCCTCGCGGCGGTCGGCGGCGGCCCTGGCGGCCAGCGCGAGCCGCTGCTGCTCGGCGCTCAGCTCGGCCTCGGCCTCGGCGCGCCGCTGGACGGTGTCCTCCAGCAGCTCGTGCGCCTGCTCCAGCTCGGCGTTGTGGATGAGCTCCTGCTCGCGCACCTCGCCGGCCTCGCGTTCGAGGTCTTCGGGGTCGCGTCCGCGGCGCTCGATGGCGGCGGCGTCGAGGGCGTGGCGGTGACGTTCGGCGGCGAGCTGTTCCAGGCCGGTGGTGCGCTCGCGCAGGGAGGACAGCCTGAAGTAGGTCTCCTGGGCGGCGGCCAGGCGCGGCTGGGCCTCGGCCTCGGCCGTCTCCAGCGCGCTCTCGCGCTGCTGCCCCTGCGCCAGCTCGGTCTCCACCTGCCGGCGCCGGGCCGTGATCGCGGCCTCGTCGGCGGCCTCGCGCTCCAGGGTGGCCCGCAGGATGCACACGTCGTCGGCCAGCAGCCGCAGGCGGGCGTCGCGCAGGTCGGCCTGGATGACGGCGGCCTTGCGGGCGATCTCGGCCTGGCGGCCCAGCGGTTTGAGCTGGCGGCGCAGTTCGGTGGCGAGGTCCTGGACGCGGGTCAGGTTGGCCTGCATCGCGTCGAGCTTGCGCAGCGCCTTCTCCTTGCGCTTGCGGTGCTTGAGCACGCCCGCGGCCTCTTCGATGAAGGCCCGGCGGTCCTCGGGGCCGGCGTGCAGCACGGCGTCGAGCTGGCCCTGCCCGACGATCACGTGCATCTCGCGGCCGATGCCGGAGTCGGACAGCAGTTCCTGGATGTCGAGCAGCCGGCAGGTGTCGCCGTTGATGGCGTACTCGCTCTGCCCCGACCGGAACATCAGGCGGCTGATCGTGACCTCGGTGTAGTCGATCGGCAGCGCGCCGTCGGAGTTGTCGATGGTCAGCGTCACCTCGGCGCGGCCGAGCGGCGGCCGGGACGAGGTGCCGGCGAAGATGACGTCCTCCATCTTGCCGCCGCGCAGCGACTTGGCGCTGTGCTCGCCCATGACCCAGGCCAGGGCGTCGACGACGTTGGACTTGCCGGAACCGTTGGGGCCGACCACGCAGGTGATGCCGGGTTCGAAGCGGAGGGCGGTCGCGGAGGCGAAGGACTTGAAGCCGCGCAGGGTGAGGGTCTTGAGGTACAAGCGCGACCCCTTTCCCCTGAACAGAGCTTGACCAGACCTCGGGAAAGACTACTGGTCCGCGCCGTTCCGCGTGGGCGTCAACGGTCAAGCGTCCGTCCGGCCAGGGTTTAGCGACGTCAGCGCAAATAACAAGGGACGCCTCTCAGAGACGTCCCTGGGTCTTGCGCTCCGATCACTCTCAGGTGAGTGCCGGCTCGCGCTCTTGCGTGCGGCTTAGCGCCTCGTCGCGAGTTTGCGCTGCAAGAGCGTCGTTAGTGGCCTGAAGTCGGATGAGTTCTGCCTCAAGGTCACGGATGCGCTGCTGCAGGCGACGCATTTCCGAGACCATCCGAGGGTCAGGACCGCCGACGTGGCCGAGTAGAGCCTTCGCCATGGTAAAGGGTCCTCCACGCTGAGTGACCAGACTGGTTCGCGCACTTCTTATTCCGCGGGAGGGGTGCGCGTGGTACCTAACAAGAGTCGCACCGGCAGTGTGGGCGGTCAAGTCGAACGAACCGCTGAGCCCTACTGATGGGCACTCCCGACATACAACTATACCCTATTTGAGCGGTTTGACGAAACGCGCTACCTCTCCACGAAACCGGTCAAACTACCTCGGGGTTCACTCCACCGTTCTACTACTCCATCCACCCTGCCCGGCGTGTCGCAACCTCTGAGCTGCTCCAGCAGCTTGACGCACGCCTCGCGCGGCCCCTCCGCGACCACCTCGACGCGGCCGTCGTCGGTGTTGCGGGCCCAGCCCGTCAGGCCGAGCTCCAGCGCCCGCGCCCGCGTCCACCAGCGGAAACCCACGCCCTGCACCCGGCCCCGCACCCAGGCGGTCAGCCGGGCGTCCTGGCTGCTCTGTGACATTCGGCACCCCTCACGCGACCAGGATCTCGTCGGCGACCGGCCGGCCGGCGGCCGCCTCGTCGAACGCCCTGATCGCGGCTGTCTCCCTGGACTTCACCCAGGCCAGGCCCAAGATCGACGGTGGCAGCCCGGTGACCGGCACGAAACTGACGTCGGGGCGGGCGAGCTGCCGCGCCGTCGGCGTGCAGAACAACATGCCACCCCGGTCGAGCGCCACCTGGGTCAGGCCCTCCTGCGTCGTGGCCACCTTACCCACCCGGGGAATCGGACGTCCGGAAGGGGTTACGGAGGGTGCGATCCGCTCGTGCCAGGCACGCGGCGCCGGTCCTTCGAGACCGATCAGCGGGATCGCGGCCAGCTCCTCCACCCCGATGCCCGCCCGGCCCGCCAGCGGATGCCGGGCGGAGACGCCGAGCAGGTGGCCGACGTGGTTCAGCGCCGCTCCCGTGACCAGGTCGGGCTCCTCCGTCGGCAGCAGCGTGAACGCGACGTCCACCAGCCCCGCCCGCAGCTTGCTGTACGGGTCGGACAGCGGGATCTCCACCAGCTCCACCGCGCAGCCGAGGCAGCTCCGCTCGAAGGCCCGCACGCTGCCCGTCACGACCTCGGTGGGCGTGGCCAGGAACCCGACCCTGAGCACCCCGGTCACCTCGCGGGCCACCGCCCTGGCCCTGGTCACGGCCACCGCCATGCCGTCGTAGGCGGGCCGCAGGTCGGCCAGGAAGCGCTCGCCGAGCGGCGTCAGCCGCACCCGCCTGCTGGTCCGGTCGAACAACCGGCCGCCGATCCTGGTCTCCAGCGAGCGCAGGAGCTGGCTCACCCGTCCCGGCGACAGGTAGAGCCGCTCGGCCGTACGCGCGAAGTGCAGCTCCTCGCTGAGCACGATGAAGCACTCCAGCTCCCTGAACTCCATGCCGCACCCTCCGGCTCGATCGCTTAGCCCACCTAAACCAAGCCTTCGACCTTCGTCATTGTTCCCGCCCCGGGCGGCGGTGAGGCTGGGCCGCATGACGATGACAGATGTCTCCGCGCGGACGCGCTGGCTCGCCGTGACCTCGGTCGCGATGGGCACTTTCACCGTGGTGACCAGCGAGATGCTCCCGGTGGGCCTGCTCACCTCGATGGCCGCCGACCTGGGCGTCTCGGCGGGCACGGCGGGGCTGACGATGACCGCCCCCGGGCTGGTGGCCGCGGTGGCGGCGCCCGTGCTGGCGATCGTGGCGCGCCGGGCCGACCGGCGGCTCGTCCTGCTCGGGCTGATGGCGCTGCTGGCGGTGGCGAACCTGGCGGCCTCGGTGGCTCCGGGACATCCGGTCATGATGGCCGCCCGGGTGCTGACCGGGGTGAGCATCGGCGGGTTCTGGGCGTTCGCGGCGGGGCTCGGGACACGCCTGGTGCCCGAGCGGTCCGTGGGGCGGGCGACATCGATCATCCTGGGCGGGGTGTCGGTGGCGTCGGTGCTGGGGGTGCCGGCGGCGACGTTCGTCTCGTCGTTCGCGGGCTGGCGCAGCGCGTTCGCCGCCGCGGCGGTGTTCGCCCTCGCCCTGCTCGCGCTGCTGGCCGCGACGCTGCCGCCACTGAAGCCGCTCCCCGAGCCGGAAACGTCACCCGCGGCCGGCGAGCGCTCCTCGTGGCTCTCAGGGCCGCTCACGGTCGTCCTGGTCCTCACCACTCTGACCGTTTCAGGGCACTTCGTGGCCTACACCTACGTCCGCCCGTTCCTGGAGGAGGTCACGCAGGCCGGCCCCGCCCTCGTGAGCACCGCACTCCTGCTGTACGGGGCCGCGGGCGTGGCCGGGAACTTCGCCGCGGGCGCGTGGGCCGCCAGGAACCCCCGGCTCACGCTGATCGTGCTGGTCACGCTCATGGGACTGGCGATGGTCGCCCTCTCGCCGGCCGGGGTGCCCGCGCTGGCCGCGCTCGTGGTCTGGGGAGCGGGCTACGGCGGCGTCGGGGTGAGCCTGCAGTTGTGGATCATGCGCGAGGGCGGCGGCGAACTCGGCACGGCGCTGTACGTCGGCGCCTTCAACGTCTCCATCGCGCTCGGCGCGTTCGCCGGCGGCCGGATCGCGGACGGGCTGTCGGTGCCCGCGGTGATGTGGACGGGCGCGGCACTGGCCGCGATCAGCGTGGCGGTCGCTGGCATCGCGGGCAGGAGTAGGACGATCGGTTCATGAACGCCTCCCGCCTGATCGCGGTGCCGCACCGGGAGCAGGGCAGGTCGCGGCGGCCGTACGCCTCCAGCGAGCGTGCGAAGTAGCCGCTCTCGCCGTTGACGTCGACGTACAGGCTGTCGAAGGACGTGCCGCCCTGTTCGAGCGCGGCCCCCATCACCGTGCGCACGGCCGTCACCAGCTCGGCGACCTTGGGCCCGGTCAGCGTCTGCGTCGGACGGGCCCAGTGCAGCCGGGCGATCCACAGGGCCTCGTCGGCGTAGATGTTGCCGACGCCGCTGATCAGCGACTGGTCGAGCAGCGCCCGCTTGATCTCGGTGTGCCTGGCCCGGAGCCTGCGGGTGAACTCCGCCTCGTCGAACGCCGGCTCGAACGGGTCGGGGGCGATGTGGGAGATCGGCTCCGGCACACCCCCCGCCAGCGGGCTGAGCATGACGTGGCCGAACGTGCGCTGATCGACGAAGCGCAGGTCGGAGCCGCCGTCCTCGAAGCGCAGGCGTACCCTCAGGTGTTTCTCCGGCGGCGCGTCGGAGCGCACGACCAGGAGTTGCCCGCTCATCCCCAGATGGGCCAGGAGCGCCTCGCCGGGCCCCGACAGCGGCAGCCACAGGTACTTGCCGCGGCGCTGCGCCGACAGCACCGTACGGCCCTTGAGCCGCCCGGCGAACTCGTCGGCGCCCGCCAGATGACGCCTGATCGCGCGGGGATGCAGCACCTCGGCCGCGGCGATCTCACGCCCGACCACCCATTGCGCGAGGCCGCGCCTGACGACCTCGACCTCCGGCAGCTCAGGCACCTCGGACCTCGCCCTCTGGACACTGGGGGTAGATAACTCTCACCCTTCGGTCAACACCCGGCGGCCCTGCGTGCCTTCCCGGCGGGGGCCGCGGAATCAACCCGCGGGCTGGCTCTCGCGCTGCTCGCGGCGGGCCCTGATGCGGGTCCACGCCGCCTCGGCCGCCTGCTGCTCGGCCTCCTTCTTGCTGCGCCCGTTGCCCGAGCCGTAGGACTCGCCGCCGACCCGCACCATGGCCGTGAACGACTTGGCGTGGTCGGGGCCGCTCTCCTCGACGTGGTACTCGGGCACGCCGAGTGCCTCGGAGGCGGTCAGCTCCTGCAGGGAGGTCTTCCAGTCGAGCCCGGCGCCGAGCGAGGCCGAGCGGACGATCAGCGGGTCGAACAGCAGGTGGACCACCCGGAACGCCTCGTCGAGGCCCTTGTCGACGTAGATCGCGCCGATCAGCGCCTCCAGCGTGTCGGCCAGGATGGACGACTTGTCACGCCCGCCGGTGCCCTCCTCGCCCCGGCCGAGCCGCAGGAACCGGCCCAGCCCCAGGCCCCTGGCCACGTCGGCCAGCGCCCGCATGTTGACCACCGCGGCGCGCAGCTTCGCGAGCTGGCCTTCCGGCAGGTCGGGGTGGTTGCGGTAGAGGGTGTCGGTGACCACCAGGCCGAGCACTGAGTCGCCCAGGAACTCCAGGCGCTCGTTGGTGGGCAGCCCACCGTTCTCGTACGCGTAGGAGCGGTGCGTCAGCGCGCGCTCCAGGATGTCGGGGTCGAGACCGACCGCCAGGACCCGCTCCAACTCGTCTCTGGCGACCTCGACGGCCACCGGCTTAGGACCTGCGCCCACGTGCTTCCTCCTCGGACATCTTCCTATGGCCTAAGGCGCGCCGACTGCGGAAGATGCCCGAAAACGTGGTGGGCGTCGGGGTAACGCGTAGCCCCGGCGTCCACCACGGCCGCGGGCGAACCGCCGCCGCACGCATCTGAGACGGTAACGCCGACCGAGGCACAATGGCACCCGGTCGGCATCACGTCAACTGCTGACTGCTGAGAATCAGGCGGACGGCTCGATGACCTGACGACGGTTGTAGGTGCCGCAGGTGGGGCACGCGATGTGCGGCTGCTTGGGCGAACGGCACTGCGGGCAGCTCACCAGGGCGACAGCAGTCGTCTTCCACTGGGAGCGACGGGCGCGGGTGTTGCTCCGCGACATCTTTCGCTTCGGGACGGCCACGTCACTTCTCCTGATCGTTATCTTTGTCGGTAATCAGACCTTGCAACGACGCCCAGCGGGCGTCGACCTTCTCGTGCCGGTGATCTTCGCCGGCCTCGGCCAGCTTGACCCCGCACTCCGTGCAGAGCCCTTCGCACTCTTCGCCGCACACCGGGCTCAGCGGCAGTGCGAGCACCACCGCGTCACGGAACGTCGGCTCGAGGTCGAACAGCTCACCGTCGAGCAGTGAGTCCTCCTCCGAGGCGTCCTCGTCGGAGTAGAAGAACAACTCCTGCAGGTCGACCTCGATCGCCAAGGTGATCGGGTCGAGACACCGCGCGCACTCCCCGGCGAGCGGGGCCTGCGCGGTGCCCGAGACGAGCACGCCTTCCATCACTGCTTCGAGCCGGAGATCCAGCTCGACATCGGCGTCTTTGGGGACACCGATCATGTCGACGCCGAGGTTCGCCGGAGCCGGGAGGGTCAGGCTCACCTGCCGCATCGTGCCCGGCCGCTTTCCCAGGTCGTGGGTCGAGATCACCCATGGGGAGCGGGGGTCGAGGTGCTGAGTCATCCTGCTCTCGCTAGGCATGGCGAAAACAATCGCGTCGTACAAGGCCGAAATGAAAGGATAGCAGCTCGCGGTCAGCCCCTGAGCCGCTCGATGAGCAGCTTGTGTACGAGATCGGGTACAAGGCCCGAGACGTCCCCGCCGTAGCGGGCGATCTCCTTCACCCGCGAGGACGACAGGAACGAGTATTCGGGGTTGGTGGGCATGAACAGCGTCTCGACCCCCGACAGGCGGTAGTTGAGCTGCGCCATCTGCAGCTCGTAGTCGAAGTCGCTGACCACCCTGATGCCCTTGACGATGGCGGGGATGCCGTTCTGTCGGCAGAAGTCGACCAGCAGGCCGTGAAACTTCCGCACCTTGACGTTCGGGTACTCCTTGGTCACGGTCTGCAGGATGTCGATCCGTTCGTCCACCGTGAACAGGCTGCTTTTCTCGACGTTGATGAGGACTGCCACGGTCACCTCGTCGTACAGCCGTGCGGAGCGGCCGATGATGTCGAGATGTCCATTGGTGATGGGGTCGAACGACCCCGGGCAGACTACGCGGCGCAAGACGCCTCCCAGGTCTACGGGTTCCCGGCGGCGCGACCGTACCAAACGGACGCTTCGCCATAACGACGGACCCTCTCCTCAACGTAACCTTCCGGCCACATCAACGGCTTTCCCCTGCTTTCCCTCTCGAACGCCACCAAAGCCTCATCTGCTAGCCATCCGTTATCCCGCAGCAGCTCCAGCACCACCCGAACCTCCTCGTCGGGCACGGCGTAGGGCGGATCGGCGAACACGATCCCGTACGGCGCGTCCGGGGCCTTCCCCAGCGCCCGCACCACCTTGTCGGCCACCACGCGGGCACCCTGGAGGCCCAGCGACTCGACGTTCGCCCTGATCGTGCGGACCGCCCTGGGGTCGGACTCCACCAGCACCGCCTCGGCCGCGCCCCGCGACAGCGCCTCCAGGCCGACCGCGCCCGAACCGGCGTACAGGTCGAGGACCCGGGCGTCGCGCAGCCCGTACAGGGAGTCGAGCGTCAAGAGAATGCCTTCTCGAGCCCTGTCGCTGGTCGGCCTCGTACCCCGCCCCGGCGGCACGGCCAAGCGCCGCCCACCCGCCACGCCTGCGATGATCCGCGTCATGTGACCCATTGTTCCGCATGTTCACGCAGGTCAAGAGTGGACAAGTGTCTGCCTCGACTACGCAAGGGTGATTCACATCCGGGGGCCGGGCCCCCATGATGATGTCTGCGGCCTTCAAGGTGACCCACGTGAAGGCCGACCGGCGTGATCGTGAGCCCTTCCGCACGCCGGTTCCCTCGGCACCTGACCCGAGGGTGGGCCCAGCCGGGGACGGCATTCGGGGGGAGGCCGTCCCCGCGGCTGGGTCTGTTTTCCTGGTCGCCGCGCTCGCGGCGACCGGTCAGGTCTTCTCCAGGTACTCCGCTCGCTCGTCCGCCAGCAGCCGGACGATCTCCGCCCGCAGCCCCCCGTGCCGCGCCAGCTCCGGGTCGTCGGCCAGCAGGGCCGCCGCCTCATCCCTCGCCGTGGCGATGACGTCTTCGTCCCTGAGCAGTTGCAGCAGCTTCAGCGACGAGCGCTTGCCCGACTGCGCCGCCCCCAGCACGTCGCCCTCCCGCCGCTGTTCGAGGTCGACCCGTGACAGCTCGAACCCGTCGAGGGTGGTCGCCACCGCGTCGAGGCGGGCCCGTGCCGGGGTGCCCTCGGGGAAGTCGGAGACCAGGAGGCACAGGCCGGGCAGGCCGCCCCGGCCGACCCGGCCGCGGAGCTGATGGAGCTGGGAGACGCCGAAGCGGTCGGCGTCCATGATGATCATCACGGACGAGTTGGGGACGTCCACCCCGACCTCGATGACGGTCGTGGCCACCAGGACGTCGAGCTCGCCCCTGGTGAACGAGCGCATGATCGCGTCCTTCTCCTCCGGCGGGAGCTTGCCGTGCAGGGTCGCGACGCGCAGATCGTGGAAGGGCCCCTCCTTGAGCAGTTCGGCCACGTCGAGGACGGCCAGCGGCGGCCGGCGGTCGTCGTCGGAGGCGGACGCGGTCAGGTCTCCCTCGTCGCCCTCCAGGTCGCCGATGCGGGGGCACACGATGTACGCCTGCCGGCCCAGCGCCACCTCCTCCCTGACCCGCTGCCAGGTGCGTTCGAGGAAGTGCGGCTTCTCCGCGGCCGGGACGACGTGGGTGGTGATGGGGGCGCGGCCCGACGGGAGCTGGGAGAGCGTGGAGACCTCCAGGTCGCCGAAAACGGTCATGGCGACCGTGCGCGGGATCGGGGTGGCGGTCATGACCAGCACGTGCGGCCGGCCGCCGCCCGCCTTCTCGCGCAGCGCGTCGCGCTGCTCCACCCCGAACCGGTGCTGCTCGTCGACCACGACCAGCCCCAGGTCGGCGAACTGCACGTGCTCCTGCAGCAGCGCGTGCGTGCCGACGACGATGCCCGCCGTGCCCGAGGCCGCGTCGAGCAGCGCCGAACGCCGGGCCGCCGCACCCATCGAGCCGGTCAGCAGCGTGACCGCGGTGCCGCCGAACATGCCGCCCTGCGCCAGGTCGCCCAGCATGCCGGTGATCGAGCGGTGGTGCTGCTGGGCCAGCACCTCGGTGGGGGCCAGCAGCGCCGCCTGCCCTCCGGCGTCGACGACCTGGAGCATCGCCCGCAGCGCCACCACCGTCTTGCCCGCGCCGACCTCACCCTGCAGCAGCCGGTGCATCGGATGCTCGCGCGCCAGGTCGGCGGCGATCTCCTCGCCCACCTCGGCCTGCCCCTCGGTGAGCGAGAACGGCAGCCGCGCGTCGAAGTCGGCCAGCAGCCCGTCGGCGCGGCGCGGCCTGGGCCGGGCGGGCCAGGCGGTGGCGGCCTGACGCCGCTGCAGCAGCACCGCCTGGAGCACGAACGCCTCGTCGAACTTCAGCCTGCTACGCGCCCGCCCCACCTCGGCGAGGTCCTTCGGGCGGTGGATGGCCACCAGCGCCTCGCCCAGGTCCTGCAGCTTGTGGCGGGCCCGCAGGTCCGCGGGCAGCGGGTCCTCCAGAGGGCCGAGCGTGTCGAGCACCATGCCGATCGCACGCCTGATCGCCCACGGCGTGACGTCCTTGCCCGCCGGGTAGATCGGCACCGGGGCCGTCGCGAACTCCTCGGCGCTCGCCTCGCTCTCCTCGAACAGCTCGAACTCGGGGTGGGCGAGCTGCCAGCGCGGGTTCGTACGGGACCCGAACAGGCCCACCTTCCCGGCGAACATACCGCGCCGCCCCGGCTTGAGCCGCGACTCGGCCACATGGGAGCCCTTGCCGAAGAACGACAGGTAGATCTTGTTGCGGTTGCCGTCGACGACCTCGACCTCCAGCCAGGTGCCGCCGCGGTTGCGCATCGGCTTGCGCATGAGCCTGGTCACCTCGCCGACCACGGTGACGTGCTCGTCGACCTCCAGCGCGTCGAGCGAGGTGAGCTCGCCGCGCTCGGCGTAGCGTCGCGGGTAGTGGCGCAGCAGGTCGCCGACCGTCTCCAGGCCGAGCACGCTGTGCAGCAACTTGGCGGTCTTCGGGTCGAGCGCCTTCGTCAGAGGCTCGTCGAAACGGCTCACGGCATTAAGTTCTACCGCTTGCGGCCGACAAGAACCTCCCCGCACGGCCGATGTCGC
>NZ_SSXE01000260.1 GCF_021699195.1 Nonomuraea sp. MG754425 | reverse complement strand
GCCCGCGCCCGTCCTGCCCGGCACGCGGCTCAAGCCGCGCGGCCGGGTCCGATAGTCACGGACGGGGGCGGCGTCACGTGAGCCGCTGGGCCTTGCTCAGCAGCCGCTGCGCCACCACCACGAGCGCCAGGAACACGCCGCTGACCACCTGCTGGAACGCCGAGGTCAGGCTGCCCACCTGGTTGATCAGGCTCTGGATGACGCCGAGCAGCAGCACCCCGGCCACCGACCCGGTGACGCCGCCGGCGCCGCCGGTCAGCAGGGTGCCGCCGATCACGACGGCGGCGATGGCGTCGAGTTCGAGGCCGATGCCGAGGATGGTCACGCCGGAGGAGAGCCGGGCGGCGTTGAGCGCGCCGGCCAGGCCCGCCAGCAGGCCCGACATGACGTACACGAGCACCTTCGTGCGCGCGACGGGCACGCCCATCAGGGCCGCCGCCTGCTCGTTGCCGCCGACGGCGTACACGTTCTGGCCGAAGCCCGTGCGCTGCAGCAGCACCATCGCGGCCAGGGCGAGGACGACCGTGACGTACACGGGGTAGGACAGGCCGAGGATCTCGCCCTGGCCGAGCGCGGCAAAGGCGCGGTCCTCGACGAGGTAGGTGGTGGCGCCCTCGTCGGAGATGGCCAGCATCAGGCCGCGCACGCCGAGCAGCCCGGCCAGCGTCACGATGAACGGGGCCATCCCCGTACGCGCGATCACCAGCCCCTGGAGCAGGCCCACCAGCCCGCACACCGCCAGCGGCAGCAGCAGCGCGGCGAGCGGGCCGTGCCGCGAGCCGTAGGCGGCCAGCACCCCGCCCAGGACGAACAGCGACCCCACCGACAGGTCGATCCCGCCGCTGATGATCACGAACGTCATGCCGATCGCGATGATCGCCAGGAACGACGAGGACACGACCACGCTGGCGGCGTTGGCGGGGGTGGCGAAGGTGTCGAAGGCCAGGCTGCCCACGATCACCAGCAGCCCCAGCACCAT
Organism: Nonomuraea sp. MG754425; assembly: GCF_021699195.1. Classification (GTDB taxonomy): domain Bacteria; phylum Actinomycetota; class Actinomycetes; order Streptosporangiales; family Streptosporangiaceae; genus Nonomuraea. Next base: position 9,949 of record NZ_SSXE01000260.1, on the reverse strand, counting down.
GACGGCGCCGTGCTGCTGGAGCAGGCGGCTCACCTGCTCGCGGTTCATCGGCTGCCCCGCTTCCTGGTGGCGTAGACGGCGGCCAGGATGATGACCGCCTGGACCATCTGGGTCCACGACTGCGGCAGGTTGTGCTTGATCAGGGTGGCCGCGAGGAGTTGCATGAGCAGCGCGCCCATGACGGTGCTGAGCACCCTGATCCGGCCGCCCGTCAGCGGGGTGCCGCCGACCACCACCGCGGTGATCGCCGACAGCTCGATGAACTGGCCGAGCGAGGTGGGGTCGCTGGCCTGCAAGCGGGCCGTGGCCAGCACCCCGGCCAGGGCGGCGAGCAGGCCGGAGATGACGTACACGGTCAGCAGCACCCGCCGGACCGGCAGGCCCGACAGCTCGCTGGCCGGCCGGTTGCCGCCGATGGCGACCACCTGCCGTCCGAACGTGGTGCGCCGCACCACGAACAGCACGATGGCGGTCAGCGCCGCCGCGATGAGCACGATGACCGGGATCCCGGCGACCGCGCTGCTGCCGAGCGCGATCAGGCCGGGGTTGCGGAACTCGACGAGCTGCGGCACCAGGACGTTCGCCAGACCGCGCACGCCGACCAGCAGCGCGAGCGTGGCCACGATGGGCTGCACCCCGACGTACGCCACGAGCGCCCCGCCCGCGGCCCCCACGACCGCGCCGCCGAGCACGGCCACGGCGAGCGCGGGCAGCCAGCCGTAGCCGAGATAGAGCACGGTCAGCGCGGCGGCGAGCGCCATCACCGAGCCCACCGACAGGTCGATGCCCTGGGTGCCGATCACCAGCGCCATGCCGAGCGAGACGATCACGACGGGGGTGACCTGGACGAGCTGGGTGCGGAAGTTGGAGGCGTCCAGGAAGTGCGGGGTGAACAGCACGTTGAACAGCAGCAGCGCCAGCACCGCGGCGTACACGCCGTAGTCCTGCACCCAGGCGTACACCTGCGGTTTGAGCACGGCGGCCCGGCCGCCGCCCTGGCGTGAGGTGAGCTCAGCCATCGGCCTGCTCCGCGATCGTCGCCATGATCCTCTCCTCGGTCACCTCGTCGCCCGCCAGCTCGCCCACGACCGCGCCCTCGCGCAGCACGAGGATCCGGTCGGCGCCCTCGACGAGCTCCTCCAGGTCGGAGGAGATGAGCAGCACGCCGAGCCCCTCCCCGGCCAGCTCGTCGATCAGCGCCTGCACCTCGGCCTTGGCGCCGACGTCGATGCCGCGGGTGGGCTCGTCCAGCAGCAGCACCTTGGGCCGCACGGCCAGCCAGCGGGCCAGCAGCACCTTCTGCTGGTTGCCGCCGGACAGCTCGCAGACGAGCTGGTGCGGCGAGGCGGCCTTGATCCGCAGCCTCCGCATGAAGATCTCGACCACCCGGTCGATCTTCGCCTCGGACACCACGCCGGCCCTGCCGAGGGCGGGCAGGGCGGCCAGGGCGATGTTCTCGCGGACGGACAGGGTGGGGATGATGCCCTCGGCCTTGCGGTCCTCGGGCAGCAGGCTGACGCCCGCCCTGATCGCCGCCGACGTCGAGCCGGCCCGCAGGGGCGCGCCGGCCACGAGCACCTGGCCGCCGTCCAGCGGCAGCGCGCCGACGATGGCCTTGGCGGTCTCGGTGCGCCCGGCGCCGAGCAGCCCGCCGAGACCGACGACCTCGCCCGGCCGGACGCTCACGTCCACGCCGTCGAGGACGTGCCGCCGGGTCAGGCCGCGCGCCTCGACGACCGGGCCCCGGGCAGGAGCCCGCCCGGCGTCCCCGGGCTGACGGGCCGCCTCGGCGTGGCGCTCGCGGGAGAAGCTGGTCAGGCCGTGGGAGCGGACCTCGTTCAGGTCGCGGCCGAGCATGAGCGAGATGAGGTCGAGCCGCCCCAGCCCGGCCAGCGGGCCGGTGTGGGCCAGGCGGCCGTCGCGCAGGATCGTCACCTGGTCGCACACCCGGTACAGCTCGTCGAGGCGGTGGCTGACGTACAGGACGGCGATCCCGCTGTCGCGCAGCCGCCCGATCACCCCGAAGAGGGTCTCCACCTCGCGCGGCTCCAGGGACGAGGTGGGCTCGTCCATGATGACCACCCGCGCGTCCACCGACACCGCCCGCGCCAGGGCGACCATCTGCTGCGCGCCCACCCCGAGCGCGCGCAGCGGCCGGCGGACGTCGGTCTCGACGCCGTAGCCGGCCAGCACCCGCGCGGCCTCGTCGTACATGGCGGCGGCGTCTATCACCCCGAACCTGCCGCGCGGCTCGCGGCCGAGCAGCAGGTTGCGGGCCACCGACATCATGGGGACGAGGTTGACCTCCTGGTAGATGGTGGAGATGCCGGCCCGCTGCGCCTCCATGGGGGTGCCGAAGGCGGCGGGGCCGCCCCGGTAGCGCAGCTCGCCGCCGTCGGGCCGGTACACGCCGGTGAAGACCTTGATCAGGGTGGACTTGCCCGCGCCGTTCTCGCCGACGAGCGCGTGCGCCTGGCCCGGACGCAGGGCGAGGGACACGTCGTCGAGGGCGAGCACGCCGGGGAAGCGCTTGCTGATCCCCCGGGCCTCCAGGACCGGTGCCACGTCGTCGGCCAAGTCAGTACGCCTCGCCGATGGAGTCCTCGGCGTTGCCCGTGTCGTAGTCGCGGTCGGAGATGATCACCTTGTCGGGGATGGCCTCGCCGTTCAGGAACTTCTGGGCGGTCTCGAAGGCGAGCGGGCCGAAGCGCGGGTTGGACTCGATGACCGCGTGCAGCCAGCCGTCGGCGATGCCCTGGACGGCGCTGCGGGTGCCGTCCACCGAGACGATCCTGATCTCGCCGGGCTCCTTGCCCGCGCCCTTCAGCGCGGTGACCGCGCCCAGCGCCATCTCGTCGTTCTCGGCGTAGATGCCGTTGATGTCGGGGTTGGACTGGATGAGCTGCTCGGTGACCTGCTGTCCCTTCTCCCGGGCGAACTCGCCGGTCTGCTCGAACGAGATCGTCAGGCCGGGCGCCTTCTCCTTGACGCGGTCCTTGAAGCCGTTGGTGCGCTCGGTGGTGACGTTGTTGCCCGGCGCGCCGAGCAGGATGGCGACCTTGCCCTGGCCGTCCAGCGCCTCGATCATGCGGTCGGCGGCGCGTTTGCCCTGCTCGTAGAAGTCGGAGCCGATGAACGTCAGGTAGTCGCTGCACGCCTTGGCGTTGATCTTGCGGTCGACCGTGATGATGGGGATCTTCTTGGCGGCGGCCTGCTGGAGCACCGGCTCCCAGCCGTCGGAGTTGAGCGGCGCGATGACCAGGAGCCGCACGCCCTGGGCGATGAGCTGCTGCACGTCGGTGATCTGTTTGGAGAACTGCGACTGGGCGTTGGTGACCCTGAGGTCGGTGATGCCGAGCCGGGCGGCCTCGTCCTTGATCGACTTGGTTTCGGCGATCCGGAACGGGTTGGCCTCCTTCTCCGACTGGGAGAAGCCCACCACGGCGCTCCTGAGGTCGAAGGCCGTGCCGCCGAACTGCTGCAGCGTGCACGTCGGCCCGGCCGTGCCGGACGGGCTCTGGACGACCTGCCGTCCGGCCGAGCCGGTGGCGGCCGGCGCGCTCTGCGGCTCCTCCGCCTTCGCGCACGCGGCCGCGGTGAGGAGGACGGCCAGCGCCAGCGCGGCTGTCCGGACATGGGGGGTCATCGCGGGTCCTTCCTCTCAGGTGCCGCGCCCGGGCCGGAGGGGCCCGGGCGCGCTGCGCGCTGGTCGCAGGTGGGGTTGATCGCGCCGGTCAGCGCCTTGTGCGCGTCGTGCAGGCGCTTGACGTCGGGCTTGGTGATCGCCCGGTCGTAGGTCATGAGGCCGTTGATCTCGGTCTCGACGTCGGTGGTCTGGGTGTAGATCGCGGCGCTGAGCTGCTCGCAGGCGTGCAACCGGGCCAGTTCGCCGGTCATGCTGACGTAGCGGTCGGTGAGGGACTCGGGGTCGGGCTCGACCGCGTAGCCCCAGCCGCCGCCCGCCCAGGTGTGGCCGACGACGGGCAGGGCCAGGCCGCCGTACTCGCCGAGCACGTTCGCCCGGGTGCCGGACGGCTTGCCGGGGTTACCCGGGCCCGGGTAGATGTGGAAGTCCTTGACGTCGCCGTTGCCGCCGTCCACGGCGCCGCAGCAGTTGATCCCGCTCATGTTGTTCACCAGGCGGGCGGGGTCCCAGCTCTTGACCAGGTCGGCGATGCGGGCCTGGTCGTACTGGCCCCAGCCCTCGTTGAAGGGCACCCACATGATGATCGACGGGCTGCTGCGGTGCTGGTCGACCAGCTCCTTCAGCTCGGCCTCGAACTGCGGCCCGGCGGTGGTGCGGAAGGCGGCCGGCATGTCCTGCCAGACCAGCAGGCCGAGCCGGTCGGCGTGCAGGTACCAGCGGTCGGACTCGACCTTGACGTGCTTGCGCACCGCGTTGAAGCCGAGCGCCTTGGTCTGCTCCAGGTCGTAACGCAGGGCCTCGTCGGTCGGCGGGGTGTAAATGCCGTCGGGCCAGAAGCCCTGGTCGAGGGGGCCGATCTGGAAGACGGGCTGCCCGTTGAGCAGCATGCGGTTGCCGGAGACGGAGATGGAGCGCATGCCGAAGTACGACTCCACCTTGTCGTCCTTGAGGCGGACCTCCAGGTCGTACAGGTGGGGGTCGTCGGGCGACCACAGCTTGGGGCGGGGCACCGGGAGCCGCAGTTCCCGGCCGGTCGCGCCCCGGACGACGCCGACGACCTTGCGGCCGTCCCTGGCGATCACGGTGGCGGTGCCCGGCGAGCCGTGCACGGTCACCCGCAGCGCCTCGCCGGCCACGTCGGGGGTGGTGTCCACGCGCTCGACGCGGTCCTTCGGCACCGGCTCGATCCAGACGGTCTGCCAGATGCCGGACACCGAGGTGTACCAGATGCCGCCCGGGTCGAGCCGCTGCTTGCCGATGGCCTGGGCGCCGGTGTCGGTCGGGTCGTGCACGCCGACGACCAGCTCCTGCTCGCCGTCGCCCCTGAGCGCGCCGGTGACGTCCACGCTGATCCGGTCGTAGCCGCCCTGGTGGGTGGCGACCTGCCGGCCGTTGACGTAGATCGCGGCGTCGAAGTCCACGGCGTCGAGGTGCAGCATCAGCCGCTCGCCGCGCCAGGCGCGGGGCACCTCGAACGTCCTGCGGTACCACATGCGCTCCTCGTGCCGCCCGATGCCGGAGAGCTGCGACTCCACCGGGTACGGCACCACGATGCGCTCGGGCAGCGTGCGCCCGGCGGGCACGGCCTCGCCCTCCTTGGCCGGAGCGAACTGCCACACGCCGTTGAGGTTGTGCCAGCGGTCGCGGGCGAGCTGCGGCCTGGGGTACTCGGGCAGCGGGTGCCGCCTGTCCACCTGGTCGGTCCAGCGGGTCTTGAGCACGTACGTGGAGGCGTTGACCACGTGCGCGAACGGGTAGGCGGCCAGCGGCGTGCCGTCGGCGTAGGCGACGCCTCCGGTGCCGTCGTAGGAGGTGCGCACGGTGCTGCCCGCCTTCGACGGGACCGGGTGGCCGAGCTTGAGCTCCACGGTCTCGGGGGTCTTCAGCGTCGCGGCGGTGACCGGCCAGGCGGCGGCCCCGACGGTGACGGCCAGTTTGCGCTCCGCGCCGGCGGGCAGCGCGGCGAGCGGCTTGGGGAAGGTGAGCGTCGCGACGTCGCCGGCCGCGTTCAGCCTGGCGTCGTACGGGCCGTCCGGCTGGAAGTCGGCCGGCACCGTGAGCGCCCGGGAGGGCACGATCGCCTTCGGCTGGCTCGGGCTCTGCCAGCGCAGGCGCAGGTTGGCGCCGCCGAAGTGCTCGAAGTACTCGACCTTGACGTCGTACTTCCTGTTCGCCTCCAGGGCGATCGGGACGCCGGCCTGTTCCTTGTCCCAGTCGTCCACCCAGTGGTCGATGATCGGCCGGCCGTCCACCCACAGGCGGAAGCCGTTGTCGCCGATGATGGAGAAGGTGTAGGTCTCGGAGAAGTCGGGGGTGATCTGCCCGGTCCAGCGGACGCTGACGTCGTCCTCCCTGCCGGTCAGCAGCTTGAACGTGGGGTTGAGGTCGGTCAGCTCCAGGTTGGGGTCGATGATGCTCGCCTTGAGCTCGGCGAAGTCGAACATGCCCGCCGCCGAGGCGAGGTAGTAGTCGCCGCGCAGCCCGTTCCGCTCGGAGGGGGCTGCCGAGGCTGGGGTCGGCGACTGCCACAACACGGACAGCAGTACGGCCAGCAGCAACGCGAGGCGCTTACGCACGGGGGGTCCTTTCGCAACGCAGCCGATCAGGCTCGGACAGCTTTTGACCCGGACACGCTCCAAAGTAAGCACCGCCGGACCGAGCCGGTCAAGATTTTCGATCAGATTCGTTCTCGTTCGGTCAGAGGTGAACCGGCCCGGCCCGATCGACTATGATCGGGCCGTGAGCGACACGCAGAGTGACGGACGCAGGCCCGTGTTCGCCGCTGAACGCCGGCAGCGCATCCTCGAACTGGTGCGTGCCAACGGCGCCGTGTCGCTGCGCGAGCTGGCCCAGGCCGTGCACTCCTCCGAGGTCACCGTCCGCCGCGACCTGCGCGCGCTGGAGTCGGAGGGCCTGCTCAACCGCCACCACGGCGGCGCCACCCTGCCCGGCGAGCTGTCGCGCGAGGCCGGCTACGCGCACAAGGTCTCGCTGGAGGCGGCCGAGAAGGCCGCCATCGCCGACCTGGCCGGCGCGCTCGTCGAGGACGGCGACGCGATCGTGGTCGGCCCCGGCACCACCACCCAGGAGTTTGCCCGCCGCCTGACCAGGCACTCCGAGCTGGCCGTGGTGACCAACTCGCTGCTGGTCGCGCAGGTGCTGGCCGGCTCCCCGCGGGTCGAGGTGATGCTGACCGGCGGCACGCTGCGCGGCCCGATCCTGGCCCTGGTGGGCAGCGCCGCCGAACGGTCGCTGGCCGGGCTGCGGGTGCGCCGGGCGTTCGTCTCCGGCAACGGCCTGACCGCCGAGCGCGGGCTGTCCACCCCGAACATGCAGGTGGCGGGGGTCGATCGGGCGCTGGCCGGGGCGGCGGAGGAGGTCGTGGTGCTGGCCGACCACACCAAGCTCGGCGTGGACACGATGGTCCAGACCGTGCCGCCCGACCGCATCGACCACCTGGTCACCGACGACTCCGCGCCCCGCGACGTGCTCGACGACCTGAGCGCGCGCGGCGTCCGGCTGCACGTCGCCCAGTTCTGATCGAATGTGACAATACCGTTACGGAAATGTTTCCTTCCTCGATCACGATCGAGGCGGAGGCAACCGTGCTGCAGGTGGCTGGCGTTCTCAAGACGTTCCAGGGTGTCACCGCCCTCGACCACGTCACCCTGTCCGTACGCGCCGGCGAGGTGCACGCCCTGGTCGGCGGCAACGGCGCGGGCAAGTCGACGCTCGTGAAGGTGCTGTCGGGCGTCCACCCTCCCGACGCGGGCGAGCTGCGCCTGCTCGGCGAGCCGGTCAGGTTCGCCGGGCCGGGCGACGCCAGGCGGGCCGGGGTCGCCACGATCCACCAGGAGACCAACCTCGTGCCGACCATGAGCGTGGCCCGCAACCTGCTGCTCGGCAGGGAGCCGCGGGGCCGCCTCGGGCTGATCGACCCGGCGGCCGTGCACGCCCGCGCCGAACAGGTGCTGGCCGCGTACGGGCTGGAGGTGGACGTGCGCCGCCCGCTCGGCGCGCTGGGCGAGGGCGCCCGCCAGATCGTGGCGCTGGCGCGGGCCGCCTCGGCGGACGCGCGCCTGGTCATCATGGACGAGCCCACCACCGCGCTCGACCACGCCGAACTGGCGACGCTGTTCACCGCCGTGACCCGGCTGCGCGAGCAGGGCCGCTCGGTCGTCTACGTCACGCACCGCATGGAGGAGCTGTACGGGATCTGCGACCGGATCACGGTGCTGCGCGACGGGCGGGTCGTGCACACCGGCCCGCTGGCCGGGCTCGACCGGCTGCGGCTGGTCTCGCTCATGCTCGGCCGGCCGTTCCAGCCCGTGGCGGCGGCCCCCCGCGCCGGCGAGCCGGACGTGCCCGCCGACGCGCCGGTCCTGGAGGCCAAGGGCCTGACCCGGCAGCACATGCTGGACGGGGTGTCGCTGGAGATGCGGGCCGGCGAGGTCGTCGGACTCGGCGGCCTGCTCGGCGCGGGCCGCAGCGAGACCGCGCGGGCCATCGCGGGCGCGCTGCCGGTGGACGCCGGGCAGGTCACCGTGGCCGGGACGCCCGCCCGCAAGTGGTCGATCAGGAGCGCCGTGCGCGCCGGGGTCGGCCTGGTGCCGGAGAACAGGAAGACCGAGGGCATCGTGCCGACCCTGTCGGTCCGCGACAACATCGCCCTGGCCGCCCTGCCCCGCCTGTCGCGGGCGGGGATCGTGTCGGACACGCGGGTGGACGGCATCGTGGCGACCTTCATGCGGCGGCTCGGCATCAAGGCGGTCTCGCCCCACCAGCCGGCCGGCGAGCTGTCCGGCGGCAACCAGCAGAAGGTGCTGCTGGCCCGCTGGCTGGCCACCCACCCCAAGGTGCTGCTGCTGGACGAGCCCACCCGGGGCGTGGACGTGGCGACCAAGCTGGCGATGCAGGCGCTGCTGGACGAACTGGCCGTGGACGGGCTGGCCATCCTGCTGATCTCCTCGGACGTGGCCGAGCTGGCGGGCAACTGCGACAGCGTGGTGGTGCTGCGCGACGGCGCGATCACCGAGCAGCTCACCGGCCCCGAGGTCACCGAGGACCGCCTGCTGGCGGCCCTGGCCAAGGACTGAGCGCCGCGACGGCGGTTCAGTAGACCGAGACGTGCGGGTGATCGTAGTGGTTGGCCGTGTTGCCGCCGCGGTCGGACATCGTGCGCCACGCACCGGTCCTGACGTGCCAGATGCGCTGCCGGTAGATCACGTACATGATGCCCAGCCGCCTGGCGTTCTTGATCACCCACTCGGCGATCTGGTCGCCGCGCCGCTGCTCGTCGGCCGACGGGAACGCCCCGCCCCTGCTCAGCATGAAGTCGCAGGCCCGCCCGAGCGGATGCTCTCCGCCGTCCTGGATCGCGCGGTAGCACCCGATCCCGTACGGCACGTCGAAGCGCTCCGAGACCAGCTTCTTGACCAGGGCCATCCGGGGCGTGATGTTGTCGGAGCCCTGGGGCAGTTGCGGGACCCACGTGCCGTCGGGACGCCGCAGGCCCGGGGCCGTGTAGAGCAGATCGATCCGGTCCTTGATCCGCTCGATCTGCGTCTCGGCCTTCTTCTTGCCCTTCTCCAGGTCGCCGAGGGTGCTCTCCAGCTCCTCGGTACGGGCGGCGGCCTCCTGCTCGGCGCTCTTGCGGGCGTCCCTGACCCCGGCGTAGCCGCGGAGCTTGGCGTTCTGCTCGTCGATCACGTGCTGGGTGAGGGCCATGCGGCTGAGCACGAGGGTGAAGTCCTGCTCGTTGGCGAGCACGTCCAGCGGGCCGGGCTGGCCGGCGATGTAACGGGAGACGGCCATGGCGCGCAGGTCGGTGGAGTGGCGGTCGAAGACCTCCTGGGCGGTGGCCAGCTTCTCGCGGGCCGCCTTCTCGGCCCGTTCCGCCTTCTGGTGGGCCAGCCGGCTGTTGTAGTAGTCGGCGATGAGCTTGTCCGAGTCCTTCTGCAGCGCGGCCAGTTCCTTCTTGAGCTGGCTGACGGTGGGCTTGGGCGCGGCCTGCGCGGGGGTGACGGCGGCGAGCAGGAGCACCGCGGTGGCCGCGAGGGCGGTGGCGCGCCGGGGAGCGGATCCGCGGGTGGCGCACGACCGGTCAGCGGAGGACGCAGCCGTCACGCTTCTCCTTACCCCGAGCCTCAGGGCAGGTTCCGGTCAGGATGTATCCAGGCCGGGAGCAAGCCCTCTATTCGACGCACGATAGTAGAGGATCATTCGGACCGACGTGTAACTTCCGGCATCTCCCCCGAACGGCGCCTGCGGGCCCTGCGGACCGCGATCCGCCCGCCGAGCAGC
>NZ_SSXE01000259.1 GCF_021699195.1 Nonomuraea sp. MG754425 | reverse complement strand
GCATGAGACCGTTCACCGCAGGAGCCCTGATCTTGCTGGCCGTGCTCGGAACGGGCTGCGGGACGGCCGGGCCGCCGCCCTCGACGGCCGCCGTGACGCCCGGCCCGGCACCCGCCACCTCGTCCACCCGGGCCCCTGAGCCCTCCTCCGCCCCGGCGACGACCGCCGCGAAACCGTCGCAGCAGCCGTCCGGGCCCCGCGAGCGCCTGGTCGGCGGCCGGTACCAGCCGCTGTGGCCGTTCTCCGGCCCCGAGGAGGCCGCCGCCTGGCAGCGCGCCCACCGGGCGGACGGCCGCGAGGCGTGGCGGCTGGACGCCGGCCGCACCGCGATCGCCTTCAGCCGCGACTTCCTCGGCTTCTCCGAGATCGACCGCGCCGTCCGGACCGTGCCGGCCGGCCGGCACGCGCGCGTGCACGTCGGCTTCCACGCCGAGGAGGGCTCCCGGCCGCTGGTCGCCGCCGTGGTGCACCTCATGAGGTACGGCCAGGGGCCGGACGCGCCCTGGGAGGTCGTCGGCACCGACGACACCACGCTCTCCCTCACCCAGCCCGCCTACGGCGCCGAGATCGGCTCCCCCGTGACCGTCGGCGGGCGCGTCACCGGCGTGGACGAGAGCATCAGGGTCCAGGTCGGCCGGCCCGGCGCGGACCGCCCGCTCGCGCAGCGCTGCTGCCTGAGCGCCGGGGGCGAGGACGCGCCCTGGTCGGCGCGCCTGCCGATCCCGGCCCGGCCCGGCCGGACGCTCACCATCGTGGCCTCGACCGGCGGGCACGTCGCGCAGGTCGAGCGCTTCGCCGTGACGGGCGTGACGTCGCCCTCCTGACCGCCGCCACCGGGCGGGCGGGGCCCGGGAACTGGCCTAGCATTCCTGTCCATGGAACTGCGGCAGCTCGAGTACTTCGTCGCCGTCGCCGAGGAGGGCGGCTTCACCCGGGCCGCCGCCCGGCTGCACGTGGCCCAGCCCGGCGTGAGCGCCCAGATCCGCCAGCTCGAACGGGAGATGGGGGAGCCGCTGTTCGACCGGTCCGGGCGCGGCGTGCGGCTGACCGCGGTGGGCGAGGCGGCGCTGCCGTACGCGCGGGCCGCGCTGGCGGCGGTGTCCGGGATGCGGGTGGTCGCCGACGAGTTCATCGGGCTGCTGCGCGGCCGCGTCGTGATGGGCGGCGTCTCCGCGCCGTCCGTGCTGGACCTGCCCGGTATGCTCGCCGCCTTCCACGAGCGGCATCCCGCCGTGGAGATCTCGCTCGTGGAGACCGAGCCGGCGCGGCTGCTCGACGGCATCGGCAGCGGCCGGTTCGATCTCGGCCTGCTGGGGCTCGGCGGGCCGCTGCCCCCGGGGGTGGCGGCGCAGGTGGTGGTGGACCAGCGGCTCGTGGTGGCGGTGCGCCGCGGGCGGGAGCCGGCCGGGCCGGGGCCGATCACGGTGGCGGGGCTGAAGGGGCTACCGCTGATCAGCCTGCCGCTCGGCACGGGGCTGCGGGCGGCCCTGGAGCGCGCGTGCGCGCGGGCGGGGTTCGCGCCGCACGTGGCGTTCGAGGCGAGCGAGCCGCACGTGCTGGGCCAGATGGCCGCGCGCGGGCTCGGCGCGGCGGTGCTGCCCGAGTCCGCGGTGGACGCGGCGGCGTCCGAGCTGCGCGTGCTGGCCCTCCTCGACGAGGACGGCGGCCAGGGCCTGCGCGGGCAGATGGGGCTGGTGTGGCGGGAGAACGACCAGGCGAGCCCCGCTGCCAGGGCGTTCATCCAGCACGCCCGCCGCCGCCTGCCCGACCTCGCCGGCGGAGAGCCGTCCTGACGCGGGCCGCCTGCTAGTTTGCAAACGCACATTCACTAAAGCTCGGGGGGACGACCATGGGCAGGCCCCGCACCACCAGCGACGAGGCCATCCTGGCCGCGACCGCGCGGGCGATCGGGCGGCACGGCCCGCAGGGTCTCACCCTGGCCGCGGTGGCCGGGCAGGCCGGTCTGTCCCCGGCCACGCTGGTGCAGCGCTTCGGGTCGAAGCGGGGCCTGCTGCTGGCGTTCGCCGCCCACGCCGCGCACACCGCGGCCGAGCCGTTCGAACGGGCGCGGCGCGAGCACGGCTCGCCGCTGGCCGCCCTGCGCGCCGCCCTGATCGGCCGGTCCGAAGGCGTGGCCATACCGGAGGAGCCGGCGGGCAGCCTCGGCTTCCTCCAGTTCGACCTGACCGACCCCGACTTCCGCGCGCACGCGGCCGAGCACGCCCGCCGCACCCGCGACCAGATCGCCGCCCTGCTCGCCGACGCGGCGGCGGCCGGGGAACTGGCGGCCGGCTCGGAGCCGGCCCCGCTGGCGCGGGCGGTGCAGGTGGCCTGCAACGGGGCGCTCATCCTGTGGGCGCTGACCGGCGACGGCCCGCTCCCCGACGCGATGGCCGCCGCCCTCGACCAGACGCTACGGCCCTACCTCGCGTAACGACCTCCGCGACGCTCCGCACCGAGACTGGACCGAAACCCCCTGTGACGGGGGATGATCCCCAGGGGAAGGACCCACAGGCCGCCGGCGCGGCGGCCGTGACGCTTCGAGGTGCTCATGACCCAAGTGGAAGACTCCGCGCCGCGGTCGCTGGCGGAGCTGGCCCGCAGGCACGGGCTGCGGCCCGCCATCGCACGGCCCACGTTCCCCGTCTACCTCCGCCATCTCTGGCAACGGCGGCACTTCGTGCTGACGTACGCGACCTCGCGCAACGTCTCCCGATACTCCGGATCCGCGCTCGGGCAGCTCTGGCAGGTCATCACGCCGCTGCTGAACGCCGCCATCTACTACGTGATGTTCGGCCTCATCCTGGGCGGCAGCAAGGGCATCCCGAACTATCCGGCGTTCCTGCTGACCGGGATGTTCGTCTTCACCTACACGCAGCGCACGGTCACCGCGGGCGCCAAGTCGATCTCCGGGAACCTGTCGCTGATCCGCGCCCTGCACTTCCCGCGGGCCTCGCTGCCGCTGGCGTACACGATCCAGGAGTTGCAGCAGCTCGCCATCTCCATGGGCGTGCTGCTGGTCATCGTGGTCGTCACCGGGGAGCCGCCGAACTGGTTCTGGCTGATGATCCCCGTGGTGCTGCTGCTGCAGACGCTGTTCAACGTCGGCGCGGGGCTGGTGCTGGCCCGGCTCGGGTCCTCGATGCGGGACCTGAACCAGTTGCTGCCGTTCATCATGCGGACCTGGCTGTACGCGTCCGGGGTGTTCTTCGCCATCCACGACAAGGTCGTCCACAGCGCGCGGCTGCCCGAGTGGGTGGCCACCGTCATGTACCTGAACCCGGCCGCCTCCTACATCGAGTGGATGCGCGACATCCTCATCGGCAACCACACCCCGCCGCAGACGGTGTGGCTGTCGTGCCTGGTCTGGGCGATCGTGGCGCTGGTGGGCGGCTCCTGGTACTTCTGGCGGGCCGAGGACCGGTACGGGCGCGGCTGATCGGAAAGGTCGTGCCCGCGGGGATGAAGTGACGCGGCGGGCCGGTTGGACGAGGGGCAACGACGATGTCCCCCGAAGGAGACCGGCACATGACCACCCACCAGGAGCACCCCGTCCGCCAGCTCAGGCTGGTCGTCGAGGCGGACGACTACGAGGCCGCGCTGGCCTTCTACCGCGACGTCCTGGGCCTGCCCGAGCAGGCCGCCTTCTCCGGCGACGGCGGCGCGCGGGTGGCGATCCTCGACGCCGGCCGCGCCACCCTGGAGATCGCCAACCCGGCCCAGAAGACCATGATCGACGACGTCGAGGTGGGGCGGCAGGTCGCGCCCAGACTCCGGGTCGCCTTCGAGGTGGACGACGCCGAGCAGACCACGCACCGGCTGGTCGAGGCGGGTGCGGAGGAGGTCGCGCCGCCCACCGTCACGCCGTGGCGGTCGCTGAACGCCCGGCTCGACGCGCCCGCCGGGCTGCACATCACGATCTTCCAGGAGCTGAGCACGCCGCAGGAGCGCGAGCAGCTCGACGGCTTCGGCAAGCAGACCTGAGAGCCCGCCCGGTCAGATCCGGTCCGTAGAAAAAGTACAGTTCTAGCAGGGTCGAATCATTCCCGAGCCGCGAAGACGTGAGACAGCCATGGACAAGGTCGGAGATCAGGACGGCGAGCGCCTCTCGGCCGGCCCGCCCAAGACGTGGGCGGCCGGGGTGCCCGGCGTGCGCCACGCGCTGACGTACGCGCTGGGCCAGACCTCGCCCCGGCGCGCGGCGCTGACGCTGCTGAACCTCAACCAGACCGCCGGCCTCGACTGTCCCGGCTGCGCCTGGCCGGAGCCGGACCGGCGGCACGTGAACGAGTACTGCGAGAACGGCGCCAAGCACGTCGCCGACGAGGCCACCACCCGCCGCGTCGGCGCGGACTTCTTCCGCGAGCACCCGATCTCCGAGCTGGCCGGGCGCTCCGACCAGTGGCTCAACCAGCAGGGCAGGCTCACCGAGCCCATGGTCAAGCGCCCCGGCTCCGACCACTACGAGCCGATCGGCTGGGACGAGGCGCTCGGCCTGGTCGCCGGCGAGCTGCGCGGCCTCGGCGACCCCGACCGGGCGCTGTTCTACACCTCGGGCCGGCTCGGCAACGAGGCCGCGTTCCTGCTGCAGCTCTTCGCCCGCGCGTACGGCACCAACAACCTGCCCGACTGCTCCAACATGTGCCACGAGTCCAGCGGCGTCGCCCTGATCGACACGCTCGGCGTCGGCAAGGGCAGCGTCAGCCTGGACGACATCCACGACGCCGACCTGATCTTCGTCGTCGGCCAGAACCCGGGCACCAACCACCCCCGCATGTTGTCGGCCCTGGAGCAGACCAAGCGCTCGGGCGGCCAGGTGATCGCGGTCAACCCGCTGCCCGAGGCCGGGCTGATGCGCTTCAAGAACCCGCAGAAGGCCCGCGGCATCGTCGGCCGCGGCACGCAGATCGCCGACCAGTTCCTGCAGATCCGGCCCGGCGGCGACCTCGCCCTGTTCCAGGCGCTCAACCTGCTGCTGCTGGAGGCCGAGGACGCGCGTCCCGGCACCGTGCTCGACCACGGCTTCATCGACGAGCACAGCACCGGCTTCGCCGAGTTCGCCCGGCACACGCGCGAGGTGCGCTGGCCGGACGTGCTGGCCGCCACCGGCCTGACCCGCGAGGAGATCGAGCGCGCGCACGAGCGCGTGCTGGCCGGCGGGAAGGTCATCGTCTGCTGGGCGATGGGGCTGACCCAGCACAAGCACGGCGTGGCCACCATCAAGGAGATCGTCAACTTCCTGCTGCTGCGCGGCAACATCGGCCGGCCCGGCGCGGGCGTCTGCCCGGTGCGCGGCCACAGCAACGTGCAGGGCGACCGCACCATGGGCATCTGGGAACGTCCTCCCGCGGCCTTCCTGGACGCGCTGGAGCGCGAGTTCGGCTTCCCGCCGCCGCGCGAGCACGGCCTCGACACCGTGGGCGCCATCCAGGCCATGCTGGCCGGCCGCGCCCACGTCTTCCTCGGCGTCGGCGGCAACTTCGTGCGCGCCAGCCCCGACAGCGCGGCCACCGAACGGGCCCTGCGCGCCTGCCGGCTGACCGCGCACATCTCCACCAAGCTCAACCGCTCCCACACGGTCTGCGGCGAGACCGCCCTGATCCTGCCGACGCTCGGCCGCAGCGACCGCGACGTCCAGGCGGGCGTGGAGCAGTTCGTCACGGTGGAGGACTCGATGAGCCAGGTCCACGCCTCGCGCGGACGCCTCCACCCGGCCTCCGACCGGCTGCTCAGCGAGGTCGCCATCATCAGCCGGCTGGCCCGGCTGACCCTGGAGGACAAGCCGGACCTGCCGTGGGAGACGTTCGAGGCCGACTACGGCGCCGTCCGCGACCGCATCTCCCGCGTCGTGCCCGGTTTCGAGGACTTCAACGCCCGGGTGGCCGAGCCCGGCGGCTTCCGCCTGCCCAACCCGGTCAGCGCGCGCGTGTTCACCACGCCGTCCGGCAGGGCCGTCTTCACCCGCAACCCGTTCGCGCGGCTGGAGGCCCCGCCCGGCCACCTGATCCTGCAGACGCTGCGCTCCCACGACCAGTGGAACACCATTCCGTACTCCGGCGACGACCGCTACCGCGGCATCCGGCGCTCCCGCCGGGTCGTGCTCGTCAACCCCGCCGACCTGGCCGAGCTGGGCATCGCCGACCGCGACGTGGTGGACCTCGTCGGCGTCTGGCACGACGGCGTGGAGCGCCGCGCCCCCGGCTTCACGGTGGTGGCCTACCCGACCACCCCCGGCTCGGCCGCCTCGTACTACCCGGAGACGAACGTGCTGGTGCCGCTGGACAGCGTCGCCGACCACAGCAACACGCCCACCTCCAAGGCGGTCGTCATCCGGCTGGAGCCGGCCACGCGGGACTGAGCCCGCGGCGTCCCCGGCTACTTCGACGAGCGGGCGGACCGGCGCGGCGCGCGCACCTGCCCGTTGCCGGGCGTCTCGATCAGCGGCGTGTCCACCAGGTGCTCGACCAGGAACCAGGTCTGCAGCTCGCCGGTCCTGATCACGTCGGAGACCAGCAGGTCGTTGGTGCCGTCGTCGCCCAGCTCGGCGGCGCGGGCGGCGGCGTCGTGCGCGGTGATGAGGATCGTCTCGTGCGCCTCGATCAGTCGCGAGAGCATGGCCGGCACCTCCTCGGCGCCGTTCGGCGGGCGCGGGACCGAGGTGATCTCCGCGACGTGCCGCGGGTCGCCCACCGCGATGCCGCCCAGCGTCTGGATCCGCTCGGCGATGGTGTCCACGAGCTCGAGCTGCTCGCCCGCGTGCTTGTCGAGCAGCAGGTGAAGCTGGTAGAAGGTGGGGCCGCGCATCAGCCAGTGGTGCTTCTTGTACAGGGCGTGCAGGATCTGCGTGTCGGCCAGCACCTGGTTGAGCCGCTCGCAGGCGTACTTGCGGGCCTGCTCGGACAGGCCGAGCGGCCACGTCCTGACGGTGCCGAACTCCTGGATCTCGGTGCCGTCCACGTGCAGCCACGGCTGGCTGCTCGACCTCTTCTTGCCGGACGTCTTGGCAGTGGTGCTGCTGCTTCTGAAGGGCACGATCATCTCCCGGTGCGGTGAGCTTTGAGCCGATTCGTCCTCCAACCTTCCCGTACGCCCGGCGAACGAGCTTTAGCCCAGTCCACCGCATGGCAAAAGTTGCATGCCCCCGGCCGGATATCCGATTGCCCCACGGCCGACGCCGGTGCCACGATTTTCGCCATGCCCTTTCTCACCGCCCCCGACGGGACCCGCCTGGCCTACCACGAGTCCGGCGACGGCGCCCCGCTGGTCTGCCTGCCGGGCGGGCCCATGCTCGACGCCGCCTATCTCGGCGACCTCGGCGGCCTGCCGGCGCACCGGCGGCTGATCCTGGCCGACCCCAGGGGCACCGGGGAGTCCGCCACGCCCGCCGACCCGGGCACGTACCGCTGCGACCGGCTCGTCGGCGACGTCGAGGCGCTGCGTGACCCCCACCGCGTCTCCCGCCTGCTCCTGATCACCCCCAGCACCAGGGCCGTCGGCCTCGACCCCAGCTCCGAGACCCGGCTCGAGACCGCCCGGCTGCGCGCGGGCGAGCCCTGGTTCCCGGCCGGCTTCGCCGCCCTCCAGGAGATCCAGGCCGGCAACTCCACCGACGAGAACTGGACGGCCGTCGACCCGTTCCTGTTCGGCCGCTGGGACGATGAGGCCCGCGCCATGCAGGAGTTCACCGACAGCCGCAGGAACCCCGAGGCCGCCGCCGCGTTCGGCGGGCCGGGCGCCTTCGACCCCGAGGCGACCCGCGCGGCGCTGGCCGGGCTCGGCGTGCCGGTGCTGCTGCTGGCCGGGCAGGTCGATCTCAACACGCCCCCGCCGGCCGCGACCGCGTACGCGGAGCTGTTCCCGCGGGCCGAGCTGGTCGTGCTGCCCGGCGTCGGGCACTGGCCGTGGCTCGACGACACGGCCGCGTTCGTCGCGGCGGTCACCGCGTTCCTGGACCGGACCGCCTGACCGCCCGCGGGCGATCAGGCGAAGCCGCCGTTGCTCAGCAGGAGCTGCCCGTTGATCCAGCCGCCCTGCGGCGAGCACAGGAAGGTCACCAGATCGGCCGTGTCGCGGGGCGTGCCGAGCCGCCCGAGCGGGGTCATCCCCGACCATCGCGCCCGCCCCTCCTCCGACATCCAGCCGGTGTCGATCGGGCCGGGGTTGACGGCGTTCGCCGAGACGCCCAGGTGGGCCAGCTCGTGCGCGGCGGCCTGGGTGATGCGGTCGAGGGCGCCCTTGCTCGCGCCGTAGGGCAGGTTGCCCACGGTGTGGTCGCTGGTGAGGGCGACGACGCGGCCGGTGCCCTTCGCGCCGGTGAAGCGCCGCCCGTACTCGCGGATCAGCAGCCAGGTGGCCCGCGCGTTGACCGCGAAGTGCCGGTCGAAGCTCTCGACGGAGGTGTCCAGCAGGCCGGAGGCGACCGACTCGCAGTGGCACATCACCAGGGCGGTGACCCCGCCGAGCCGGCGCTCGACCTCGTCGAAGACGCGCGCCGGGGTGTCCGGGTCCGCCAGGTCGGCCTCGACGGCCACGGTGGCGGCGCCGTGCCCGGCCAGGTCCTCGGCGATGGCCGCGCGCGCCCCCGCCTCGACGCCCCAGTCCATCCGCGCGTCGTACGGGCTCCAGAAGGTGCAGGCGACGTCCCAGCCGTCCGCGGCGAGCCCGCGGGCGATGCCCGCCCCGATGCCGATCGTGCGGCCGACCCCGGTCACCAGCGCCACCGGCCGGGCGGCCTCCTGTGCGTTCGTCACACGACCTGATCCTCACGCCCCGGACGCCCGACCGGCAACCGGATTTCGCCCGGCGGCAGCGCGGTACATCGGACCAGTTAGCGCCCGGTTTGTGCCGTTGACGTGGTAGATCTTGCCCCGGAGTCTGATTTCATGCCCAAAACCCGCAAACCGCAGGCTGTCGTGGCAGTGCTGGCCTTCGCCGGGATCGTCGTCGCGCTCATGCAGACCGTCGTGATCCCGCTGATCCCGCAACTGCCCCGCCTCCTGCACGCCTCCCCGACCGACGCCACCTGGGCGATCACCGCGACGCTGCTCGCCGCCGCCGTCACGACGCCGGTCGTGGGCCGGCTCGGCGACATGTACGGCAAACGGCGCATGCTGCTGATCAGCCTCGCCCTCCTGGTCACCGGCTCGATCGTGTGCGGCCTCAGCGACGCGCTGGCCCCCATGGTCATCGGCCGGGCCTTACAAGGCACCGCGTCCGGCGTCATCGCCCTGGGCATCAGCATCATGCGCGACGAGCTGCCACCCGACCGGCTCGACGCGGCCACCGCGCTGATGAGCGCCTCGCTCGGCGTCGGCGGCGCGCTCGGCCTGCCCGCGGCGGCCCTGCTGGCCGAGCAGACCGACTGGCACGTGCTGTTCTGGGTGTCGGCCGCGTTCGGCGTCGTGGCCGCCGCGCTCGTGCTGGCCATCGTCCCCGAGTCGGAGGTGCGCGGCGGCGGGCGGTTCGACGTGGTCGGCGCGGCCGGGCTGGCGGCCGGGCTCACCTGCCTGCTGCTGGCCGTCTCCAAAGGAGCCGACTGGGGATGGGGGAGCCCTCTCACGGTGGGCCTGCTCGGCGCCACGGTCGTGGTGCTCGGGCTGTGGGGCCGGTGGGAGCTGCGCGCCCGGCAGCCGCTGGTCGATCTGCGCACCACCGCCCGCCGGCAGGTGCTGCTGACCAACCTGGCCTCGGCGGTGTTCGGCTTCGCGATGTTCGCCATGTCGCTGGTGCTGCCGCAGGTGCTGCAACTTCCCGCCGCCACCGGCTACGGGCTGGGCGCCACCATGCTCGGCGTGGGCCTGGTGCTGGCGCCGTCCGGGCTGGTCATGATCGTGACGGCGCCCATGTCGGCCCGCCTGTCACGCGTGTACGGCCCCAAGGTGACGCTGATGACCGGCGCCCTCGTGGTCGCCGCCGGCTACGGCCTGGGTGTGGCGCTGATGTCGGAGACCTGGCAGCTCGTGCTCGTCTCGTCGGTGATCGGCGCGGGCATCGGCCTGGCCTACGGCTCCATGCCCGCGCTCATCATGTCCGCCGTGCCGATCGCCGAGACCGCCGCCGCCAACAGCCTCAACACGCTCATGCGCTCCATCGGCACCTCGGTCTCCAGCGCGGTCGCCGGGGTCGTGCTGGCCCGGCTCACCGTGGAGTTCGGCACGTTCACCGCGCCCTCGCCGGCCGGCTTCCGCCTGGTCATGGCGATCGGCTGCGGTGCGTCGCTGACCGCCTGCGCGATCGCGGCGTTCCTGCCCGGACGCCGGCGGCCCGGCCGGGACACCTCACTCACCGCGGGGCTGCCGGGCATGACCAGGGCCGGAGGGAGGGGGCGACCGCCGGGCCGGCAGCTACCGCCGGGACGTCAGACGCGGTCGGCGGCGATCAGCAGGTACTGGAAGCTCCCGCCCTTGTACGCCTCCAGGAACGCCTCCTCGATCCCGGTGGCCAGGTGGGTGCGGGCCCGCAGCTCCCAGTAGGGGATGGTGGCCGCGGTGAGGTCCACGACGCTGACCGGCACGAGCCGGTTGGCGGCCATCTCCTTGAAGTAGGTGCTGCGCGGGTGGATGTCGCAGATGTAGTGGGCGTTGATCTGGCTGATGGCGCGCGAGGGCAGGCCGTAGGCGTCGTTGTAGCAGCCGGTGATGCAGACGTAGCGACCGCCGCGGCGCAGCAGCCTGGCGTGCGCGGCGAACAACTGCGACAACTCCACGTACATGGTGCTCTCGTTGTTCCAGATCGCCTGGAACGCGCCGGCCTCGAAGCCCGTGTCCAGCATGTTGCGGAAGTGGAAACGCACCCGGTCGTCCACGCCGCGTTCCTTGGCCTGCTGGTTGGCGAAGGCGACCTGGGACTCGGAGATGGACACGCCGTCCACCTGGCAGCCGAACCGGATGTTGGCCAGCAGGCTCGATCCGCCGCGGCCCGAGCCGGCGTCCAGCAGGCGGTGCTCGGGACGCAACGGGCCGAGATGCGCCATGAGCGCGTCGGCCTGCGCGCTCTCCAGCCGGTGCAACTCGTTGACGACACGTAGCTCCCTGGTGTCGGCGGGACCTTCGAGGACCGACCAGTCCACCTCGCCGATCCCGTAGTGGTGGTGGTAGAGGCCGTCCACCTCCCCCAGGCGCAGGTTGACGGGGTTCTCCTCGGCGTTCCAGTAGTCGGCGACCGACTGCTGGTAGAGGCTGTTCAGAACGGGGGCATTCGGGGTGATGGTCACCTCGGACTCCTTCCTGGTTGGGGACACGCGGTCATGGTGGTCAGGACTGGTAGCGGGTCGTGCTGCCGTGCCACTCGAGGCCCCCGGCCATCCACGCCTGCGCGCCGCGCAGGAACCGCTTCAGCTCGGGGGACGGCAGGGCCGACAGCTCCCGCTGGCTCTGCTCGAACCCGCGGACGAACTGGTTGTGCAGGCTGACCGTGCGGTCGACGGCCTCGCGGGTCGAGCAGCCCTCCTCGGCGGCGATGAGCAGCACCACGTTGGAGTCGGGCAGTTCGTCGGCCGCCTCCTTCTCCGCCGAGTGCAGGTCGTTGACCAGCACGCTCGCGGTGCCGGCCTGCATGAGGGCGGTGTGGAAGCGCCGCTCCGCGAACAGGTGCGGAGCGAGCTCGTAGCCGCCGACGATGTCGATGAGCGTCATCGAGGTGTAGAAGCTGTCGTGCTGGCGCGCCGCCAGGTAGCGCCAGACCGGCGGCGGCGTCTCCAGGTAGCGCCAGGCGGCGTAGGCCGCCCAGCTCACGTACATCTGGCTGGTGATGTTGCACAGCCGCATGACCTGCGCCGAGGAGGCGTGGCGGCCGGCGTGGCTGGTGGCCGAGCGCAGCGAGACCAGCACCGGGTCGGCGGTGATCGCCTCTTCGAGCTGCTCGGTGTAGCCACCGGCGTCCGGCGGCGGGTCCATCGCCGACAGCACCAGGGCGAGTCGGGGCGGCAGCTCCGTCGGGGTGGCCCCCAGGTCGGTCTCGTCGGCGTAGTAGTCGTCGGCCGCCCACCAGGCGGCGTTCATCTGCGCGGCGATCAGCAGCATGTCGGGGTCGTCGGTGTCGGTGTGGGTGAGCATGGCCAGCCGGCCGAACCCGGTGGAGGCGAACTCCGCCATCCGCCCCTCGTGCAGGCCGATCCGCTCGACCCATGCCACCAGCCGCCGGTCGACCTCCGCGCCCAGGACGTCGTCCACCCGGTCGGAGTCGGGCAGGTAGAGCGGGGGGTGAGTGCCGTCGCCCCACTCGCGCTCCCGGTAGCCGAGCGGCGCGAGGCTGACCGGACGCCGCCCGCCCGAGCCGCTGTGGCCGGGCGGCTCGTGGCCGTCGCCCTCCTCGAACCGGTGCCGGTACGGTCGCAGCGCCGAACGCAGGCTGAGCGTGTACGAGCCCAGCCCCGTCGGCCCGGCCGGGACGGCAGAGGTTGCGAAGTCTGTCATGACATGCCTCTTCCTGTGCCTGCGGGCCGGCGGGTCACGTACGCGGGGTGGCGACGTCGACGTCCTCCAGGATCCCGATCGCGTCGGGTACCAGGACCGCCGCCGAGAAGTAGGCGCTGACCAGGTACGACATCACGGCCTGCGGGTTGATGCCCATGAAGCGCACGTTGAGCCCCGGCTCGTACTCCTCGGGGATGCCGGTCTGGAAGAGGCCGACGACGCCCTCGTCCTCCTCGCCCGTACGCAGGGCCAGGATGGAGGTGGTGCGGTGGGCCGAGATCGGGATCTTGCCGCAGGGGAAGATCGGGATGCCGCGCCAGGCCGGGACCTCGTGGCCGTTCACCTCGGTGCTGCCCACCACCAGCCCGCGCTTGTTGCACTCGCGGAAGAACGCGGCGATCGCCTTGGGGTGGGCCAGCAGCAGGCGGGTCTTGCGGCGCATGCTGATCAGGTCGTCGAGGTCGTCGGGCGTGGGCGGGCCCGACCAGGTGTAGATGCGCTGGTCGTAGTCGGTGTTGTGGAGCAGCCCGAACTCGGGGTTGTTGAGCAGCTCCGACTCCTGGCGTTCGCGCAGCTCGTGGATGGTCAGGCGGAGCTGCTGCTCCATCTGGCTCATCGGGTCGTTGAAGAGGTCGGCCACGCGGGTGTGGACGCGCAGGATGGTCTGGGCGACGCCCAGCTCGTACTCGCGGGGGTGCAGATCGTAGTCGACGAACGTGCCGTCGATGACCGGCTCGCCGGTGTGCCCGGCCGCCAGGCGCACCGCCGCCTCGCCGCGGCGGTTGACCGGCCTGCTCAGTGTGTCGAGGTAGCCGGCCAGGTGTTCGCGCAGCGCCGGCGAGCGGTCGGCCACCCGGCGCAGGCCGTCGCGCGGGGCGAACAGCACCGTGCACGGGGTGGCGGCCCGGAAGGTGCACGGCCAGCGGGCGTCGTCGTCGGTGAGCACGTCGTCGCCGAACTGGTCGCCGTCGGCGATCACGCCGAGGAACTGGGTGGCGCCGTAGCGGCCGGTGGCCAGGCGCTCGACGCGGCCGTGCGCGATCACCCAGGCGCCGGTGACGGGGTCGCCCTCCTCGGCGACGACGTCGCCGGGCCGCAGCTCCCGGGCGGCGAACTCGCCGGCGACTGCCGTCAGCACCTCGTCGTCGTCGAAGCCGCGCAGCGCGGGGATCTCGGTCAGCGTGGCCGGGACGATCCGCACGTCGTCGGCGCCGCTGCGCACCACGCCGACGCGCCCGCGCCCCGGCCGATGCGTCAGCCGCCGGTTGACCCGGTACGTCCCGCCGCGTACGTCGACCCAGGGCAGCATGCGCAGCAGCCAGCGGGAGCTGATGGCCTGCATCTGCGGGCGGGTCTTGGTGGTCGTGGCCAGGTTGCGCGCGGCCCGGGTGTCCAGGCTGAGCCGGGATTCCGTCGGCTCCGTGGGCATATTTCCTCCGGCGATCGGCAGGCAGTCGCTACTAAAAGTAGTGATATGGACACGGTCAGTTGAGTCTCCTGATCGATAGGAAAGCTAGCTGTCGAGTAAGGCGCATGTAACGAGATGGTCAGGACCCGGTAATGGCCGGGATGATGTTCGCCGGCCGTTCGGCGGGCCGTCGGCGGGACGTCACCGTGATCGCCGGAGCGGGCTCCACCATCTTCTTTCGGATCAGTCCTTACCGAAGATCAGGGCTGGCCGTAACGCTGGAGGAGTTCCGCATGCCGAGCAAGCCCCTGTCCGTCCTGGCCGCCGGCGCCGCTGTGGTCGCCACCGCGGCCGTCGCCTTCGCGGGGCTCGCCGGGGCCCGGCCGGCCGCCGCCGAGGCGTCCGCCTGCGCCGACGCCCCCGTGAGCGCCGTGCGCACCGGTGCGGTGTTCAGCGAGCCGGTCGGCGGCGACCCCGCCGCGATCGTGCGCACCCTGTGCGGCCTCGTCCGGCAGACGCCCGCCGGGGAGAGCATCCAGATCGCCCACTTCGTCATGTCCGGGACGGCCGGCACCGAGTTCGCCGACGCGCTGCTCGAAGCGCACCGGCGCGGCGTGCGGGTCCGGGTGGTGCTGGACGGCGACCAGCGCGGCGCGGAAGTGGCGGCCCGGCTCGCGGCCGGTCTCGGCACCGACCCGGCAGCCCGCTCCTGGCTGCACGTGTGCACCGGGCCCATGTCGGGCGGCACCGCCGCCTGCATCGGCGACAAGGGCCAGCACAACAAGTTCTACCTGTTCTCGCGGGTCGGCCGGACCCCCGACGTGGTGGTGCAGTCCTCGGCCAACCTGACCGACCTGAACTCGACCACCTACTGGAACAACGCCGTCGTCCTGCCCGGCGACAGGCGTCTGTACGCCGCCTACGACGCCTACTTCGCCGACCTGGCCGCCGAGCGGAAGAACCTCGACTACTACCGCGTCGTCCAGACGCGCAGCGCCCGTGCGCACTTCTTCCCGAAGGCGCAGGGCGACCCGATCGTGGACAGCCTGGACAAGGTCTCCTGCCGGCGCGGCGCCATGATCAGGGTCGGCATGTCGGAGTGGGACGCCTACCGCGTCGCCATCGCCGAACGGCTGCGCGACCTGGCCGGCGACGGCTGCCGCGTGCAGATCGTGTACGGGATCATGGACGACGAGGTCAGGGCCGTCCTGGCCGCGCAGCCCGGCGTCGAGCTGAGCACCCTCGCCTCCGGCGGCGCGCTGCCCGGCCGCGTCCACTCCAAGTACCTGCTCATCGAGGGCTCCTACGACGGCGACCGCGACGCGCACCGGGTCTTCACCGGCAGCCACAACTACAACGAGACGTCGCTGCGCCGCAACGACGAGACGCTGCTGCGGCTGAACGACAAGCACGTCTACCGGCAGTACGCGGCCAACTTCGAGCGCATGCGGGCCGCCGCCGTCTCCTAGGAACCGCCGTCTCCCGGCAGGCGGCCCGCTCTCACCAGCCCCGGCCGCGCAGGAAGGCCGCGCACCGCGCGGTCCAGTCGGCGGCGACGGGATTCTCGCCGGCCAGGCCGAGCCCGTGCCGGCCGCTGGGATACACGTGCACCTCCTGCGGAACGCCGTGCCGGGCCAGCGCCCGGGAGAGCGCGAGGCTGTTGTCGACGGGCACGGACTCGTCGTCGGCGGTGTGCCACAGGAACACGGGCGGCGTGGCCGGGCTCACCCGGAGAGGCAGGGAGAGCCCGGCGCGCATCGGCTCGGGGGCCCGCTCGCCGAGCAGGTTGTCGGCCGAGCCCCGGTGCGCGGCCGGGCCGGTGAGCGCGGTCACCGGGTAGCAGAGCACCGCGAGCCCCGGACGGGGGTCGGCCTCGTCCACGGCGTCGTGCGGGCCATCCGTCAGCATCGGGCCGGTCTCGGTGGCGAGCAGCCCGGCCAGGTGGCCGCCCGCCGAGAAGCCGAGCACCCCCACCCTGGCCGGGTCCACCCCGGTCGCCGCGGCGTGGTACCGCACCCAGCGCACCGCCCTGGCCGCGTCGAGCAGGGGCAGCGGGTGACGGTGCGGCGCGGTCCGGTAGCGCAGCACGAACGCGGCGACGCCGAGCGAGTTCAGCCAGCGGGCCACCGGGGCGCCCTCGTGCTCGGCCAGGTGGTGGTAGGCGCCTCCCGGGCACACCACGATCGCCGGGGCCGGGCCGTCGCCCCGGACGGGGAAGGCGGTGATGGTGGCCGCGCCGGTCGTGGGCCACAGGGGGTGCCGGCTCATGTGTGCGCCTTTCACGTCGTGCTGGGGGCTCAGTAGCCGGGGAAGACCTGGCGCAGCAGGTCGAGGTCGGCGGCGCCGGTCGTGAGGACGCCGTCCGGCGTGTGCCGCGCTCCCAGGCGGCCCCCCACCAGCCGCAGCCACGACTCGGCGGGCAGCAGCAGTGTGCCGTCGGCCGCGCCGGGAACGCCGGGCCGCACGCTGACCGGGCTGTCGAGGTGCAGCGTGAGCTCCGACGCGGGCCCGGTCGTGGTGACGTGGACGGTCGCCCGCCGGCCGCCGAGCGGCTCCGGCCGGCCGACCAGGCCGATGAGGCCGGGCAGGCCGTCCAGGAGCTCCGGGACGGCGGCGGTGCCGAGGACGGCGTGCTCGTCGAAGGCGACGCGGACGTCCCAGGCGTGCAGGGCCACCTCGCTGAGCCGCAGCCGCCCGAGCGCGGCGAGGTCCAGCGGCGCGGGCAGGTAGCCCAGTTCGACGCGCAGGCTCTCCCGGGTGGCGGGGTCGAGTGACTCGTACAGGCTGGTCAGGGTCTGGTTGGACGTGAGGAAGCCGGTGGCGCGCTGTTCGCGCGTCATGGCGTCCCATCTGTCCCAGATCTGCCGCATGGTGTCCTGGCCGGGCGCCGGCTTGCCGTCGAGGGCGGCCAGGAGGGCGGCGCGGCCGATCTCGGCGCCGCTCCCGAGGTGGCTCAGCACCTGGGAGACGTCCCATTCGGCCGCGCCCGAGGGCCGGGCCAGGTCGTCGTCCCCGAAGGCGGCCACGAGTGCGGCGAGGGCGTCGTGTTCGGTGCGAAGTGCGGTGATCACCGCGTCGGCGCTGGTCATGAGTGCTCCAAGGTGAGTGGTCAGCCGGTCGCGGGCAGCGCGCCGGCCAGGACGATGGTGACGACCTCGCGGACGGCCCCGGCCGTGGGCGGGGGGTCGTCCGAGCCGGCGAACAGCAGGTGCGCGGCTCCGGTCAGGGTGCGGGCGAGCGCGGCGATCCCGGCGTCGGCCGTGAGGCGGCCCAGGTCCCGTTCGGCGGCGAGGTAGGCGGCGACGATCGCCGCGATCTCGGCCAGCACGGGGACGCCGCCGACCGGCCCGGCCGCGCGCAGCCGGGCGCGCACCTGGTGGTGGAAGGCGGCGAGGACGACGAGCCGCATCGCCGCCGGCCCGAACAGGCCGGGCAGCGCGCCGGTGAGGTTGCCGGCCACGGTGCCGGTGCCGGCGGACGCGCGCAGGGCGTCGCCCCCGGCCCGCAGACGGTCGATGCGGTCGAGCGCGAACTCGGCGAGGAAGGCGTCGAAGGACGCGAAGTGCCGGTGCAGGACGCCCTTGGCGCAGCGGGCCCGCGCCGTGACGGCCCGGCTGGTCAGCGCGTCGGGGCCGTCGTGGAGCAGGACGTGCTCGGCGGCGCTGAAGAGCTGGTCGCGTGGGTCGCGCAGGTGCACCCCGGTCGGCATCGCCGCTCGGCCCCTCTCGCCTGGGACGGCGCCCGCTCGGCCTCGACGAGCGGGCGTGTGCCCACTTTTATGGGCATTTGCCCACTATAGCGGGCTGTCGGCGGAGGCGGGAGTCCCGGGTGCGCCCGCCGGGACGCTCTGCCGGCGGAGCAGGGGCCTGATCACCGTGAGCTGCGCCGCCGCCA
Organism: Nonomuraea sp. MG754425; assembly: GCF_021699195.1. Taxonomy (GTDB): domain Bacteria; phylum Actinomycetota; class Actinomycetes; order Streptosporangiales; family Streptosporangiaceae; genus Nonomuraea. The sequence continues at coordinate 686 of NZ_SSXE01000259.1, read as the reverse complement.
GGAGCACGCTGGTGGCGGCCAGGCCGCCCCACAACCCGGCCGGTCCCGCGTGTTCGAGCAGTTGCGTGCCGCACAGGGGCGCGAGGACGGTCGCGAAGCCCCACGACGTGCCGAAGACCGACAGGTAGCGGCCCCGCGCGTGCTCGGGGGCGATGCTGACGACCATGGCGTAGGAGCGTCCGAACATCAGCACGTCGCCGGCGCTCCACACCACCGTGGCGGCCAGGTGCCCCGGCAGGCCGTCCGCGACGGCGTAACCGGCCAGGCCCACGGCGAGCAGCAGGTAGCCGCAGGTCATCGCGGCGTGATGGGAGAGCGCGGCGGTGCGTTTCAGCAGCGGCTGGCAGCACACCATGACGATCGCCGAGACGGCCGACAGCAGCCCCGCGTCGGCGGCGGGCAGGCCGCGGTGGGTCAGCGCCAGCGGCAGCGCCATCCCGACCTGCATGTAGATCAACGCGAACAGCGTGCCGGACAGGAGCAGCACGAGCAGCCCCCGATCGCCCCAGGCCGACCCCGGTGGTGAGGTGCGCGCGGCGGAAGGGCGGGCGGGTTGGCCGGCGGTTCGGCCGGTGGGCCGGCCAGCGGGTTGGTCGATGGGCTGGGCGGCGCGCTGCGCGGCGGGCCGGCCGGTGGGGTGGTCAGTGGGCCGCGCGGTGAATTGGGCGGTGGGTTGGCCGGTGGGG
>NZ_SSXE01000258.1 GCF_021699195.1 Nonomuraea sp. MG754425 | reverse complement strand
GGCCACCCTGGGCGAGCTGTTCGACGCCGCCGCCGGTGACCAGGCCGGTGAGCAGGTCGGCGACGAGGTCGTCCGGCCGGGTGAGCAGCCCGGTCAGGACGCGGGTGAACGCGTCGAGGATCGCGCGGGCCCCCCGCTCGCGCAGCAGCCCGCCGTCGAAGATGAGGTTGAAGCGCGGCCGGCCGTCCGGTTCCCGCTCCACCACCAGCGTCAGCGGGTAGTGCGGTGCGCCCTCGTTCGCGACGCCGGTGATGACCAGGTCGTCGCCGGGCCGGCGCAGGTCGCGAACGTCGGTGGCGACGTCGAACACCACCAGCGTGTCGAACAGCGGCCCGCCGCCGGCCTGCCGGCCGATCCTGGACAGTGACACGTGCTGGTGCGGCAGCACCGCGCTCTGGTGCGCGCGCACCGAGGCGAGCAGTTCGCCCGCCGTGGTGCCGCCGGACCACCGGGCCCGTACGGGGATCGTGTTGATGAACAGGCCCACCATGTCCTGGATGCCGGGCACCTGCGCGTCCCGCCCGGACACGGTGGAGCCGAAGACCACGTCCGAGCCGGGCAGGATGCCGCCCAGCGTCGCCGCCCAGGCGGCGTGCACCGCGACGCTCAGCGGCACGCCCGCGGACCGGACGGCCGCGTCGAGGCCGGCGTCCGCCCGCACGGCGGTGTCGGCGAACCGGCCCGGCGCGGTGTGCCCCTCGGCGACCAGCGAGGGGCCGGGCAGGCCCGCGAGTTGCTCGCGCCACACCCGGTCGCTCACGTCGTCGTCCTGTCCGGCCAGCCACCGCACGTACTCGGGGAAGCCGCCGCGCGGGTACGTCGTCCCGGGCGCGTGGTACTCGGCCAGCAGCGCCCGCAACATCGCCGGCACCGACCAGCCGTCGGCGACGATGTGGTGCACGGTCTGCACCAGGACGTTCCGCCCGGCCCCGGCGCGGATCAGCGTGTACCGCATGAGCGGCCCGGTGGCCAGGTCGAATCCGGCGCGGCGGTCCCGTTCGGCGTGCTCGCGGATCTCCTCGGCGGTCATGCCGGGCCGCTCCAGCGTGCTGAACGGCGCGGCCACGCCGCTCTCCAGCACCGAGACCACCCGGCCGTCGGCCAGCGCCACGAACCGCGCGGCCAGGTTCGGGTACAGCGTGAGCAGCCGGGTGGCGGCGGCGGCCAGCCGTCCGGCGTCCACCTCGCCCTCCAGGGTGAGCACCTGCTGCTCGACGTAGCTGCCCGCCGAGTCGTCGTCGAAGACCGAGTGGAAGTACAGGCCCTCCTGCAGCGGGGTCAGCGGCAGGACGTCGAGCAGCGCCGGGCCGTCCAGGTCGTCCACGTCGGCCTGCGTCAGGGCGAGCGGACGGAAGTCGCTGGGGGAGTGGCCGCCCAGGCCGGCCGCCTGCCCCGCCGCTCCGGCCAGCTCCGCCAGTCCGGTCAGGGCCGTCAGGAAGTAGCCGCCGAGCGTCGCCACGTCCTCGTCGGTGAACCGGCCCTCGGGCCACGAGATGGCGGTGACCAGCTCGTACGCGCCGCTCGGGCCGGGTTCGGCGATGGCGTTGAACTCCAGGGCGCGCGGCAGCCGCATCCGCGGGTCGCGCCGCTCGCCCAGTTGCCCGGTGGCTCCCGAGAGCTGCCAGTCCCCGGACGCGCCCGCGTCGAAGCGGCCCAGGTAGTTGAAGAGCACCTGCGGCGCGGGCGCGTCGAAGCCGAGCCCGATCAGGTGCCGCAGGACGCCGTAGGACAGGCCGTTGCCCGGCACCCGGGCCAGGTCCTCCTTGACCGCCTTGAGCGCGGCGGACAGGTACGCGGGGTCGGTGAAGTCGTCGGCCGCGCCGGGGTCCACGGTCACCGGGAACAGCGTGGTGAACCAGCCCACGGTCCGCGACAGCTCCGGCTCGAACCCGGCGGAGCCGGCCACGAACCGCCCCTCGCGCCCGTGGCCCTCCAGTTCGACGTGCGCGAACGTCTGCTCCTGCCCGAGGTCGCGCCGCCACCGGGCGAGGGTGACGGCGAGCGCGGTCAGCAGCACGTCGTTGACGCCGGTGTGGTACTTCGCGGGCAGCTCGCCCAGCAGCGCGGCCGTGGTCGCGGGGCCGGCCGAGACGACCCGTACCCGTTCGCGGGCGACGGTGTCGGCCTCGGACGGCGCACGCCGGCCCAGCGGCCCGTCGGCTCCTGGCAGGGGCCGCTGGTAGTGGCCGCGGTCCGCGTCGAACGCGGTCCGTTCCAGCACCTGCGTCCAGCGCCGGAACGAGGTGCCCACCGGCGGCAGTTCGATCGGCGCGCCCGAGGCGCGCTGCCGCCACGCGGTGGCCAGGTCCTCCATGACGACCCGCCAGGACACGCCGTCGATGACCACGTGGTGGACCGCCACGACCAGGTGCCGGCTCGCGCGCCGCCAGACGGCGCGCAGCATCACACCGTCGTCCGGGTCGAGGCCGCCGACGGCGAGCGTGACGCACTCGTCGAGCGGCAGGTCGCTCTCCTGCCACCGCGCGCCGCTCCCCCCGGGCTCGGGGACGTCGAAGCCCCAGCGGTGGCCGCGCACCAGCCGGGCGCGCAGCATGTCGTGCCGCGCGAGCAGGGCGGCGAGGAGGTCGTCGAGGGCTTCGGCGGTCAGGTCCGGCGGGGTGTTCAGCACCACCGACTGCGCGAAGCCGTCGATGGCGCCGGTGGTCTCGCCGAGCCAGCGCACGATCGGCGACCCGGTGACGGGGCCGGTCGCGACGTCGCCGCGGTCCACGGCGGTGGCCGCGCCGCGCCGGGCCGCCGCCGCCAGCGCCCCCACGGTGCCGCCGGTGAAGATCTCCGTCGCCGTGAGGTGGAGGCCCGCGTCGCGCAGGGCGCTCAGCAGCGAGATCGCGAGGATGCTGTCCCCGCCGAGCTTGAAGAAGTTCTGGTCGACGCCGACCTCGTCCAGCCCCAGCACCGACGCCACCGCCGCGCACACCGCCCGCTCGTCATCGGTGGACGGCGCGACGATCGGGCCCGCCTCGACGACCGGCTCGGGCAGCGCGCGCCGGTCCAGCTTGCCGTTCTCGGTGAGCGGGAACTCCCGCAGCACGACGACGTGCGCGGGCACCATGTAGTCGACCATGTTCCCGGTGGCCCACGCCTTGACGTCGTCCGGCCGCAGGTCCTCGCTGCCGGCCGCCGGGATCACGTACCCGACCAGGTAGGCGCCGCCGGCCGCGTTCTTACGCGCCACGACGCAGGAGTGCCGGACGCCGGGGTGCTCGGCCAGGCCGGCCTCGACGTCCTCGATCTCCAGCCGCATCCCGCGGATCTTGATCTGGTTGTCGGCCCGGCCGAGGAAGTCCAGTGACCCGTCGGGGGCGAAGCGCGCGAGGTCGCCGGTCCGGTACAGCCGGGATCCGTCGCCGGCGAACGGGTCGGCCACGAACCGGGAGGCGGTCAGGCCGGGCGCGTTGACGTACCCGCGGCCGAGCAGGAAGCCGCCCACGTACAGCTCGCCGCCGACGCCGACCGGGACCGGGCGCAGCTCGTCGTCCAGCACGTAGAGCCGGGTGTTGGGGTTGGCCTTGCCGATCGAGGTGGACAGGCGTTCGGCCGCGCCGCGGTAGATGACGTGCGAGACGCCGATGGTCGTCTCGGCGGGGCCGTAGCCGTGGTAGAGCGGGATGCCGAGCCGGGCGCGGAAGCGCTCGTACAGCTCGGGGGTGAGCACCTCGCCGCCGCACCACACGTGCCGCAGGCTGGCCAGCCGGCCGGACTCGCCCGCGATCTCCAGCAGCACGTCCAGCATGGACGAGACCAGGTACGTGAACGTGACGCGCTGCTCGGCGATCACGCCCAGCAGGTGGTGCGGGTCGCGCTCGCCGCCCGGCTTCAGCACGACCAGCCGGCCGCCGCGCACCAGCGGCAGGAAGATCTCGTTGATGGAGATGTCGAACGACAGCGGCGCCTTGAACAGCGAGGCGTCGTCGTGGCCGAAGCGCAGGATCTCGCCGGCCTGCCACAGCAGCCGCTCGCTGATGGCCTCGTGCCGGATCATCGCGCCCTTGGGCCGCCCGGTCGAGCCGGAGGTGAAGATCACGTACGCCAGGGCGGCCCCGGGGACGGCGACCTCGGGCGCTTGGGCGGGGTGGTCGCCGAAGCGCCAGTTCCCGAGGTCCACGGCCACGGCCTCCGGCTCGCCCGCCTCGCGCTCGCCGGTGTGGTTGAGTTGCGCCACGAGCCGGGCGTCGGCGATGACGACCGCGCGGCGCGCGGCGGGCCAGCGCGGGTCGAGCGGCACGAACGCGCCCCCCGCCATGAGCACGGCCAGCAGGCCGATCACCATGTCGGCCGAGCGCTCCAGCGAGATGCCGACGACCTGCTCGGCGCCGAGCCCGCGCTCGATCAGGTGGTGGGCGAGCTGGTGGGACAGCGTGGCGGTCTCGCGGTAGGTGAGCGTGCGGTGCTCGTCCACGATGGCGACCGCGTCCGGTCTGGCGCGCGCCTGCTCGCGGAACATCTCGACGATGGTGGGACGGTCCCGCTCGGCGTCGGTGTCGTTCCACCCGGCCAGTTGCCCCAGCCGCGCCGCCACACCGGACGGGCCGACGGTCCCGAGGGGCCGGTCGGGGAAGTCGGCCAGGTCGTCCAGCGCGAGTTGCGCGTCGGCCTCATCGACGCCTTCGGGCACGGTGATGCCGCGGTCGTCCTCGGTGACCTCCCAGCCGGCGACGCCGCGTCCGCCGGCGCCGGCCCAGCCGAGCACGTCGGTGAAGAGCGTGCCGGGGGTGAGGTCGAGGCCGTCGGGGCCGCGGCCCGTCGCCCAGTACGCCAGTCCGATGGCACACGCTTCGGCGAGGATCCTGCCGGCGGGTTCGCCGGTCCGCCGGCGCAGGCCGGCCAGGCGCGCGGAAGAGAGCGACACGAGACGGGGGCTTGGTTCCCTCATCGAAGACTCAGCCATCCCTTCAGTCAATGAGGTTAGGCTAACCTAACTTTGATCGTCTAGTCAGCTTCGCGCCAGGCGCGCCAGAGCCGTGCGTAGCGGCCGTCCAGGGCCACCAGCTCCTCGTGGGTGCCCTGCTCCACGACGCGTCCCGCGTCCAGCACGGCGATGCGGTCGGCCGCCATCGCCTGGGTCAGCCGGTGCGCCACGAACAGCGCGGTACGGCCCCGGCACGCCGCCAGCACGGCCCGCTCCAGCTCGGCGGCGCCCTGGCTGCCGGCCTCCGCGGTCGACTCGTCCAGCACGACCACCGGCGAGCGGCCCAGCACCAGCCGGGCCAGCGCGAGCTGGGCGGCCTTGGTGCCGTCCAGGCGCTCGCCGCCCTCGCCCACCACGGTGTCCAGCCCGCCGGGCAGCGCCGTGACCCACGGCTCGGCGCCGACCGTGCGCAGCGCGTCCATCAGTTCGGCGTCCGTCGCCTCCGGGGCGGCCAGCCGCAGGTCGTCGGCGAGCGGGCCGGAGAACACGTGCGTCTCCTGCGTCAGGATGCTCGCCAGGACGCGCGCCCCGGCCTCGTCCAGGCCGGCCAGGTCGGTCGAGCCGATGCGCACCGACCCGGCCTGCGGGGTGCCGATGCCCGCGATCAGCGCCGCCAGCGTCGACTTGCCCGCGCCCGTCGCCCCGACCAGCGCGAGCGAGCCGCCCGCCGGGATCTCCAGGTCCACCTCGCGCAGGACGGGTTGCTCGGAGCCCGGGTAGCCGAACGTCAGCCCCTCGACCCGCACCGCGTACGGCCCGGCGCCCGCGGGCGGGACGGCCGCGCCGCCCACCAGCCGCTCCTCCGTGGCCTCGCCCAGCACCCCGACCAGCCGGGTCAGGCTCGCGCCGGACTTCTGCGCCTCGTCGAAGGTGAACATGATGGAGCCGAGCGGGTTGAACAGCCGGTGGAACAGCAGCGGCGCCACCGAGGCATCGCCCAGGGTGACCGCGCCGGCCTCCAGCAGCACGTACCCGGTGACGATGATCAGCACGAGCCCGATGAACTCGGCGCGGTTCTCCCGGCCGACGAACCGGCCGAAGAAGCGGAACACCTCGACGCCGAGATCGCGCACCCGCCACGACTCGCGGGCCACCCGCTCGCGGAAGACCCCCTCCAGCCGGTACGCCCGCACGGTGCCGATCCCGTTCAGCCCGCTGATCAGCGCCTGCGCGCGGTCGGCCTGGGCCTCGCGCTGCGCGCGGTAGAGCGGCGCCGAGCGCGGCAGGTACCAGCGCAGGGCCAGCGCGTACGCGGGCAGCGCCCCCGCGCCCGCCAGCCCGAGCCGCCAGTCCAGCCCGAACATGCCCACGGTGGCGATCACCACCAGCACCCCCGAGGAGAACACGGTCGGGACGGCCTGCCGGATGCCCTTGGACACCACGGCGACGTCGTCGCCGACCCGGGACAGCACGTCGCCGCGCCCGACCTGCTCGACGCGCGCGCTCGGCATGCCCAGCACGGCCCGCACCGCGCCCTCCCGCAGCCGCGCCAGCAACTCCGCGCCCAGCCGCCCGATCAGGTACGTCGAGGCCGCGGTGGCCGCCGCGCCGAGCAGCGCGGCCAGCACCAGCAGCACCCCGACGGTGACCAGGATCGCCTGCGGCTCGCCCGCGACCACCCCGTCCACCACCTGACCGAGCAGGAAAACCGGCAGCACCGCGAGCGCCGCTCCGGCCACCGTGGTGAGCACGGCGGCGGCCGTCAGCCAGGGCGCGTCGCGGCAGTGCGCGGCGACCCAGCGGGCCGCCTCGCGTCCGGTCGCGGTGCGCAGGACGGCCGGGGCGGCGCGTACGTCGGCGCCGCTCACATCCGGACCGCGGCGGGCAGGGGACGGGCCCCGTTCCCGGGCCTCATCCCTGGCCGGCCGACTTGACGAGCTCGTCGATCGCGTACGGCAGCGACAGCAGCGTGCCCTGCGACATCGCCGCGCCGATCGCCGGCCCTTCGCTGTCCAGCAGGTAGGACACCTTGCCGTTCTTGACCGCGGGCAGGTTGGCGAACAGCTCGAACTTCTTCAGCGCCGTCTGGTCGGCCTGGTCGGCGATGACGAAGATGCGGTCGACGTCGATCAGGTCGATGCGCTCGGGGGACAGCACGGTGTAGAAGCTGCCGCCCGCGAGTTCGTCGATCTCCGTCCGGCCCTTGAAGCCGATGCCGGTCACCAGCCGTCCGCGCACGTCGGTGGTGGTGAACGGGGCGACCGAGTTCTTGTACCAGGACACCGCGACGGCGGTCTGGCCGGCGAACTCCGGGTGGGCGGCGCGGGCCGCGTCCAGCTTGTCCTGGATGCCGTTGACCAGGGTCGCGCCCTCGTCCGCCTTGCCGAGGGCCTTCGCGATGTGCAGGGCGTTGTCCTGCCACGGCGCGCTGAACGGCTCCTTCTCGGTCTTGGTGCGGCCGACCGTCGGAGCGATCTTGGACAGCCGGTCGTAGGCGGCCTGGTCGATCTCGGAGTAGACCGCGATGATCAGGTCCGGCCGCAGCGTGGCGATCTTCTCGTAGTTGGGGCCGGCGTCGCCGTTGGTCATGATGACCTCGGGGCGGGTCTCGCCCCACCGGTCCTTCGTCCAGGGCCACTGGGTGTTGACGTCAGGGCTCTGGCCCGGCGGGTTCGGGTACTGGTCGACCATGCCGACCGGCTTGACGCCGAACGCCAGGATCGCCTGGTCGTCGGTGTAGCCGACCGAGACGACCCGCTGGGGGGCCGCGGCGACCACCGTGGACCCGAACGCGTGCTCCACGGTGACCGGGAACGCGCCGCCCGCGGGGGTGGCCGCGCTCTCGGCCCGCGGCTGCGGCTCGGGGCCGGAACCGCATCCCGCGAGCAGGATCGCGGCGGACAGCGCCGCCACTAACCGCCGCGCGGTCTTCGCAACTGTCATTCCTTGGAGAAACATCCGGAAATCCCTTATGTCCGTGGCAAACATCGACTGGCGCCAGGCAAACCGTAACACGCTGAGATTAGGTTAGGCTAACCTTACTGATCGCGGTCAGGCCGCCCGCCTGAGGTTCGCCCGTACCAGCAGGTAGACGAGGAACGGGCCGCCGATCGCGGCGGTGACCACGCCGACCGGAAGGGAGACCGGCAGCGCCGTGCGGGCCACCAGGTCCGCGCCGATCAGCAGCAGCGCACCGGTCAGCCCGGAGGCCGCCAGCGGCGGTGTCGCGTGCCGCGCCAGGCGCATCGCCACCTGCGGCGCCACCACCCAGACCCGCCGCGACCTGGTCGCCGAAGTGCATCGGCCGCAGAGGGAAGGCGAGGTAGGCGACGGCGGCCAGGAGCGGCAGCGCGCACCACAGCGCAGCGGAGACCTCGTCCCACGTCCGGCTGTCCAGCGAGCCGATCAGCCACGCCTGGGCGCGGGCGACGTCCCGGATGTCGGCCGTGACCAGCAGCCAGGTGATGATCGCCTCCATCACGGCGCTCACCGAGATGCCGATGAGGACGAGCCGGAGCCCCTCGATCCCGCGCCGCCAGGCCATGAGGTAGACCAGCAGGCCGGTGCCGAGCCCGCCCGCGAGCGCCGCCGCCGGCAGGCCCACGGAGCCGGTGATCGCCGCGGCGGTCCCGCCCGAGGCCGTCACCAGGAACACCGAGACCGCGCCCGCCCCGCCGGTGACCCCCAGCACGTCCGGGCTGGCCAGCGGGTTGCGCGCGACGGACTGGGTGATCGCCCCCGACACCCCCAGCGCGACCCCCACCACCAGCCCGGCCAGGGCGCGCGGCATCCGCAGATCCATGATCACGAACTCGTCCACCCGCTCGCCCCGGCCGAAGATCGTGGCGATCACCTGGGGCAGGCCGATGGGGAAGTCCCCGACGCCGACAGACAGGCAGAACACCAGGAAGACGGCCGCCGCCAGCAGCAGCGTGACCCCCAGCAACCAGGGCCGCCACACGAACGACGCGCCGCCGAGCCGTATGCCCGGGGTCACCGTCCGCCGTACCGCTGTCCCGCTCATGCGCTCCTGAACCTTCCGCGCCACACCAGCACCGCGAAGAACGGGGCTCCGGCGAGGGCGACGACGACCCCCGCGGGCAACTCGCCCGGCCGCGTCACCACACGCCCCGCGACGTCGCAGGCGAGCAGGACGACCGCGCCGAGCAGCCCCGCGTACGGCACCAGCCAGCGATAGTCGGGCCCGGTGAGGTACCGGGCCACGTGGGCCACCATGAGACCGAGGAAGGCGATGGGCCCGCACGCCGCCGTCGCCGCGCCCGCCAGCACCGTGATGGCGACCACGCCCACGGTCCTGCTCAGCGCGATGTTCACGCCCAGCCCTCGGGCCACGTCGTCGCCCAGGTTGAGCAGGTTGACGGCGGGCAGCGTGGCCAGCGCCAGGACCAGCCCGGCCGCGATGAAGACCGTGACCGGCCAGATGACGTCGAATCCGACGCCGGCCACGGACCCCGCGTTCCAGAAGCGCAGCGCGTTGAGGGAGGCCTGGTCCGTCAGCGAGATGGCCGTGGTCATCGCCGCCAGGAACACCGCGACCCCCTGGCCGGCCAGGGCGAGCGTCAGCGGGCTGCCCGCGCCGTTGCCGAGGCTGGCCAGCCCGAAGACCACGACCCCGGCGGCGCCCGCCCCGAGGAAGGCGAACCAGACGTACTGGACCGGGTTGGCCAGCCCGAACAGCACGATCACCGTCACCACGGCGAACGAGGCCCCGGCGTTCACCCCCAGCAGCCCCGTGTCGGCGATCGGGTTGCGGGTCAGTCCCTGGATCAGCGCCCCGCCGGCCCCCAGCGCGACCCCCGCCACGATCGCGAGCACGGTCCTGGGCACCCGCACGGTCCGCACGATGAGCGCGAACTCGCTGAGCCGCTGGTCGGCGTCCGGTGTCCCGAACAGCCCGTGCCACACCTCCGCGAGGCTCAGCGCCCGCGCGCCGACGGCCAGCGAGAGCGCCGCCGCCACCACGAGGAGCACCGCCAGCGTGCCCACTCCCGCCACCAGTCGCCGCCGGCTCCGCGCGGCCCCGGGGGCGGGAGGTCTGTCCACAGTCGTGCCCATGCCGGCGTTCGTCCCCGCCCTCTCGATCATTAATTTAGGTAAAGCTATCCTTAGTTGCTGGCCGACGGTAGTGACGGACGGGACTGCGTATGGACGACACCTTCGCCAGGTTCGGGTGTCCGGGGGAACCGGGCACCGAGGAGTTCTGGGCGGCGGCGGCGACGCCCGCCTCGGTCCCCGACGGGGACGGCGGCTGGCTCACGCTGTTCCTGTGGCGTGGGCAGGAGGCCGGTATCGACTTCGAGAGCTGGTCGGAGCCGGTGCCCCTGCGCCAGTGGGGCGGCAGCGACTGCTGGTACGCCGAGGTGGCGATGCCGGCGCGGCTGCGGGTCACCTACCGCTTCCGCGCCGGCGAGGCCGCCTACGCCGACCCGCTCAACCCGGTGGGCGCGGGCGGCGACCGGTCCATCGCCGCCACCCCGGACGCCCCCGCCCAGCCGCACTGGCCCGCCGTCGGCGCGGCCGACGTCCTGCCCCTGCCGCGCGTCCGGGTGCGCTGGGCCAGCGAGCGGCTCGGCGGGCGGCGCACCGTGCGCGTGCACCCGGCGGGCGGCGGCGGGCCGGCCGTCCTGCTGCTCGACGGCGACGACTGGCTGCACCTGCACCCGGCCATGGCCGCCTTCGACTCGGCCGTCGCCTGCGGCGACCTGCCACCCGTCACGCTCGTCTTCGTGCCGGTGCGCGACCGGGAGGCCGAGTTCGCCTGCCGTCCCGAGCTGTGGGAGGCCATCAGGGACGAACTGCTCCCGCTGGTGGCCGACAGCGGCGTGCCCGCCGGGCGGGACCGGCTGGTGGTGGCCGGGCAGAGCCTCGGCGGGCTGAGCGCGATGTACGCGGCGCTGGAGTTCCCCGGGCTGATCTCCGGCCTCGCCTGCCAGTCCGCGTCGTTCTGGTGGGCGCCCGGCGTCGCGGACCTGGCCGACCCCATGGGCGGGGCGGCCGGCGGCGCGATCGCCGCGCGGCTGCGCGCGGGCGCCGACCTGGCCGGGCTGCGGATCGCGTTCGACGTGGGGGAGCACGAGAGCCGGATGCTGCCGCACTGCGAGCTGGTCGAGACCCTGGCCGAGCGGGCCGGCGCCACCGTGCGCGTCTCGCGCTCGGCCTCGGGCCACGACCGGGCCGGCTGGCGGCACGCCCTGCTCAGGGACGTCGCCTGGGCGCTGGCGGACGCCGGCCCGGCCGCCGGGCCGCCGCCCTGTTAGGACGACGGCCTCGGGGAGGCGGCGTGCGCGGGTCACGGATGGCGGGTGAGGTAGCCCCCCATGCTCCGGAACAGTTCGGTGGCGGGCAGGTCCGTGCCGTCCTCCGTGCGTACGCGTTCGATGACCAGCCCGTGGCTGCGGCCCTTGCGCGCCTCGGACCCCGCGACGATGACCACGCCGTCGCCCTCCCGGATGAAGACCCGGCCGGGCGTGCCGCCGTAGACGCCCTCGGACACCGAGGCCCGCAGCACCCGGACGCGCTGCCCCCGGTAGTGCGTGAAGGCGTTCGGGTACGGGTCGGACTGGGCGCGGATCAGCCGTTCGATGTCCCCGGCGGGCCAGCTCCAGTCGATGTTGCTGTCCTCGACCGAGCGCTTGTGGAAGAAGCTGGCCTTCGAGCGGTCCTGCGGCGTCCAGGCGGTCCGCCCCGAGTCGATGAGGTCGAGCGCCTCGGTGACGATCGGCGCGATGAGATCGACCGTGCGGTGGAACAGGTCGGTGGCGGTGTCCGCGGGGCCGACGGGCACGGCGCGCTGCACGACGATGTCGCCGGCGTCCAGTTCGTCGTTCATCATGTGGGCGGTGACCCCCACCTCCTTCTCGCCGTTGATCAGCGCCCAGATCAGCGGGGAGAAGCCGGCGTAGGCGGGCAGCAGCGAGTCGTGCACGTTGAGGGTGCCGTGCCGGGGCAGGCCGAAGATCTCCGGCGGGATCCAGGTGCGCCAGTTGTTCGCGACGAGCAGGTCCGGCTCGGCCTCCTTGAGCCGGGCCATCAGTTCCTCGTCGTCGGGACGGTTGCGCAGCAGCACCGGTACGCCGTGCGCCTCGGCCAGGTCGGCCACCGAGTCGCTCCAGATCCTCTCGTAGGCGTGCTCGCTCCTGGGATGGGTCACCACCAGGACGACCTCGTGCGCGGAATCCAGAAGTGCCTGGAGCGTGCGATGACCCCAGGTTTGGTACCCGAACATCACGACCCGCATGGTGCCTCCTTGTCGAGGGGATCGAATTAGGTTAGGCTCGCCTTAATTAGGCCAGGCTAACCTAATTTTGGCAATGTCTCCACTCCCGTTCCATACCGGCGGAAAGGCATCCATGTCCTCTGCGGCGCAGCACGTCCACGACCTCATAGGCATCGGCTTCGGGCCGTCCAACCTCGCCCTGGCGATAGCGCTGCGCGAGCGCCAGGCGCGGACGGACGACCTCTTCGACGCCGTTTTCCTGGAGAAACAGCCCGCCTTCGGATGGCACCGGGGCATGCTGCTGGAAGGCGCGACCATGCAGGTGTCGTTTCTGAAAGACCTGGTCACCATGCGGAATCCGACCAGCGAATTCAGCTTTCTGTGCTATCTGCGCGACAAGGGCCGATTGCTGGACTTCATCAACCACAAAACGATGTTTCCGTCGCGGCTGGAATTCCACGACTATCTCGAATGGGCCGCCGGCCGTTTCTCCGACCAGGTGGAGTACGGCTCGGAAGTGATCGCCGTCACCCCGGTCGAGACGGGCGGGACGATCGAGTTCCTGGACGTCGTCGTCCGGCAGGGCGACGGCACGCTGATCACCCGCCGCGGGCGCAACCTGGTGCTCGCCGCCGGGCTCGAACCGGTGCTCCCCGACGGCATGGTGAGCGACGAGCGAGTCTGGCACAGCGAGGAACTGCTCGACAAGCTGCCCGGGGTGCGTGACCCGCGCAGGTTCGTGGTGGTCGGGGCGGGGCAGAGCGCGGCCGAGGCCGCCGAGCACCTGCACAGCGCCTTCCCCGGGGCCGAGGTGTGCGCCGTCTTCGCCAAGTACGGCTACACCCCGGCGGACGACAGCTCCTTCGCCAACCGCATCTTCGACTCGACGGCGGTCGACCACTTCTACTCCGCCCCCGACGAGGTGAAGACCCGGCTGCTCGCCTACCACGCCTCCACCAACTACTCCGTGGTGGACCTGGAGCTGATCGACGAGCTGTACCGCCGCCACTACCAGGAGAAGGTGCAGGGCAAGGAGCGGCTGCGCATCTTCAACGCCTCACGGCTGGCCGACGTCGAGCGGGACGCCAACGGCCTGCGGGCCACCGTCGAGTTCCTGCCCACCGGCGAGCGCACCGTGCTGGAGGCCGACGTCATGGTCTACGCGACCGGCTACCGGCCGGCCGACCCGCTCACCCTGCTCGGCGAGGCCGGCCCGTACTGCGAACGACTGCCCGGCGGCGGCGTGCGCCTGGACCGCGACTACCGGATCGTCACCGCGCGGGCGATGCGCTGCGGCATCTACGTGCAGGGCGCGAGCGAGCACACCCACGGCCTGACCTCCACGCTGCTGTCCAACACCGCGGTCCGGGTGGGGGAGATCGCCGAGTCGATGGCCGGCCGGCTCCGCAGCGGGAGCCTCAGCTCCTACGCGCTGTCACGCTGAACTGCGGCGGGGGAGTGCGGACGGGCTCCGGTGCCCGGACGCGCACCACCGCGGTACGGGCGTGCCCGCGGCTGCCGCCCACCTCCACCTTGACCGCCTTCTTCGCCCTGCGCACGCCGCGGTCACCGTCCTTGACGGACTTCACCGCCCAGGGCAGCGTGATCTTCACCTCGTCGGCGGTCCTGGACGGGTCGGAGACCGCGAGCCGGACCTGCTCCCCGTCGCGGCGCAGCAGCAGCGTGCACGGGCCGTCGGCCGACAGCGGCCCGTCCTCGGTCCGCACCGTCCCCGCGCGCCAGAAGACGGCGGCGAGCAGGCAGCCGCGCGAGATGGCCTGCACCGAACCGGAGTTGGCGAGCACCTCGACCTGCCCGCCGTAGGCCGCGGTCTGCGCGGCCGAGGCGCCCGGCAGCACGGCGTAGGCGTAGCGCGCCTTGCGCGGATCGACGCCGTGGTCGATCAGGATCGTGGTGTAGTGCCTGCTCACGGGGGTGCCGTCGCCGCCCGTGGTGGCGCCCTTGTCGATGTCGCGCCAGCGGCCGGTGCGCTGCTCGCGCAGCACCTTCGGGTCGGCGCCGTCCAGCAGCGCGTAGCCGGCCACGCCCGACAGGTGCACCCAGCCGTCGCCCCGGGACAGCGGCGGATGCCCGGCATGGGTGTTGCGGTTCTCCACGACGGTCTCGACGCGGCGGCCGTCGGAGGCGGCGATGCCGGTGCCGAGGGCGATCACCGCGTCGTCGAGCAGGAACCACGCCTTCTTGGCCCGCAGCGAGGAGCCGCCGGCGATCAGCTTCATGGCCGCCGCGCCGTACTCGCCGTCGAGCGCCACGCCGCCCGCCCACGGGGTGGGCGGCAGGCGTCGCCCACCGTGCCGCAGGTCGGCGCGCCTGCGGGTGTCGACAGTCGTGCCCGGCAGCCGGTACGGGTCGATCGTCGGCCACAGGTCGTCGTTCCAGTGGGTGAGGTCGTCGGTGTAGAGGTAGGTCATGCCGTCGCCGGTGTACCAGCCGTGCAGGTTCTCCCGGTTCATCGCCTCGGCCGCGCCGATCCGCTCCGAACTCATCGCGATCGCGAAGGCCCAGGCAGGACGGCGGTGCACCACCCGGTCCATGTCGGCGAACACGTACGTGCCCGTCGTGCGCGGGCCGACCGGCACCGAGGCGTCCCGCAGCAGGGCCTCGGCGCGCGCCACGCTCGCCAGCGGCGCCAGCGTGGCGTAGGGGACGGCCTGGTTGCGGGTCAGCCAGCCCTTGACCAGGGGCCGCCAGCGCCGGGCATGGCGCTCGGGGGCCGCCTCCAACAGGGTGAGGACGGCCTCGACCGCCTTCTGCCCCGAGTGGTAGTCGCGGTGGCCCTGGCGCGAGACGGCCCGGCCGCGCACGCAGTCCATCATCAGCCCGTCGAAGATGAACGGCGTGAACGAGCGGTCCACGATGTCGTAGACCTTCCCGACGCCGGAGATCTCCCACGGCGAGCGGGCGAGCATGACGATCAGCTTGGCCACGCTCTCCAGGTAGTCCACGCCGTAGCTGCCGGTGTAGGGGAACACGTCGTGCTGGATGAACGAGCCGTCCCGGTAGAAGCCGTCGCCGGGGCCCCGGGTCGTCCGCAGCAGGTCGGAGACCGCGCTCTTGGCCCGCCTGACGAGCCGCGCGTCGTGCGTGAGCAGCCCGCGCATCGCCACCGCCATGGCCTTGCTCGCCCGATTGGCGCCGGTCTCGACCACGCCGGGATGGCTGATCCGCCGCTCCGGGTCAGGGCACCAGCGGCGCAGCGGGCGCAGCCAGCGCTTGAGACGGTCCGGGGGCAGGCCGTCGTACAGCAGGGCGCAGGTGTCGGTCAGCGCGCGGGGCACGCCGATCTCCCACCAGAACCAGTTGCTGCCGCGCCGGTCGAGCCCCTCGTGGTAGGCGTGCTCGTACAGGAAGTCCAGCGCTTCGGCGGCGGTCTCGGCGACCCGCCCGTCCCGGTGCATGGCGGTGCCCGGCGTGGCCCAGCCGAGCGCCAGGGTGCGCATGCGGTTGTAGGCGCGGTTGAAGTTGCCCGTACGGGGGTCGCCCAGCGGCAGGTCCGGCCACAGGCTCGGACGTCCCGGGGCCGGGCTCAGCTTGCGCAGCACCGCGTTGGCCGAGCCCTCGACCGCCCGCGTCCGGTCGGCGTAGGCGGCGTCGTACGACCCGCCGGCCAGCAGGCTCACCCACCGTTCGCGCGCGGCGTCGAACGCGGCCGAGCCGATCGCCTCGGCCGGTCGCTCCCAGGCGGCGAGGCCCGCCACGGCCGTGGTGCCCAGCAGGGCCGAGCGCCGGCTGAGGTGGTAGGTCATCGGGGCCTTCCGGACATTCGGGCAAAGCACAGGAAACGATCATATGTCGATAGGGGAGCGGCTTTTTCGCCTTTCGCAGTGACCTGCCGGCGCCCGGCCGCAGCCGGAGCACCGGGACGCCGGCCCTGGCGCGGCCGGTCAGGCGCCCGGCCGTGCACGGGGAGCGGAAAGGGCACCGTAGGCGAGTCTGAAGAATTCCGTAGGCGGGCCCCGCCAGGCTGTGGGACACAGGCGGACGGCGCAACGCGTCCGCCGACCCGATGAAGGAGACAGGCGAAATGGCGAGCAGACTGCTGGTGGGCACCTTTGTCACCCTGGACGGCGTCATGCAGGGCCCCGGCGGGGTCGGTGAGGACGACTCGAACGGCTTCCCGCACGGCGGCTGGCTGCCCCCGCACGTGGACGAGGGTTTCAACCGCATCATGGGCCCGTTGCTCGACCGGGCCGACGCCCTGCTCCTGGGGCGCAGCTCGTACGACACGCTCAGCTCGCACTGGCCCGACGTGCCGGACGAGGAGGGCGGGGCCAAGATCAACGGCATGACGAAGTACGTCACCACGCGGACCCCGTTCGAGGCGTCCTGGCGCAACAGCGAGGTCCTGGCGGGCGAGGCCGCCGAGACGGTCGCCGAGCTCAAGCGGCGCACCGAGGGCACGATCCTCGTCCAGGGCAGCAGCGACCTGATCCGCACCCTGCAGAGCGCCGAACTGGTCGACGAGTACCACCTGCTGGTCTTCCCCGTCGTCCTCGGGGAGGGCAAGCGGCTGTTCGGGGCGGGCGCGACGCCCGCGGAGCTGAAGCTCACCGGCTCCAGCACCACCGACGCCGGCGTCGTCTACCTGACCTACACGTGGGAGGGCAAGCCCCGCTACGGCTCCGTCGTCTGACACCGGGTATACCTCGGGCATACCACCGCCCGATAATGTCCGGACGACGGACAAGGGGTGGCGGTGCACGACGAGGTCTACCACTACAACGAGGAACGGTGGGAAGCCCTGGTGGAGGCGGAGGCGTTGTTCACCCGCCCCATGCTCGACCTCGACGAGGAGAGGGCCCGGGCCTACCTCGGCCTGGCGGAACTGGGGGTGCCCGGCGACGTGGCGGGCCGCCGGGTGCTCTGCCTGGCGGGCGGGGGCGGCCAGCAGTCCGCGGCCTTCGCCCTGCTCGGAGCCGAGGTGACCGTGCTCGACCTGTCGGCCGGGCAGTTGCGGCGCGACCGCACGGCCGCCGAGCACTACGGCGTCTCCGTCCGTACGGTCCAGGGCGACATGCGGGACCTGTCGGCCCTCGACGAGTCGTCGTTCGACCTGGTCTGGCATCCGTACTCGCTGACCTTCGTCCCCGACGCCCGGGTCGTCTTCCGGCAGGTCGCGCGGGTCGTCGGCGAGGGCGGCCACTACTACCTGATGTGCGCCAACCCGTTCTTCTCCGGGCTCACCCACGCGTCGTGGAACGGCGAGGGCTACCCGGTGAGCCTGCCCTACACCGACGGGGCCGCGACCAGCTATCCCGACCAGGACTGGGTCTACGACCGGACCTCGGCGGGCCACCGCATCAGCGAGCCCCGCGAGTACCGGCAGACGCTGAGCCGGATCGTCAACGGCCTGATCGGCGAGGGCTTCACGCTGACGCACCTGTCCGAGGTCCGCGGCGACCACTCCGGCGCGGAACCGGGCAGTTGGGGGCACTTCTCGGCGGTGGCCCCGCCGTGGCTGGAGTTCGTCTGGCGGTACGGCGGGGCCTCCTCCTGAGGGGTCCCCGCCGGGCCGCAGGACAGGTGCGGCGGTCAGGAGAGTTTCTCGAAGAAGAACTCGTGCTTCAGGAACGAGGTGTCGTACTCGTGCCCCGGGTACGGCGGGATGAGCTGCGCCGCCTGGAACAGCCGCCATCCGTCGCGCAGGGCGTCCACACCGGTCTCGTACGGCGGCTCGTCCCCGTCGCCCGCCGTCGGGTTCGTGGCCCCGGTCCCGTCGTAGCGCGACCAGCCCACCACCGGCGCGTCCAGGGCGGAGGTGGCCAGGTAGAGAACGAGCACCTGCTGCTTCATGCGGCCCTCCCCGGGCGGTTGGTCACGCGCGTGGCCCAGTAGTCGACGTCGAACGAGGCGTCGGCGGTCATCGCCCGCCACATGAGCGCCCGGTTGTGGATCTCCAGCCGTCCGGTCGCCTGCTCGTACCAGGGGAAACGCCGGCCCAACTCGTCGAGGACGGCCGGGTCCGCCAGGTCGGAGGTGTCCCACAGGCGTACCTGTGGCACGGTCGGGTTGAAGCGGATCTTGAACATGTACCGGCGCACGTCGCTGTCGTTGCGCCGGCCGCCGTGCCAGATGCCGTGGTGCAGCAGCATCACCGTCCCGGCCGGGCAGGTCAGCCGGGTCTGGCCGCGCAGGTTCTGGTAGCGGCCGGTGTCGCTCTCGTTGACCCGGCGCAGGTGGCTGCCCGGCACCACCAGGGTGCCGCCCATGTCCGCGCTCACCTCGTGCGGGTAGTACATGAGCTGCACGTCGAAGGCGTCGGCGCGGGTGTCGATGATGGCGTCGGCGTGCAGCGGCTGGGCGTGGCCGTTGCGCGGCTCGCGGATGTGCACGGCGTGGTGGTCCACGAGCGGGTCCGGCCCCACCAGCGACCGCAGCGCCCCGGCGACCGCCGGCACCTCGATCAGGCGGCGGGCGAACGACCCGCCGGGGAACGCCGTGCGGACCGGGGTCCCGTACGGCGCGCGGGGGATCCCCGCCTCCAGGACGTCGATCGCCCGCTCGTTGAGCTCGTCCGGCACGACCGCGTCCAGACGCAGGTAGCCGGCCGCCACGAAGCCGGCCACCCGTACGGAGGAGAGCAGAGTGGTTTCCATGCCTCGACGCTAGAAGCGGACACCCGCCCTGTCGTGGGTTGTAATCCCCCACTACTGGTCGATTCTCCCTCGCTGGTGTAGACAGACGACGTGCGTCACGTCACGATCGCGCTCGCCGAACCGCCCGAGGTGGCCTGGGCGGGCGTGGCGGTGCACGGCGTGGACGGCCCCCACGACGTGTTCCGCCTGCCCGACCTGTGGCAGCTCCACCTGTACGACTACGCCGCCGAACTCGTCGTCGAGGGCACCCCGCACGCCATCGCCCCCGGGCACGTCAGCCTGATCCCGCCCGGCGCCGAGGCGCACTTTCACTACCGGGGCCGCTCGGAGCACCTGTACGCGCACTTCCGCCTGCCCGGCGGTGGCGACCCGCGCACCGTGCCGGTCATGCGGGACGCCGGTGACCAGGCGCCCGGCCTCGGCGTCGCGCTGCGC
This sequence comes from Nonomuraea sp. MG754425, assembly GCF_021699195.1. Classification (GTDB taxonomy): domain Bacteria; phylum Actinomycetota; class Actinomycetes; order Streptosporangiales; family Streptosporangiaceae; genus Nonomuraea. Next base: position 432 of record NZ_SSXE01000258.1, on the reverse strand, counting down.
CAGGCCGTCGCCGCCGTCCCCGGCACCCCGGCCAGGGCGTCGGCCGAGGTGTGGTCGGTGCTCTGGCGGGTGGCGAGCCTGCCCGTGGCCGGCAGCCCGCACGCCGTGGTGGCCGCGGCCATGGAACGCATCGAGGCGGACCTGGCGGCGCCGTTCACCGTGCCGGCGATCGCGCGGGCGGCCGGGGTCTCGCACAACCACCTCACCCGGCTGTTCCGGGCCCACACCGGTGACACCGTCGTCGGCTACATCCGCCGCCGCCGCATGTCCCGGGCGTTGCACCTGCTGCGCGAGTCGACGCAGGCCATCCCCGCGATCGCGGCCGCCGTGGGCATCCCGGACCTACAGGCGTTCAACAAGGCCTGCCACCGCGAACTCGGCGCCTCCCCCCGCGCCCTACGCGCCCGGCAATCCCCTTGACCCCTTCCCACC
>NZ_SSXE01000257.1 GCF_021699195.1 Nonomuraea sp. MG754425 | reverse complement strand
CCACTGGGTCCCACCCCGCGCCTGCCTGCCCCGGTGCGCGCCCGCGCCGGGTCACACGCGTGTCCCCCGCCTCCCCTCGCCACTCTCGCCACTCCCGCCACGACGGTCCGCCCGCGCAACCGTCCCGTCGCCACCACCGCGCCGAGACGCCGACGGGCCCGGACGAGGGAGTCTCGTCCGGGCCCGCGCGGTTGTGGCGTCAGAGATGGATCAGTGGCTACTGCCGCGATCGTCGCCACCGGAGCCGATGGCGGCGTGCTCGTCGTCGTGGCCGTGCCCGTCGTCCAGCGGGATCTTCTCCCCGCCGTACGCCCTGGACATGCGAGCGCGCAGCTTGCCGATCGGCCCGCGCATGCCCTTCGGCGGGATGCCCGACTTGTCCTCGGCCACCGGCAGCATCGGCACCGCCTCCTTGCCGCGCATGTGAGCCTCGATGTCGTCCGCCGCAGGCGTGTGGACCTCGATGAACTCACCGTGCGGCAGCCGCTTGATCACGCCCGACTCGACGCCGTGCGAGACGATCGCCTGGTCGGAGCGCTGCAGGCCGAGGCAGATGCGGTAGGTGATCAGGTAGGCCAGCGCCGGTGCGAGGAAGACCAGCACCCGTCCGGCGTAGGTGGTGACGTTCAGGCTGATGTGGAAGTTGGCCGCGATCTCGTCGTTGGCGCCGAGCAGCCACAGCACACCGTAGAACGTGATCGCCGACATGCCGATCGAGGTGCGGTGCGGGTTGTTGCGCGGACGGTCGGCGACGTGGTGCTCGCGGTTGTCGCCCGTGACCCACCGTTCCAGGAACGGATAGAGCGCGAGACCGGTCATGATGATGCCTAGAGGCACCAGCGCCGGGATGATGACGCTCAACGGCAGCGTGCCCGCGTGGGACGTGCCGAAGAGGTTGATCTCCCAGGCCGGCATCAGGCGCAGCGAGCCTTCCAGGAAGCCCATGTACCAGTCGGGCTGTGAACCCGCCGAGATGTCCGCCGGCGTGTACGGCCCGAACAACCAGATCGGGTTGATCTGGGTGAACGTCGCCAGACCGCTGATCACGCCCAGCGTGAACAGGAAGTACGCGCCCGCCTTGGCCATGAAGGCCGGGTAGAACGGCGCGCCCACCACGTTCTTGTTGGTGCGGCCCTTGCCCGGCATCTGCGTGTGCTTCTGCACCCACATGAGCACCATGTGCGCCGTGACCAGCGCCAGGATGATGCCCGGCAGGAGCAGGATGTGCAGCGAGTAGAAGCGCGGGATGACGTCCTCGCCGGGATACTCGCCCCCGAACAGGAAGAACGTGATGTACGTGCCGACCAGCGGCAGCGAGATCGCCACACCCTCGGTGATCCGCAGACCGGCGCCGGACAGCAGGTCGTCGGGGAGCGAGTAACCGGTCAGGCCCTCGAACAGGGCCAGCGTCAGCAGCAGCACGCCGATGAGCCAGTTGATCTCGCGCGGCTTGCGGTAGGCGCCCGTGAAGAACACCCGCAGCATGTGGACCATCATGCCGGCCACGAAGAGCAGGGCCGCCCAGTGGTGCATCTGCCGCATGAGCAGACCACCCCGGACGTCGAAGCTGATCTCCAGCGACGACGCGTAGGCCTCCGACATCATGACGCCCTTGAGCGGCGCGTACGAGCCGTCGTAGGCGACCTCCATCATGCTGGGCTTGAACCAGAACGTCAGGAACGTACCGGTCAGCAGCAGGATGATGAAGGAGTACAGCGCGATCTCGCCCAGCAGGAACGACCAGTGGTCGGGGAAGATCTTGCGCAGGTTGCGCTTGAGGAAGTTGGCGCCGCCGAGACGCTCGTCGAGGAAGTTCGACGGCCCGGTGATGGCCTTCGGCGCGGCCTTCAGCTCACTCATGCCTGGCCTCCCTTCTCCCTGACCGCGGCCTCGGCGTCACCGCGTTCCCAGTAGCTGGGACCGACCGGCACGTCGAAGTCGCCCTGGGCGATGAGGAAGCCCTCGGCGTCGACGGTGATCGGCAACTGCGGCAGCGGCCGCGCGGCCGGGCCGAAGATGACCTTGGCTCCGTCGGCCGCGTCGAACGTCGACTGGTGGCACGGGCACAGGATGTGGTGGGTGTTCTGCTCGTACAGGGCGGCGGGGCAGCCCACGTGCGTGCAGATCTTGGAGTAGGCGACGATGCCGTCGTGCGTCCAGTTCTGCCGGACGCCGCTCTTGATCTCTTCCGGGCGGAACTTGATCAGGATCACCGTCGCCTTGGCGAGGGCGGTCAGGTCGTGCTGGTAGCCCTCGGGGACGACCGACAGGATGCCGCCGGGCGAGTTGAAGTCGGCGGCCCTGATGGGCTGGCCGGTGCCCTCGACGATGAGCTTGAGCGGCTTGCCCTCCTTGGTCTTCTCACCCCAGACGGTGTGGCGGAGCTGCTCGTTGAACTTCGCGCCCGGCATGGGGCTGTTGTCGAGGTCGCGCAGCAGCACCAGCGGCACCAGGCCAAGCGGCGCGGCGGCCAGCAGCAGGGTGCGGCGCAGCAGCTTGTGCCGGACGAAGCCGCTCTCGTTGGCGCCCCGGAGGAAGGTGTCGCCGACGACCTCGCGGTCGGCCTCGTCGGAGACCATCGCGTGGCGCTCCTGGACCAGCGTGTACTTCGGCATGATCTGGCGGACCCAGATCACGATGCCTACCGCCAGCCCCAGGATCGCGAGCGTGAGCGAGGTGCCGAGCGCCAGGTTGGAGGTGCCCGTCGCCTCGGGGCTGCCGACCTGGAAGTACACGTAGGAGATGATGAACGCGATGGAGGCCAGGAAGGTGATCGCGAAGCAGAGCGCCACGATCCTCTCGGCCTTGCGCGCCTTGACCGGGTCCTGCAGCGTCACGCCGGGGACGTCCTGGTCGGTCTCCGCCTTCACTTCCGCGGTGCCGAGCATCGAGGTGCCCGGCGCGGGGGTGCCGATGACGCGCTTGGGCACGCGCTCGTCCGGCTGTTCGATCTCGTGCTCGTTGTCTGTCATGACTTCTGTCGCTTCTTCGCGGTGATCCAGATGGCGGCGAGTGCGAGGGCGGCGATGCCGACCACGAACGCCACGATGCCTTCGGTGACCGGGCCGATGCGGCCGAGCCCGAACCCGCCCGGGTCCCTCTGCTCGCGTACCTGGGTGATGTAGGCGATCATGCTGCGCTTCTCTTCGGGCGTGATCGTGGTGTCGTTGAAGACCGGCATGGCCTGCGGGCCGGTGATCATCGCCTCGTAGATCTGCGTGGGGGTCGACTCATTGAGGTTGGGGGCGTACTTGCCCTGCGTCAGGGCGCCGCCCGCGCCCGCCCAGTTGTGACACTGGATGCAGTTGGCGCGGAACAGCTCACCGCCCTTGCCCGCGTCGCCGAGCTTCGGGTCGACCTGCTCCGCCCCGGGCACCTGCGGGCCGCCGCCGAGCGACTGCACGTAGGCCGAGATCTGGCGGATCTTGGTCTCGTCGACCCACTCGGGCAGCGGCTTGCGCGGGGCCTGAGGGCCGGGGGCGCCGGCCGGCATGCGGCCGGTGCTCATCTGGAAGTCGACGGCCGCCGCGCCGACGCCGATGAGGGTGGGGGCGGTGGAGGTGCCCTGAGCGTTGGTGCCGTGGCAGCTCATGCAGTGCTTCTCGAACAGGCTCCTGCCCTCGGCCGCGTCGTCGACCTTGCCTGCCGCCAGTGCCGCGTCGGCAGGCTTACCCACCTGGACAAAGGCGGTGTATGCCATCCCGACCAGCGCCAACGCCAAAATCAGGACGGCGTATCTCGCGAGGGGATGCCGCCGCCAAGCGGTGATCCTAGTCACTGAGATCCCGTTCCTTAACGAATGATGTAGATGGTCGCGAAAAGGCCGATCCAGACGACGTCTACGAAGTGCCAGTAGTAGGACACGACGATCGCGCTGGTGGCCTGCTCATGCGTGAAGCGCTTCGCGGCGTACGTGCGTCCCAGCATGAACAGGAACGCGATCAGCCCACCGGTCACGTGCAGGCCGTGGAAGCCCGTCGTCAGGTAGAACACCGAAGTGTAGGCGTTGGCGGACAGGGTCGCGCCCTCTGACGCCAGCTCGCCGTACTCGTACAGCTGCCCGGCGACGAAGACCGCGCCCATGAGGAAGCTGATGATGTACCAGAAGCGGAGCTTGCCGACCTGCCCCTTCTCCGCGGCCCACACACCGAGCTGGCACGTCACACTCGACAGAACCAGGATGATCGTGTTGACCGTCGCGAACGGGATGTTCAGGTGAGCTGCCTCAGCGGCCTCGGCTCCGGCGGGCAGGAACGCTGGTCCCCACTCGATGCCTTTGCCCTCGCTCACCGACCGGATGGTGAAGTACATCGCGAACAGCGCCGCGAAGAACATGAGCTCGGAGGACAGCCAGACGATCGTACCGACGCTGACCAGATTCGGTCTGCGGTACGACTGTGCTGTCGTCGTCGAAGTTATTGCGGATGCTGTCGCCACGGGCAGCATTATTGCGGCTCCGGTGGTCGGTCCGGCGCACGACCCCCCGTTTGCAGGTACAAACCGGGACCCAACCTGGGATAATTGGCATATAACACCCACCAGGCATGGTGCCCTGGGTATGCATCCCGGCACACCGGTACGATCCCAGGTGACCATACCGCTTCGACTGATAGCGAGCGCGACCGATGTCCACTGGGAGCACCGACGAGAAGATGAAGATCCTCGTCTACAGCGATGACGCCGCCACCAGGGCCGAGGTGAGCCAGGCCATCGGCAGGCGGCCGGCGGCCGACGTACCCCTCGTGGAGATCGTGGAGTGCGCCACCGAGCCCAAGGTCCACCAGTGGCTGGGCTCGGGCGAGATCGACGTGGCCGTCCTCGACGGCGAGACCCAGCCCGCCGGCGGCATGGGCGTCTCCCGCCAGGCCAAGGACGAGGTCTACGACTGCCCGCCCATCTGCCTGATCATCGCCAGGCGCGACGACCGCTGGCTGGCCGACTGGTCGAAGGCCGACGCGGTCGTGTCGCAGCCCCTTGAGCCCATGATCGTGGCCGACACCGTGGCCGAGCTGATGCGCCGCCGTTCCTCCACCCGTCTCAACGCCAAGTAGGTGCCCATGGACTCCCGGACGACCTGGCCCACCCTGCTCTCCGCTCTCCTGTCCGGAGAGCACCTGACCTCCGACGAGTCGGCCTGGGCGATGCGGGAGATCATGTCCGGCTCCGCCACGCCGTCCCAGATCGCCGGTTTCGTGGTCGCGCTGCGCGCCAAGGGCGAGACCGTGGCCGAGGTCGTCGGGCTCGCCCGCACCATGCTCGACCTCGCCACCCCGCTGAGCGTGGAGGGGCCGGTGGTCGACATCGTGGGCACCGGCGGCGACCGGGCGCACACCGTCAACGTCTCCACCATGGCCGCCGTCGTGGCCGCCGCGGCCGGGGCCAGGGTCGTCAAGCACGGCAACCGCGCCGCCTCGTCCTCCTGCGGGGCCGCCGACGTGCTGGAGCACCTGGGCATCCGGCTCGACCTCACGCCCGAGCAGACCGCCCGGGTGGCGCGCGAGGCGGGCATCGCGTTCTGCTTCGCCCCCGTCTACCACCCCGCGCTGCGCTTCGCCGGCCCGACGCGCAAGGAGATCGGCGTCCCCACGATCTTCAACTTCCTCGGCCCGCTCACCAACCCGGCCCGCCCCGCCGCCCAGGCCATCGGCGTCTACGACGCCCGCATGGTGCCGGTGCTGGCGGGCGTCTTCGCCGAGCGCGGCGTCTCCGCCCTGGTCTTCCGCGGCGACGACGGGCTCGACGAGCTCACCATCGCCGCCACCTCGACCGTCTGGGTCGTCAAGGACGGCACCGCGACGCAGACCACGTTCGACCCGTCGGTGCTCGGCATCGCGCGCGCCGACGTCGGCGCGTTGCGCGGCGGCGACGTCGCCTTCAACGCCCAGGCCGTGCACGACCTGCTGGGCGGCAAGACGGGCCCGGTGCGCGACGCGGTGCTGCTCAACGCGGCGGCGGCGCTGGTCGCGCTCGACGGCCCCGGCGACGACCTCGACTCGGCCATGGCCGGCGGATACGCGCGAGCCGTCCAGGCGGTCGACTCCGGCGCGGCGGCGGCCACCCTCGACCGCTGGATCCAGGTCAGCGGCGCCTTCGGCCCGGCCTCCTGAGGCCGGCCCGACCCCGACCCCGACCCCAGCCCTCAGCCCAGCCTTGACCGGGGCACCGGCACCGGCAGGACCTCAACCCGGACCCGCCATGAGCCCGGCTCTGGCCCGACCTCAGGTACAGCCCTGACCCGAGCCCCTGGCCAAGGCCCCGGCCCGGCCCTGGCACGACCTCGGCACCTGGCCCGGCCACACACGTGGCCGAGCCTCAGCGGCGACCGGGCCTCAGACGGGACCCGGGCCTCGGAAGTGATCCGGCCTCAGACGCGACCGGGCCTCAGAGGTGGCCCGGTCTCAGACGTGGCCTCGAGCCGGTTTCGCGGGCTCAGGCCCCTGAACCCACCCGCGCGGGCCGGTTCAGCGCAGCACCATCGTCGGGCCGGCCTTGAGCGAGCTCCACTTGAGCCACTGCTTCCAGTTCTCCTGCCAGTGCCCCCACCCGTTGGTGGGCTCCAGCTTCCGCGGCGACCCGGTGATGATGATCGGATCCCCGATCAGCGTGTTCTTGATGAACCAGGACGCGTTGTCCGGACTGATGTTCACGCACCCGTGGCTGACGTTCGAGTTCCCCTGCGACCCCACCGACCAGGGCGCGCTGTGCACGTACTCGCCGCTGTTGGAGATCCGCACGGTGTTGTAGACGGTGAGCTGGTAGTAGCCCGCCGAGCCCGGCCCGATCCCGGGCGAGGTCATCACCGTGACGGGCTCGCGCGACATCGCCAGGTGGATGCCGGAGGTCGTGTAGTACTTCCACTGCCCGCCCTGGCCGGCGCTCATCGGCATGGTACGGATCTTCTTGCCGTTGCGCCGGACGACCAGCACGTGCTCGTCGGTGCTGCCCTTGGTGATCTGCGAGCGGCCGATCTTGAAGTCGAGCCGCACGTTCCGCTTGCCGTACATGCTGGGCCCGCCGCGTACGCCGGCCAGATCGGCCTCCACCCGTACCTTGGTGTGCGCCGGCCAGTACTTCTCCGGCCGGAAGTCCACGTGCTGGTCGTCGAACCAGTGCCAGGCCCCCTCCACCGGCTTGGAGCTGTGCACGGCGAGGTTGCGCTCGACCGCCACCCGGTCCGCGATGGGCTGGTCGAAGGTGATCATGACGGGCATGCCGACCCCGACCGTCAGCCCCGTGTCGTCCTTGTTCGGGGTGATGTTCTTGATGTCGAACGTCTTGTTGCCCTTGACGGTGCTGAACGTGCTCTTGTTCTCGCTCGTCCGTCCGGAGCCGTCCACGGAGACCGTGGTGACCGTGTAGGAGGAGCCGGGACGCGCGGTGCCGATGCTGCGCCAGCGGCTGCCGTCGGCGCTCAGGACGCCTTTCAGCGGCCCGGACTTGCCACCGTCCACCCGTACGCTCTTCAGCGTGCCTCCCTGGACCGAGACGACGACGGCCTGGTCCGTGGGCACGTTCGCACTCTTGTCCGCCGGAGAGACCCCTACAGAGGCGCTACGGGCCCCGCCCGCCATGGCGACGCTCTTCGGGTCCTCCGCCGGTCCCGCCGAGCACGCTGTCAGCAGCGCCAGGGCCAGCAGGCCGGCCGTTCCATACGCTCCGCGCCCCACGAGTACTCCCTCGTCCATGATCGAGCCGCTTCTGCCTCCTTTATTACCCTGAGTGATCGAATCACCACATGCGTGCACTGGTAAAGAACACCAAAAAGCGGGCGTCCTCCCGAAGGAAGGCCGCCCGCTCCGGGAACGCCGCTCAGTGCGAGAAGTTCCCCCGGTAGTACTGGAACACGAACCCGATCATGGCCATGATGACCAGGAAGACCCCGATGAGGAACATCCAGAAGCCGATCACGAACCCGGCGAAGGCGAAGGCCGCCGCCAGGCACAGGAACAGCGGCCACCAGCTACTGGGGCTGAAGAAGCCGAGCTCGCCCGCGCCGTCGCTGATCTCGGCCTGCTTGTTGTCCTCCGGCTGCGCGCCGATGCGCCGCGCGGTGAACATCAGGTAGTAGCCCACCATGAACGCGAAGCCGACCGAGATGGCCATGGCCGTGGTGCCGACCGGCTCACCCCTGCCCATGGCGGCCTTCGTCCAGAACCAGTAGGCGATGTCCACACCGGCGAAGAAGACGCCGCACAGCAGGAACAGCCAACCCTGCACCTTCATCAGGACTCAACCTCCGGGTGGTCGGACTTGGCGGAAGCGTGCGGGTAACGCTTGTCGAAGGCGGGCCGCTCGGACCGGATGCGGGGCAGCGAGGTGAAGTTGTGCCGCGGCGGCGGGCAGCTCGTGGCCCACTCCAGCGAGTTGCCGTAGCCCCACGGGTCGTCCACGGTGACCTTGGGCGCGCTGCGCCAGGTCTTCCAGACGTTGTAGAAGAACGGCAGCGTGGAGGCGCCGAGGACGAACGCGCCCACCGACGAGAGCAGGTTGAGGTCGGTGAAGCCGTCGGCCGGGCTGTAGTCGGCGTAACGGCGCGGGAAACCGGCCATGCCCAGCCAGTGCTGGACCAGGAACGTGGCGTGGAAGCCGATGAACAGCAGCCAGAAGTGCAGCTTGCCGAGCTTGTCGTCGAGCATCTTGCCGGTGAACTTGGGCCACCAGAAGTAGAAGCCGGCGAACATCGCGAACACGACGGTGCCGAAGACCACGTAGTGGAAGTGCGCGACGACGAAGTAGGTGTCGCTGATGTGGAAGTCGAGCGGCGGCGAGGCCAGGATGACGCCCGTCAGGCCGCCCAGCAGGAAGGTGATGAGGAAGCCGACCGAGAACAGCATCGGCGACTCGAAGCTCAGGTGGCCGCGCCACATGGTGCCGATCCAGTTGAAGAACTTCACCCCGGTGGGCACCGCGATGAGGAACGTCATGAAGGAGAAGAACGGCAGCAGCACCTGCCCGGTCGGGAACATGTGGTGCGCCCAGACCGTGATGGACAGACCGGCGATCGAGATCGTCGCGGCCACGAGGCTGATGTAGCCGAAGACCGGCTTGCGGCTGAAGACCGGGATGACCTCGGTCACGATGCCGAAGAACGGCAGCGCGATGATGTACACCTCGGGATGGCCGAAGAACCAGAACAGGTGCTGCCAGAGCAGCGCGCCTCCGTTCTCGGAGGCGAAGATGTGGGTGCCGAGCTTGCGGTCGGACTCCAGCGCCAGCAGCGCGGCGGCCAGCACCGGGAAGGCCATCAGCACGAGCATGCTGGTCAGCAGGACGTTCCAGGTGAACATCGGCATGCGGAACATGGTCATGCCGGGGGCGCGCATGCAGATGATCGTGGTGATGAAGTTGACCGCGCCGAGGATCGTGCCGAGGCCGGACAGGGCCAGGCCCATGATCCACAGGTCGCCGCCCATGCCGGGCGAGTTGATCGCGTTGGACAGCGGCGTGTAGGCGAACCAGCCGAACGAGGCCGCGCCGCCCGGCGTGAAGAAGCCGGAGACGGCGATGAGGCTGCCGAACAGGTAGAGCCAGTAGCTGACCATGTTCAGCCGCGGGAACGCCACGTCGGGGGCGCCGATCTGCAGCGGCATCAGCTCGTTGGCGAAGCCGGCGAACAGCGGCGTCGCGAACATCAGCAGCATGATCGTGCCATGCATGGTGAAGAGCTGGTTGAACTGCTCGTTGCTGGTGAACTGCAGCCCCGGCTGCGCCAGCTCGGCCCGCATGACAAGGGCCATCACGCCGCCGATGAGGAAGAAGGCGAACGACGTGATCAAGTACATGTGCCCGATGATCTTGTGATCAGTCGAGGACAGCCACTTGGCGATGATCTGACCCTTGGGGCTCTTCGTGGGCCGGACCGGCGCGGTCGTCAGGGGTTCGTGGATGGCGGTCACTGGGCACTCCCAGCCTGGGTCGTGAGGTACTGGTTCCACTCGGCGTCAGTGACGAGCTTCACCGAGAAGAGCATTCGGCTGTGATCGACGCCGCACAGCTCGGCGCACCGGCCGGCGAAGACGCCGGTCTTGTTGAGCGTCGTGACCTCGAACTTGCGGCCGGGGTCGCCCTCGGGGATGCCCGGGATGACGTCCCGCTTGAACAGGAACTCCGGGATCCAGAACGAGTGGATGACGTCGTCGGTCTCCAGATCGAACTCGATCTTCTTGTTCTGCGGCAGCACGAGCTGGGGGCCTTGGTGGTAGTCGCTCACCGGCACGCCGACGACCGGCTTCAGCGTCTTGCCATCGGAGGTGGTGGTGGTGAAGCGCCAGCTCCACTGGAACGCCTCGACCTTGACCTTGACCTGGGCGTCGCCGTCAACCCGGGTGAGGGCCTCGCCGTCGCGGGCGGTGAAGAAGAAGAACACCGACACCATCACCAGCGGGATCAAGGTGTAGAGCATCTCGATCGGCAGGTTGTAACGCACCTGCGGAGGCAGCTCGGCCTTGGCCTTGCGCTTGTGGTGGAAGATGGTGGCCCAGATGATCAGGCCGATGACGACGGCGCCCGTGGCGAGCGCGGCGATCCAGGCCCCGTTCCACAGATTCTGGACGATCGCGCCCTGCTCCGTGATGTGGTCGGGAAGAAGGCCGCGAGACCAGTCGGCCTCGGGGACGTCATTAGCACACGCCGTAGCAGTGGCCAGCAGCAACGCCAAAGCGGCGGCTCGCGGCACCCTGCGCCGGGCCAACGAACGCCGCGTCGTACGGCGAGTCGGACTCACGGATCGCCTACCCCACAGATGAAGCCCAAGAGGCTCTCCCTTGGGCGCTCGTATTGCTCTTTCTGCATCAAGCGCAGACTGACAAGCAGACACATTAGCGTGCAGGGGCCCCGCCCTACCGCGCGACCCCTCGGTGGGGCCGGAAGTGGGACGATGAGTCTTGTGGCTTACTTCGACGCGGCTTCGAGCGAACCGCTCCACCCTCAGGCGCGCGAGGCGCTGCTGGCGGCGATCGACGTCGGCTGGGCGGACCCTGCGAGACTCTACGGCCAGGCCCGCCGCGCGCACCTGCTGTTGGAGCAGGCTCGCACGGAGGTGGCCGAGGCGCTCGGCGCACGCCCCGACGAGGTGTCGTTCACCTCTTCGGGCACGCAGGCCGTGCATCTCGGTGTCCTCGGCACCCTACACGGAAGGCGGAGGGCCGGGCGCCACCTCGTGACTGGCGCGGTCGAGCACTCGAGCGTGCTGCACGCGGCCGAACTGCACGAACGCGACGGCGGCAGCGTCGAGACCGTGGGCGTCGCGTTGAGCGGCCGGGTCGATCCTGGCCGGTTCGCCGAGGCGGTCGCCCGGCCGGGCACGGCGCTGGCCTGCCTGCAGACGGCCAACCACGAGGTCGGCACGCTGCAGCCGGTGGCCGAGGCCGCCGCGGCCTGCCGCGAGCACGGGGTGCCGCTGCTGGTGGACGCGGCGCAGACGGCCGGCCGGATGCCGGTCCCGTCCGGCTGGTCGGTGCTGACGGCCAGCGCCCACAAATGGGGCG
>NZ_SSXE01000256.1 GCF_021699195.1 Nonomuraea sp. MG754425 | reverse complement strand
CCGCCGCCACCCCGGGCCACAGGAGGCGGACCCGCGCCCACGCCGGGCGCGCCGTGGCGGCGGAGCCGCGAACAGGGGCGAGCATGACCTCCAGTGTTCTGGCCCGGACGTACGCCCGGTAGCCACGCGTTGCCTGTGAGGTCATAGCCTTCGGCTATGAGTAGCGCGCTGCCCGACCTCGACTCGCTCAAGCTCCTCGTCGACGTCGGCGAGCTGGGCAGTCTCGGACGGGCCGCCAGGGCGGCGGGCATCGCCCAGCCCTCCGCCAGCAAGCGGATCGCCCAGCTCGAACGCCGCCTCGGCGTCCCGCTGATCGAGCGCACCCCGCGCGGCTCCGCGCTCACGGCCGAGGGCAAGATGGTCGCCGGCTGGGCCGCGCAGGTGCTCGCCGCCGCCCAGGAGCTCATGCGCGCCGTGCAGGCCGTACGCCTCAGCGGGGCGGCCCACCTGCGGGTGGCGTCCAGCATGACGGTGGCCGAGTACCTGGTGCCGCGCTGGCTCGGCGAGCTGCAGAACCGGGAGCCCGGCGTCCAGGTGGGGCTCGACGTCGTCAACTCGGCCGACGTCGCCGCCCGGGTGCTGGCGGAAGAGGTGGAGCTGGGGTTCGTCGAGGGGCCCGCCGTCCCCGACGGGCTGTCCCAGCGCCTGGTCGGGACGGACCGCCTCGTGGTCGTGGTCGCGCCGGAGCACCCGTGGGCCCGCCGCCGCACCGTGCTGCGGGGGCCGGAGCTGGCCGCCACGCCGCTCGTGGTGCGGGAGCCGGGCTCGGGCACGCGCGAGACCCTCGATGTGGCGTTCGCCGGGATCAGCCCCGCCATTCATCGGGCCAGCCCGCGCCTGGAGCTCGGGTCGAACTCGGCGGTCAAGGGGGCGGCCCAGGCGGGGGTGGCGCCCGCGGTGCTGAGCGGGTACGCGGTGGAGGCCGACGTCGCGATCGGCCGGCTCGTGGAGGTGCCGCTCACGGGGGTCGATCTGGTCCGCAGGCTGCGGGCCGTGTGGCGGCGCGGACGTCCCCTGACCGGGCCGGCCGCCACCCTGCTGGCCATCGCCTGCCACCCCTGACCGCCCGGGGAAGCGCCGGGTGCGGGACGTTGACGGGTGGTGCGGGGCGGGCCGTAAGGTGCCGGAATGGGTTCGTACGACGTGATCGTGGCCGGAGGCGGGCACAACGGGCTGGTCGCGGCCGCCTACCTGGCGGGCGCCGGCCGGCGGGTGCTGGTGCTGGAGCGCAACGCGCACGTGGGCGGTCTGGCGATCTCCGCGCGCGCCTTCCCCGGCGTGGACGTGCGGCTGTCGCGCTACTCCTACCTGGTCAGCCTGCTGCCCACCCGGATCGTCCGCGACCTGGGGCTCGATCTCCGGCTCCGCCGCCGCCGGTACGCCTCCTACACGCCGAAGGGCGGCACGGGCCTGCTCGTCGACAACGAGGACGACCTGGCCACGGCGGCCTCGTTCCGGAGCGTCACGGGCGGCGCGGCCGACCACGAGGCGTGGCGGCGCTTCTACGGCATGGCCGCCGAGGTCGCGAAGGCGCTCGCCCCCACGCTCCTGGAGCCCCTGCGCGGCCCGGCCGAGATCGAGCGCCTGGTGGGGCCGCGGGCGTGGGGCGACCTGTTCGCGCGGCCGATCGGCCAGACGGTGGACGAGCGCTTCGGCGACGACACCGTGCGCGGCGTGGTCCTCACCGACGCGCTGATCGGCACGTTCGCCGACCCGGCCACCGACCTGCTGGCCAACCGCTGCTTCCTCTACCACGTGATCGGCGACGGCACCGGCGAGTGGAACGTGCCGGTGGGCGGCATGGGCGCGGTCTCCGGCGCGCTGGAGGCCGCGGCCAGGCGGGCGGGGGCGGAGATCAGGACCGGCGCGGAGATCGTCGGCATCTCGCCGTCGGGCGAGGTGACGTTCGCGGCTCCCGACGGCGAGCACACGGTCAGCGGCGGCCACGTGCTGGTGAACCTGCCGCCGGCCGTGCTCGACCGGGTGATGGGGCGTCCGGCGGACATCCCCGAGGGGGCGCAGCTCAAGGTCAACATGGTGCTCACGCGGCTGCCCAGGCTGAAGGACGCCTCGGTGGACCCGCGGGCGGCCTTCAGCGGGACGTTCCACATCAACGAGGGCCGCGACCAGCTCGCGGCGGCGTACGCGCGGGCGGCCCGCGGCGAACTCCCCGACCTGCCGCCCGCCGAGGTCTACTGCCACTCGCTGACCGACGCGTCCATCCTCGGGCCCGAGCTGAGGGGCCGGGCCGAGACCATGACGCTGTTCGGCCTGCAGATGCCCGCCCGCCTGTTCCGCGAGCAGCCGGACGCGGCGCGGAAGGCGGCCCTGGAGGCCACCTTCGCCTCCGTCAACGCCGTCCTGGCCGAGCCCCTCCAGGACTGCCTGCTCACCACCCCCGACGGCGTGCCCTGCGTCGAGGTCAAGACGCCGGTGGACCTCGAACGGGAGGCCGGGCTGCCCGGCGGCCACATCTTCCACACCGACCTGAGCTGGCCGTTCGCGGACGGAGGCGGCTGGGGCGTGGAGACCGAGCACGAGCGGGTGCTGATGTGCGGCGCGGGCGCGCGCAGGGGCGGCGGTGTCAGCGGGATCGGCGGCCACAACGCCGCCATGGCGCTGCTGCGCCGCTGACCGGCCCCTCGCCGGTCATTCGCCGGCTCCTCGCCTGCCCCTCGTCGGTCACTCGTCGGTCACTCGTCGGCGACGAGTTTGCCGGCCACCTCCAGGGCCACGCTCGCCCGCTCCGCCTCGTCCAGGTCCATGTCGAACAGGAACGGCACGCTCCCGAGCACCACCGCGAACACCGCGAGCCTGGCCTCGAACTGTTTGACCGCGTCCGCCCCCGGCACGGACAGCACCGACAGCATGCCGATCATCCCGCGCTGCATGCGCTCACCGGCCGCCTTGCCCTGGATGACGCCCTGGTTCACCTGGGCGAACCTGAACAGCGGACGCCACTGGTCCTCCAGCAGCCCGGAGATGCGCCCCAGGATCTTCCGGCGGGACTCGGCCGTCCCCGGCTGCTGTCCGGCCCACGTCACCAGCTCGTCCATCGAGTCGCACAGCCGGTCCACCACGCCGGCGAGGATGTCCTCCTTCGTGCGGAAGTGGTAGTAGAGCGCCGGCCTGGTGATCTGCAGGCGGTCGGCGACCTCCTGCAGCGAGGTCTTGTCGTATCCGCGCTCGGCGAACAACTCCAGCGCCACCTGCTGGATTCGCTCTCGTGTGTCCGTTCGCCGGCCGGCCATGCCGCTCCCATCGCTTGACGGCCCATCGTCTCATTGCTTACTTTCGCGTAAGTAAGCAATGCGATCGGCTTCTCGGAGGCAACACTATGGCGCATTCCTTCCCACTTCCGCGTACCTGCCCGTTCGCCCCACCGCCCGAGTACGAGCACATGCGCGAACAGGCCCCGCTCGTCAGAACCTCCCTGCCCGGCGGGGACGTGTGGCTGGTCACCCGCCACGCCGAGGCCCGGCAGGTGCTCGCCGGCACCGGCATCAGCACCAGCCCCGCCACACCCGGCCACCCGAACGCCGCCTTCCACACCGAGCCGCCGTCGCCCGAGCGCGCGCAGGCCATGGAGGCGTTCATGGCCGGGCACTTCATCGACCTCGACCCGCCCGAGCACACCAGGTTCCGGCGGCTGCTCATCCCCGAGTTCACCGTCAGGCGGGTCAGGGAGATGCGCCCCGGCATCCAGGAGATCGTGGACGGGCTCATCGACGACATGCTGGCCAAGGGGCCGGGAGCCGAGCTGGTCGAGGCGTTCGGGCTGGCCATGCCGTCCCTGGTGATCTGCCGGCTGCTCGGGGTCCCGTACGCCGAGCGCGAGTTCTTCCAGTCGCGGACCCGGGAGATGCTCGCCCACGGCGACGACCCGGACCTGCGGCAGACGGCGGCACTCGAGATCAGGGAGTTCCTCGACCGGCTCGTCACCGAGGCCGAGCGGGCGCCCGCCGACGACCTCCTCGGCCGGGTGATCACCAGCGGCCGGCTCACCCACGACGAGGTGGTGGGCGTGATGTTCCTGCTGCTCGTCGCCGGGCACGAGACCACCGCCAACATGATCCCGCTGGCCGCCCTCACCCTCCTGCGCCACCCCGTCCAGCTCGCCGCGCTGCGCGCGAACCCCGAAGGGTGGCCGGCGGCCGTCGAGGAACTGCTGCGCTACCACTCGATCGTCGACTGGGCGGCCTTCGACCGGGTCGCCGCCGCCGACCAGGAGATCGGCGGGCAGCTCGTCAGGAAGGGCGAGGGCATCTTCGTGCTCGGCGCCTCCGCCAACCGGGACGAGCGGGCGTTCGAGCGGCCCGACGAGTTCGACGTCGCCCGCGGCGCCCGCCACCACGTCGCCTTCGGGTACGGCGTGCACCAGTGCCTCGGCCAGAACCTGGCGCGGGCCGAGCTGGAGATCGCCCTGCGCACCCTCTTCGAGCGGATGCCCACGCTGCGGGTCACCGTGGCCGACGACGAACTGGCCGCCAAGTATGATGGGCCCATCTTCGGGCTCACCTCCCTGCCCGTGACGTGGTGATCCTCATGAAAGGACGATGAGGCTGTTCATCGCGTTCTCATGATGAGCGTCTAGCGTTGGTAAGCATGAGTGAGCCCGCACGGTTGCTGGTGGTGGACGACGAGCCCGCGTTGCGCGAGGCCCTGCAGTCGAGCCTGGAGTTCGAGGGCTACAAGGTCGTCACGGCCAACGACGGCCACCAGGCCCTCGACTCGCTCGCGGCCGACGCCTACGACGCCGTGCTGCTCGACGTCATGATGCCGCGGCTCGACGGGCTCACCGCGTGCCGGCGGCTGCGCGCGTCGGGCAACCACGTCCCGGTGCTCATGCTCACCGCCCGCGACGCGGTCGGCGACCGGGTCTCCGGGCTCGACGCGGGGGCCGACGACTACCTCGTCAAGCCGTTCGAGCTGGACGAGCTGCTGGCCAGGGTGCGCGCGCTGCTGCGCAGGGGCGCGCTCGCCGCGGGCGCCCCCGAGGGCGACACGCTCTCCTACGGCGACCTGCGGATGGACCCGGCGACCAGGGAGGTCACCCGCGGCGCGCGCCCGCTCGACCTGACCAGGACCGAATACCTGCTGATGGAGCTGTTCCTCGCGCACCCCCGCCAGGTGCTGACCAGAGACCAGATCCTCAGCGAGGTGTGGGGCTTCGACTTCGAGCCCACCTCCAACTCGCTCGACGTCTACGTCATGTACCTGCGGCGCAAGACCGAGGCCGGGGGCGAGCCGCGGGTGATCCACACCGTGCGCGGGGTGGGTTATGTGCTCCGGGCCGCACCGTGAGCGATGCCGGCGGCCTGCGCGCGCGCCTCACCACCCTGTCCAGACGCGGCAGCCTGCGCACCCGGCTCACCCTGCTGGTCACGGTGGCCGTGGCGCTGGCCATCGCGCTGTGCGCGGGCATGAGCTGGTTCATCCTGCAGAACCAGCTCATCCGCAACCTCGACCTGAGCAACCTCGAGTCGGCGCGGCAGGGCGACAAGCCGTACCTCGAGCACACGTGCACGCCTGACGGCTCGCCGGGCCCGTTCGACGGCCGGGCCACGCTGCTGTTCGCCGACGGCGCCACCTGCTCCATCGGCCGGCCCATCGTCCCGGACCTCAAGGCGGACATCGCGGCGCTCAAGCCGTGCGAGCCGGTCTACCGCGACGGCGTCACCCGCGACGGCGAACGGGTCCGCGTGGTCACCATCAACTTCAAGCCGGGCGTGGCGGTCCTGGAGGCCAGGCCGCTGTGGCACATCGAGCGCACGATGCGGATCGCCGCGCTCATGCTCGGCGGCGTCACGGCGCTGGGGGTGCTCGGCGCGGCCTGGGCCGGGCTGGCCATCTCGCGCTCCGCGCTGCGTCCCGTGGGCAACCTCACCAGGGCGGTCGAGCACATCGCGCAGACCGAGGACCTCGACACCCGCATCCCCGTCACGGGCAACGACGAGATCGCCCGCCTGTCCGCCTCCTTCAACGCGATGACGGCGGCGCTGGCCGGCTCCAGGGAACGCCAGAAGCAGCTCGTCGCCGACGCCGGCCACGAGCTGCGCACCCCGCTCACCACCCTGCGCACCAACATCGACCTGCTGCTGCGCAGCGAGCAGACCGGCCGCAGCCTCGACCCCGCCGCCAAGGAGCGGCTGCTCGTCAACGTGAAGGCGCAGTTCGCCGAGCTGTCCACGCTGGTGGCCGACCTGCTCCAGCTCGCCAGGGGCGACACCGACCACGAGCCGCACGTCGAGCTGGGCCTGCACGAGGTGGTCACGGCCGCCGCCGAGCGCGCCAGGCTGCGCGGCGCCGAGGTCGTCACCGACCTCGAACCCTGGTACGTCGTGGGCAGCGCCGCCTCGCTGGAACGTGCCGTGCTCAACCTCATCGACAACGCCGCCAAGTTCAGCCCGGAAGGCGGCCAGGTCGAGGTGCGCCTGCGCGACGGGCGGCTGACCGTGCGCGACCACGGCCCCGGGCTGCCCGCCGAAGAGCTGCCGCACGTCTTCGAGCGGTTCTGGCGCTCCCCGTCGGCACGCGGCCTGCCCGGCTCGGGGCTGGGGCTGGCGATCGTGGCCCAGGCCGTCACGGAGGCCGGCGGCAAGGTACGCCTGGCCAACGCGCCCGGCGGCGGAGCCATCGCGACCATGGACCTACCGGGAACTCTCATGCGTACCTCAGAATCGGATAAGTCGCCTTAAAGACCCGAAACGTGAGCTGGTCGCATGGAGACAACAGCAGTCCGGACCCGCCTGGTCGAGGTGGTCGTCCCGGTCTACAACGAGCAGCGGGTGCTGAGGGCCAGCATCACCCGGCTGCAGACCTACCTCACCCGGCATTTCCCCTACGGCTTCCGCATCACCGTCGCCGACAACGCCAGCACCGACGACACCTGGCGGCTCGCCACCGAACTGGCCCGCGAACTGCCCTGCGTACGCGCCGTGCACCTCGACGAGAAGGGCCGCGGGCGGGCACTGCGCAAGGTCTGGTCGCAGAGCGAGGCCGACGTCGTCAGCTACATGGACGTCGACCTGTCCACCGACCTCGACGCGTTCCTGCCCCTGGTCGCGCCGCTGCTGTCGGGCCACAGCGACCTGGCCATCGGCACCCGCCTGGCCAGGGCGTCCCGGGTCGAGCGGGGCCCCAAGCGGGAGTTCGTCTCCCGCTCCTACAACCTGCTGCTCCGCCTCGGCATGGGCGCCGGGTTCTCGGACGCGCAGTGCGGCTTCAAGGCCGTACGCACGGAGGTCGCCCAGGCGCTGCTGCCCGGTGTCGAGGACGAGGAGTGGTTCTTCGACACCGAGCTGCTGCTCCTGGCCGAGCGACACGGACTGCGCATCCACGAGGTGCCCGTCGACTGGGTGGACGACCCGGACAGCCGGGTGGACCTCGTCCGGACCGCGCTCGACGACCTGCGCGGTCTGGCGCGGGTGGCGCGCAAGACACTGTCCGGGGCCGCCCGCATCCCCATCCCCGCGGGCGTCGAGCGGGCCGAACTGCCGAAGGGCATGGCCAGGCAGCTCCCGCGGTTCGCCGTCGTGGGCGTGCTCAGCACGCTGGCGTACCTGCTGCTGTACTCGCTGCTGCGCCAGGTCGTGCCGCCGCTCGCGGCCAACGCGGTCGCGCTGCTGGTCACGGCCGTGGCCAACACCGCCGCGAACCGCCGCTTCACCTTCGGCGTCAAGGGGCCGGGTGGGGCCGTACGCCACCAGCTCGAAGGGCTGATCGCCTTCCTCGTCGGGCTGGCGCTCACCTCCGGCAGCCTCGCACTGCTGCCTGACGGGGTCTCGCACGGGGCGGAGCTGATCGCCGTCATCGTCGCCAACGCGGCCGCCACGCTCGTCCGGTTCCTGCTGCTGCGCGTGTGGGTCTTCAACCCCGACCGGCGGACCGCCCGATGACGGCCACCGCGTCACGTCCCGGACACCGGGCCGCCACCCGCCGCCGGGGCGCCCTCGCCCGCGCCTTCCTCGGCCCCGAGCAGGACCCGCGCTGGTCACGGCCCGCGATGTGGGCCGTGCTGGCCGTCGCCTTCGTCCTGTACGCGTGGGCGCTGAGCGGCGACGCCAACGAGTACTACGCCGCCGCCGTCCTGTCCGGCACCCAGAGCTGGAAGGCGTTCTTCTTCGGCGCGATCGACGCCGGCTCCTTCATCACCGTGGACAAGCCGCCGCTGGCGCTGTGGGTGATGGGGCTGTCGGCGCGGATCTTCGGGTACGGCACCTGGAGCATGCTGCTCCCGCAGGCCGTCGCCGGGGTGGCGGCCGTCGGCCTGGTGTACTCGGCCGTCCGCCGGGCCTGGTGCGGGCCCGCTTCCTCCGGGCTCGCCTCGGAGCGTCAGGGGCATGTCGCGGCGCTGATCGCCGCCGTCGTCATGACGCTCACCCCGATCACGGTGGCCATCAACCGCGACAACAACCCGGACACCGTGCTCGTGCTGCTGCTGGTGCTGGCTGCCTGGTTCTGCCTGGAGTCGCTGCGGACCGGGCGGTTGCGGTCGCTGCTGCTCGCGGCGTTCTTCGTGGGGCTCGGGTTCAACGCCAAGATGTTGCAGGCGTACCTGGTGGTGCCGGCGTTCGGGCCGGCGTACCTGGCGTGCGCCCGGGTGTCGTGGCCGAAGCGGGTGGGGCACCTGCTGGCGGCCGGGGGCGTGCTGGCCGGGTCCAGCGCCTGGTGGATGGTGATCACCGACCTGTGGCCCGCAGGCTCCCGGCCCTACATCGGCGGCTCCACCGACAACTCCGTCTGGGACCTCGTGATCGGCTACAACGGTCTCGGCCGCGTCTTCGGCCAGGGGCGCGGCAACGGCTTCGGCGGTGGCGGTGGCGGTTTCGGCGGTGCGGCCGGGGCCGGGCGGCTGTTCAACGACATCCTGGCGGGGCAGATCTCGTGGCTGCTGCCGTTCTGCGTGGTGGCGCTCGTGCTCGCGGTCGTGCTGCGGGTGCGGCGCCTGGACCTCGGCGCCGGGCCCTCGGGGGCGGCCTGGCTGCTGTGGGGCGGCTGGCTGGCCGTCCACTACGTGATCTTCAGCTTCTCCAGCGGCACCTTCCACCCCTACTACACCACCGCCATGGCTCCGGCGGTGGCCGCGCTGACCGGGATGGGCTCCGTCCTGATGTGGCGGGCCTACCGGCGCTCGCGGGCCTCGGCCTGGGTGCTGCCGCTGGCGGTGGCGCTGACCGGGGGCTGGTCGTTCGTGGTGCTGCGCCGTACGCCTGACTGGGCGCCGTGGCTGGCCTGGGTCGTGCTCGGGGCGACCTCGGTGGCCGTGGCGGCGCTCGTACTGGCGCTCGTGCTGGCCAGGGCGCGGGTGCGGATCGCGGCGGTGGCGCTGGTGGCCGCGGTCGTGGCCGGGCTGGGCGGGCCCACGGCGTACGCCGTGACGCCGCTGCAGTCGCCGACCAACGGCACGAACCCGACCGCAGGACCGTCGTCGGGTTCGTCGGGCCGGATGGGCTTCGGCGGCCCGGGAGGGACGCCCGGCGACGGCCGCTTCCCGGGCGGCGGGAACCGGCCGCCGGACGATGGCCAGGGCCAGGATCGATCCGATCAGGACGGCCGGAGCGGTGCCGCGGAGCGCGGCGGTGGCCGGTCCGGGTTCGCGGGGCGTGGCGGGCCCGGCGGCGGAGTCGGCACCGAGATGGCCAAGTACCTGCTGGCCAACCAGGGTGAGGCCACGTGGCTGGTCGCGGTGAACAGCGCGCAGCAGGCGTCCCGCCTGATCCTGTCCACCCGCGAGCCGGTGATCGCCATGGGCGGCTTCACCGGAAGCGACCCCGCCATGACCGTGGACGGGCTGCGGTCGCTGGTGTCGTCGGGGCGGCTGCGGTTCGTCCTGTCGGGCGACGGCGGCGGACCCGGCAGGGGCGACACGGAAGTGACGAGCTGGGTGCAGGAGAACTGCACGGCGGTGGACGGCCAGGACGGGCTTTACGACTGCGCCGAATAGCGGGCTGAAAACGACAAATGGGCGGGGCATCGTGAGGGTGCCTCGCCCATTGTTGCTCTTTATCGATGATAAGAGCGAAAATGTTGGGACTGATATAGGTGGATAGGTCCGAATTTATGGCTTCAGAATGCCTCTGACCAGGGGAATCATTTTTGGTATGGCTCTTCACAAGCCCCCGCGAAGGCGTACCCTAGGGGCAAAGAAATGGGACCGGAGATCCAACACATCCCCGGTCCCTTACCCCCACGGTAAGGGAGATTGCTGTGAGTTTCAAGGACGCCTTCTCTGAACTCGGCGCGGCCCAGGACAACGAGTTCTGCCGGATCCGTACGGAGCAGATGGCGATGGGGCAACAGCTCACCGAGAAGATCGACCAACTCGAAGTACGGGTCGGCGCCATCGAGGACGGACTCGAGGCGGTGGCCACGAAGGTCGAGACCATAGACAACAAGGTCCAGACGGTGGCCACGAAAGTCGAGACGGTGGCCACGAAAGTCGAGACGGTGGCCACGAAGGTCGCGACGGTGGCCACGGACGTCGAGACGATAGACGCCAAGGTCGAGGCCATGACTGCGAAGGTCGAGGTGATCGACCATACGTCCCGGGGGATGCAGAGCAGCCAGTTGGAGATGATGCAGATCCTCATCGCCATCCAGCGCAAGCTCGACGTCAACTAGCCAGACCTTCGTCTCAGGGCCGGGCCCGTTCGTCAGGGCATCGGTCACCCGCCGGGCCGGGCCGGGCGTTCGCGGCGGCCGGTCGGTTCGGCGGTCGTTCGTCCCGGTCCTGGCGGGTTCAGGCTTGACAACGATGTCAGGTCGTTTCTTGATGGTCCTATGGCCGTGCCGCTGATCGATGCCCGCGGGATCGTGAAGAGCTACGGCCAGGTCGAGGCGTTGCGGGGCGCCGACTTCAGCCTGGGAGCGGGCGAAGTGGTCGCGCTGATCGGGGACAACGGGGCCGGGAAGTCCACCCTGGCGAAGATCCTCTCGGGGGTCGAGCGCCCGGACAGCGGGATGATCGAGGTCGACGGGGAGCCGGTCGCGTTCGGCGCCGTGGAGGAGGCCAGGGGCGCGGGGATCGAGACCGTCTACCAGGACCTCGCGCTCTGCGCCGACCTCAGCCCAGCCGCCAACTTCTTCCTCGGCAGGGAGCGGCTCAGGCGTGGGCTGCTCGGGCTGCTCGGCGTGCTGGACAACGCGGCCATGCGGCGGGAGACCCAGGCGGCCTGCGAGCGACTCGGTGTGCGACTGGCGTCCCAGAGCGCGCCGGTGTCGACGCTGTCCGGCGGGCAGCGGCAGGGGGTGGCGGTGTCCAGGGCCGTGACATGGGCGCGGCGGGTGGTGTTCATGGACGAGCCGACGGCGGCGCTCGGCGTGGTGCAGACGAGGCGGGTGCTCGACCTCATCAGGACCGTACGGGACTCGGGCGTGTCCGTCGTGCTCATCAGCCACAACATGCAGGACGTCATGGCCGTGTCCGACCGGGTCGAGGTGCTGCGGCTGGGGCGCAGGGTGGCCCGGTTCGACACGGCGCGGGTGTCGATGGAAGAACTCGTCGGCGCCATGACGGGGGCCCTGGAGCAGCAGGAGCACGACCGGCCCGCCGTCGCGCCGGAGAGACTGCCGGAGCGGGACAGGGC
>NZ_SSXE01000255.1 GCF_021699195.1 Nonomuraea sp. MG754425 | reverse complement strand
GCCGAGCCGCCGCCCCGCCGGCGCAACCCGATGGGCACCGTCCTGCTCACCGTCGTGCTGGTGACGGCGATCGCCTCCACGACGGCCGTGGCGTTCCGGGCGCGCCGCTGATCGTGCCGCGGGCCGGTCAGGGGCCTCCCGGCCCGCGCAGCGGGAGCAGCACCCGGAAGGCCGTGCCGTGGCCGGGGCGGCTGTACGCCTCGATGCGGCCGTCGTGCGCCTCCACCAGCGCCGCCGCGATGGCCAGCCCCAGGCCGGTGCCGCCGCTCGCCCGGGAACGGGCGGCGTCGGCCCGGTAGAAGCGGTCGAAGATGTGCGGCAACTGCTCCGGCTCGATCCCCGGCCCGTCGTCGGTGACCTCGACGACCGCGACCTCACCGGCCACCGCGCCGCCCGCCACCGCCATCGGGAGCACCTGCGCGGGGCCCGCCATCAGGTGCCGCGCGCCGGCTCGCGCCGCCGCCGTCGCGTCCGCGCGTTCCACCCGCACCCGCACCGTCGTCTCCGCGGGGGTGTGCGCGACGGCGTTGCCGACCAGGTTCGCGATCACCCGGTGCAGGCGGTGCTCGTCGCCGACCGCCCGCACCGGCCGTTCGCCCATCGCCAGCTCGACGACCCGGCCCGGATCGCGGGCCCGCGCCCCGTGCACCACGTCGCCGGCGATGACGTGCAGGTCCACCTCCGTCAGGTCCAGCGCCCGTTCCTGGTCCATCCTGGCGAGCAGCAGCAGGTCCTCGACCAGCACGCCCATCCGCTCGGCCTCGCCCTCGATGCGGCTCAGGATGCGCGCCACGGCCGGGTCGGGCTCGCTGCGCCCGTGCCGGTACAGCTCCGCGAACCCCCTGATGGACGTCAGCGGCGTGCGCAGCTCGTGCGAGGCGTCGGCGAGGAAGCGGCGCAGCCGGCGTTCGGAGCGCTCCCGCTGGCGCAGGGCCTCGCCGAGGCGGCCGAGCATGACGTTCAGCGCGCTGCCGAGCCGCCCGGTCTCGGTGCGCGGGTCGCTGTCGGACACCCGCCGGTCCAGCTCGCCCGCCGCGATCGCGGTGGCCGTGCGCTCCATCCGGGTCAGCGGGCGCAGGCCGAGCCGGACCACCACCAGGGCCACCGCCCCCAGCAGGCCCAGCACCAGCGCGCCCGCCGCCGCCTCGATGATCAGGAGCTGCCGTACGGTGCTCCGGTTCTCCTCCAGCGACGCCGACACCGCGGCCCGGTTGCCGTCCGGCAGGGCGACCACGAACGTGCGCCACTCCGCCCCGCCCGCCAGGTCCGGGACGGTGAACGGCGCGGGCGGCGGGGCCGAGATCGCGCTCGCGGGCACGTCCGGGCCGTCGCCGGAGGCGGGCACGCTGCGCACGACGTCCCCCGGCGGGCTGAAGACGGCCAGGTGGAAGCGGGTGGGCAGCTCCACGTCGGGGCGCGGCGGCGGCATCGGCAAGCCGGGCGGCGGACCCTTGCCGAGGTTCGCGGCGAAGTCGGTGAGCTGCGTGTCCACCCGCGACAGCAGCGAACGGTCGAGCAGCAGCACCCCCGACGCGGCGAACACCGCCAGCGCCGCGGCCGACAGGCCCAGCAGCGCCGCCAGCAGCCGGTGCCGCAACGGCCACGGGCGGCCCAGCGTCCGGCGCCGCCACGACGGCCCCCGCTCCGGCGGGCGTCGCGTCCCGACGGCCGGGGCGTCCTCGGTGACGGGGGTCATCGGCGCCGGTCCAGGCGGCTCTGGTCGCGCAGCGAGTACCCCACGCCGCGCAACGTGTGGATCAGCGGCGGCCCCTCGACGTCGATCTTCCGCCGCAGATAGCTGATGTACGACTCCACGATCCGGCTGTCGGCCCCGAACCCGGAGTCCCACACCCGGTCCAGGATCTGCGCCTTGCTCACCACCCGCTCCGCGTTGATCATCAGGTAGCGCAGCAGCCCGAACTCGGTCGGCGACAGGTGGACGCGCCGCCCGGCCCGCCGCACGACGTGCGTCTCCTCCTCCAGCTCCAGATCGGCGTAGCGCAGCAGCCCGTCGTCGGACAGCTCCTCGCGCGCCCCCGTACGGCGCAGGATGGCGCGGATCCGCAGCACCACCTCCTCCAGGCTGAACGGCTTGGTCACGTAGTCGTCGCCGCCCGCCGACAACCCGGCGATGCGGTCGGCCACGGTGTCCCGCGCGGTCAGGAACAGCACCGGCGGTCCGCCGCCGTCCGGACGCAGCCGCTGCGCCACCGCGAACCCGTCGAGGTCCGGCAGCATCACGTCCAGCAGGATGATGTCGGGCCGCTCCTGTCCCACGGACCGCAGCGCCTGTGTGCCGGAGGCGGCCGTGCGCACCTGGAAGCCGTTCAGCTCGAGGGCGTCGAGCAGCAGCTCGCGGATGTTGGGCTCGTCGTCGACAACGAGCACCACGGGGAGTCTGGGCGCGGAGTCCATGACGCCTGTTCTACCCGCTCCACCTGGGAATCCGGTAAAAACGGGGCGCACGGGCCGTCCGGCCCGTGCCACACTGGCCGGACGCGACCGAGGAGGTGCGGTGCCGGGCGAAGAGGTGCTCACGGGCGGCGGCGTCAACCACGTGGTCCGGGTGGGCGGCACCGTACGCAGGCCGGCGGGCCCGTGGACCCCCTCCGTGCACGCGCTGCTGCGCCACCTGGAGGCCGCCGGGTTCACCGGCGCGCCCCGCTGCCACGGCCTCGACGACGAGGGCCGCGAGATCCTCGGCTTCGTGCCCGGCCGCACCGCCGACTACCCGCTGCCCGGCTGGGTGCGCGCCGACGACGTGCTCGCCGGCGTGGCCCGCCTGCTGCGCGGCTACCACGACGCCGGCGCCGGCCTCCTGGCCCGCCTGCCCGCCGATGCCGTCTGGTACTGGCCGCCGGCCGAGCCGGCCGAGGTGATCTGTCACGGCGACGTGGCCCCGTACAACTGCGTGTTCGAGGAGGACCGGCCGGTCGCGTTCATCGACTTCGACACCGCCCACCCGGGGCCGCGCGTGCGGGACGTCGCGTACGCGGCCTACCGGTTCGTGCCGCTGCACGACCCGGCCGACGGCGACGGGATCCCGGTGGCGGAGCAGGCCAGGCGGCTGCGGCTGTTCGCCGACGCGTACGGTCTCGGCGAGGCCGACCGGCGGGCGCTGGTCGGGGCGGCCGTGGACCGGCTGGAGCATCTGGTCCGCTTCATGCGCGAGCGCGCCGCCGCGGGGGACGCGGCCTTCGCCGGCCACGTCGCCCGCGGCGACGACCGCTTCTACGAGTGGAACTCGGCCCACCTGGCGCGGCACGCGGCGGCCCTCACCTCTGGGCTCACTTCCCGAAGCCCACGGTCAGACCGCTGAGGAGCTGGCGGCGGCCCACCACGTACAGGATGAGGATGGGCAGCGTGGTGAGCACGACCGAGGCCAGCACGGCGGGCACGTTGATGCTGTACTGGCCCTGGAAGGACCACAGCGCCAGCGGCAGCGTGCGCTTGTCGGGGCTCTGGGTGAGGATCAGCGGCAGCAGGAACCCGTTCCAGATCTGCAGCGCGTTGTAGACCGTCACGGTCACCACGGCCGGGCGGGTCAGCGGGAACGCCAGCCGCCAGAGCATGCCGCGCTCGGTCGCGCCGTCGATGCGCATCGAGTCGAACAGTTCCTTCGGCACGTCCCGGATGAAGTTCGACAGGACCAGCACCGACAGCGGGATCGCGAACGCGATCGACGGCAGGATCAGCGCCAGCAGCGTGTCGTACAGGCCGAGCTGGATGATGATCAGATAGATCGGGATCACCGTGGCCTGCAGCGGGATGGCCAGGCCCATCAGGAACAGCGAGTTCGTCCAGCGCAGCAGCCGGCTCCGGCGGCCCCGCACGATCGCGTACGCCGCCATGAAGCTGACCAGCACGGCCGGGATCACCGCGCCGATCGTGGCGATGACGCTGTTGAGGAAGTACTGCGGGAAGTCGGACTCGATGACCAGCCGGTAGTTGGCGATCGTCGGCTCGCCCGGCGGCGCGAACGGGTTCTCCGCGTAGTAGTTGGACTGCGTCTTGAAGCTCGTGATGACGATCCAGTAGATCGGCACGATCACGATCGCCAGCCACACGACGCTGGTCAGCCCGGCCACCCAGTTGGGCCGCTCCCTGGTGCGCCGGCTGCGGCGGCGGCGGTGCCCGCCCTCCGACGGGGGCGCGGTCGCCCGCTGCGGCGCGCTGGTGGGGACGGTCGTCATGCGTCAGACCCCCTCGAGCTGGCTGTGCCCGGCGTCGCGCCCGCCGATCCGGCGCAGCAGCAGCGCCAGGAACAGGCCGACGAGGACGAGGATGACCGCGATCACGCTGGCCGGGCCCATCAGGTTGGCCTGGAAGCCGCGCTTGTACATGTCCAGGGCCAGCACCCGGGTGGCGTCGCCGGGACCGCCCGCGGTCAGCACGAAGATCAGGTCGAAGAAGGTCAGCGAGCCGACCACCATGAGCGTCGACGACGTGACGATCGTGTACCTGAGCTGCGGCAGCGTGATGCTGAAGAACCTGCGCACGCGGCCCGCGCCGTCCAGCTCGGCCGCCTCGTACATCGAGCGCGGGATCTGGCGGACGCCGCCCTGGTAGATCAGCGAGTGGAACGGGATGAACTGCCAGGACACCACGAAGATCACGACGCCGAAGGCGAGGACGGGCTCGCCCAGCCAGTCCTGGACGAGGAACGGGATGTTCAGCCCCGCCCCGAGCCCGAAGTTCGGGTCGAGCAGCGCCTTGAAGGTGATCGCGATCGCCGCCTGGCTGAGCAGCAGCGGGATGAAGAACAGCACCGACAGGACCGCCCGGTAACGGTGCTTCCCGGCCAGGAACGTGCCCAGCAGGATGCTCGCCGGCGTCTGGAACGCCCACGACAGGGCCATGACCAGGAACGTCACCCACAGGGCGTGCGGCAGGCCGGGGTCACGCAGGATGGCCCCCCAGTTGCCGAAGCCCGCCAGGCGGATCTCGCCGAGCCCGTCCCACTGCGTGAAGCTGAGGGCGAGCACCCCGACCAGCGGGATCACCCCGAAGCCGGCGAAGAACACGAGCGCCGGCACGGCCATCCACCCGAGTGAGCCGCCACGGCCCGCACGACCGGCGGGCCTGGCGGTGGACGTGACGGCGCTCACTTGCCGATGACCGCGTTCATGTTCGTGGCGAACTGCTGCGGCGAGATCGACATCTGGAACAGCTTGGAGATGTTGTCCAGCAGCACCTCGGCGGCCGTCGGGCTGAGCGCCTGGTCCCAGGACTGGGCGAAGGACTGGGCGTTGACCGCGATGTTGTAGACGAAGTTCAGGAAGTCCTTGTCCTTGGAGGCGGCGAACTGCGCGTCGGAACCCTTGATGATCGGGACCGCGCCGGTCTCCACCCACTCCTTGACGCCGGTGTCGTCGATCAGCGAGGTGGACAGGAACTTCTTGGCGATCTCCTTCTGCTCGGGCGTGGCCTTGGAGGAGATCGAGATGTACTGGCCGGGGTTGCCGACGGTGTTGCCGGGGTCGCCCTTGCCGCCGTCCACCGGCGGGAAGTTCATGTAGCCGAGGTTGCCGCCGGAGACGAAGTCGCCGCCGTCGGTGGACATGCTGCCGTACGTCCAGCCGCCGTGCAGCATCATCGCGGCCTTGCCGGTGTACAGCAGCGCCTGGTCGGCGTTGGAGTCGGCGGTGATCGAGGAGAAGCCCTTGACGAACCCGTTGGCCTTGACCAGCTTCTGCACCTCGCCCAGGGCCTGGATCGCGATCGGGTTGTTCCAGGCGTCCTTCTCGCCGTCGAACACCGCCTGGAAGATCTCGGGCCCGCCCATGCGGTCGAAGAGGAACTCCAGCCACATCATGTTCGTCCAGCGCGACTGGCCGCCCAGCGAGAACGGCGCGATGCCCTTGGCGTTGAACTTGGGCACCAGGTCGAGGATGTCGCCCCACGTCTGGGGCGGCTGGGCGCCGATCTTGTCGAAGGCCCGCTTGTCGTAGTACAGGACGATCGGCTGCATCGTCTCGCACGGCATCGCGTAGATCTTGCCGTCGATGGTGGCCGCGCCGAAGGAGGAGGGGAACAGCTTGTCCTTCACGGCGGCGTTCTGGTCGAGCCACGGGGTCAGGTCGTCCACCTGGCCGGCCTGGACGTAGCTGCGCAGCGTGCCGCCGCCCCAGCCCCAGATCAGGGTGGGCGCCTGCCCGGCGCCGATGGCCGTCTTGATCTTCGTCTTGTAGGCGTCGTTCTGGAACGTCGTGCCGGTGATCGTGCCGGTGGGGTTGGCCTTGTTGAACCGCTCGATGGTCCGGGTGCGCACGCCCTCCTGCGGCTGCGTCGACAGGTACCAGTACGTGGCACTGCTGCCGCCGCCGCCGGTGGTCGCGTCGCCACCGCCGGTGCCGCCACCGGCGCCGGTCTGGGTGGGCCCCGTGCCGCCGCAGGCGGCGAGCGCTGCCCCTAGGGGGACGCCCATGGAGACGAGACTGAGAAAGTTGCGGCGAGAGGTTGTCCTGGACTCCACGTTGATCTCCGTACGTGTATGCCGCGGGCTGGGGATCGCGGCGCGTTGATCACTGGATGCGGTGGATCGGCATCACCGGGATGCCACTTTCCACTTCCTCCTCAAGTCAGCTCATCGAAACATTTTCGACATGACCGCGGGATTCGCCAATCTAGGTTTCGGCTATAAGGGTGTCAAGACCTTGTCGATCAGGGAACCCCTGGATTTCCAGGAGGTCACGTGTAAGGTACATTCGCGCCAACCTTCAGCAGGTCCACGGCATGACAGAGGGTGCGCGCGGAGGTCGTCCATCGGTGTCGAAACATTTCGAAAACTTACGACAGCACCGCACCTCTTTAAGGAGCGCAAAGATGACGGCTCTTGATCGGACCCCGACGCCGCGACCGGCACCACGCCCGTGGCAGGACCCGGCGCTCGCCGTGGCCGACCGAGTCGAAGCCCTCCTCGCGGAGCTGACCCTGGAGGAGAAGATCGGCCAGCTCGGCAGCCGCTGGCTCGGCAACGACATGAGCCAGGACGAGGCCGGACCCGAGCCCGCCCCGGGAGCCGAGCCGCTGAACGTGGCGCCCATGCAGGACGTCTTCGCCGCCTCGGGAAGCGTGCCGTTCGACGAGGCGATCCGCCACGGGCTCGGGCACCTGACCCGCGTGCACGGCAGCGCCCCCGTCACCCCCGAGCAGGGCGCGGCCGAGGTCGTGCGGTTGCAGCGCGCCGTCGTCGAGGCGTCCAGGCTCGGCATCCCCGCCATCGTGCACGAGGAGTGCCTGACCGGCTTCACCTCCTACGGCGCCACCGTCTACCCGGCGGCCATCGCCTGGGCGGCCACGTTCGACCCCGGGCTGGTGGAGCGGATGGCCGCCGCGATCGGGCGCGACATGCGGGCCGTGGGCGTGCACCAGGGGCTGTCGCCGGTGCTGGACGTGGTGCGCGACTACCGGTGGGGGCGGGTCGAGGAGACGATGGGGGAGGACCCGTACCTGGTGGCCACGCTCGGCGCGGCCTACGTACGCGGGCTGGAGAGCGCCGGGATCATCGCCACGCTCAAGCACTTCGCCGGCTACTCCGCCTCCCGCGCCGCCCGCAACCACGGCCCCGTGCCGATGGGCCGGCGCGAGCTGATGGACATGATCCTGCCGCCGTTCGAGACCGCGATCGCGCTCGGCGGCGCCCGCTCGGTGATGAACTCCTACGCCGACGTGGACGGCGTGCCCGCCGGCGCCGACCCGTGGCTGCTGACCGAGGTGCTGCGCGCGGACTGGGGGTTCACCGGCACCGTCGTCTCCGACTACTGGGCGGTGCCCTTCCTGGCCACCATGCACCGGGTCGCCGCCGATCCGGCCGAGGCGGGCGCGCTGGCGCTGGAAGCCGGCATCGACGTCGAGCTGCCCGACACCCTCGGCTTCGGCCAGTGCCTGGCCGAGCGGGTGCGCGCCGGCCGGCTCCCCGAGGCGCTGATCGACCGGGCGGCCCGCCGCCTGCTCACCCAGAAGGCGCAGCTCGGGCTGCTCGACGCCGGCTGGACGCCCGAGGGCTCGGTCGCCGGGGCCGCGTCCGCCGACCTCGACTCGCCCGCCAACCGGGCCCTGGCCAGGGAGCTGGCCGAGCGGTCGATCATCCTGCTCGACGCCGGCACCGCCCTCCCCCTGCGCACTGACGCCGACCGCGACGCCGACGGCGGTCCCGGCCCCGACGGCACGGTGAGCGGGGCGGGTGCCGGGCGTACGGCGCCGCGCCGGATGGCCGTGGTGGGGCCCGCCGCGCACGACGCCCGCACGTTCATGGGCTGCTACGCCTTCCCCAACCACGTGCTGCCCCGCCACCCGGACCTCGGCCTCGGCGTCGAGGCCCCCACCGTGCTCGACGCGCTCGCCGCCGAACTGCCGGACACCGAGCTGCGCTACGAGAAGGGCTGCGACGTGCGGGGCGAGGACCGCTCCGGGTTCGCCGCCGCCGTGGCCGCCGCCCGGGAGGCGGACGTGTGCGTGGCCGTCGTGGGCGACCTGGCGGGCCTGTTCGGACAGGGCACCTCGGGGGAGGGCTGCGACGCCGAGGACCTGCGGCTGCCCGGCGTACAGGCCGACCTGCTGGCCGAACTGGCCGCCACCGGCACGCCGCTGGTCGTGGTCGTCGTCTCGGGCCGCCCGTACGCGCTGGGCGCGGTGCACGCGTACGCCGCCGGCCTGGTCCAGGCGTTCATGCCGGGCGAGGAGGGCGGCGCGGCCATCGCCGGCGTGCTGTCCGGGCGCGTCCAGCCCGTGGGCAGACTGCCCGTGCAGATCCCGCGCGGCCCCGGCGGACAGCCCGGCACCTACCTGCAGCCACCGCTGGGCGCCGACAGCCACGGCATCAGCAACCTCGACCCGACACCCCTGTTCCCCTTCGGGTACGGCGCCTCCTACACCTCCTTCGAGCTGTCCGGCCTGCGCCTCAGCGACGAGGAGGTGCCCACGGACGGCGAGTTCACCGCGAGCGTCACCGTCCGCAACACCGGCCGCCGGGCCGGGGAGGAGGTCGTGCAGCTCTACCTGCGTGACGTCCTGGCCCAGGTCACCCGGCCCGTCCGGCAGCTCGCCGGGTACGCCAGGGTCCGGCTGGAACCGGGGGAGAGCGCCGAGGTGCGCTTTCGCGTGCACGCCGACCGCACCGCGTTCACCGGGCGCGACCTGCGCCGCGTCGTCGAGCCCGGCGACGTCGAGGTGCTGGCCGGGACGTCGGCCGCCGACCTGCCCTGCCGCGGCGTCCTGCGATTGACCGGCCCGTCACGGCACGTCGGCCATGATCGGCGGCTCGTCACTCCCGCCGACGTGCGAGGGCGAGGGGGTGCGGATGCCGTCCGGTCCTAGGCGGGCCACGCTGGCCACCGTCGCGGCCTCGGCCGGGGTCTCGGTCGCGACCGTCTCCAAGGTGCTCAACGGGCGCAGCGACGTCTCGCCCGCCACCCGCTCGCTCGTGCAGTCGCTGCTGCAGGAGCACGACTACGTCGCCCCGTCGCCGCGCCGCGAGCCGCCCGGCCTGGCCACCGTCGAGCTGC
Organism: Nonomuraea sp. MG754425; assembly: GCF_021699195.1. Classification (GTDB taxonomy): domain Bacteria; phylum Actinomycetota; class Actinomycetes; order Streptosporangiales; family Streptosporangiaceae; genus Nonomuraea. Next base: position 2,451 of record NZ_SSXE01000255.1, on the reverse strand, counting down.
AGTTCGACACCGACCTCAACGCGTACTCCACCGAGATCATCCAGGGCGCGGTGGCGGCCGGGGCGGAGGCCGGGGTCGGGATCGTCGTCAGCATCAGGAGCGGCGCGGCCCGCACCACCGCCTGGGCGCGCGGGCTCGTCGCGGCCGGGCGGCGGGCGCTGATCGCCGTCACCGGCGAGCTGACCTCCGGGCAGCCGGCCGCGCTGGCCAGGGCCCGGCTGCCGCTGGTGCTCATCGACCCGCTCAACCTGCCGCGCACCCGGGTCACCAGCATCGGCTCCACCAACTTCGCCGGCGGCGTGGCCGCCACCCAGCACCTGCTCTCGCTCGGGCACCGGCGCATCGCCTACATCGGCGGCCCGGCCACCGCGGCCTGCAACCAGGCGCGGCTGCACGGCTACCGGGCCGCCATGGAGGCGGAGGGGGCGCCCGTGCTGCCGGGGTTCGTCCGTTCCGGGCACTTCCGCTTCCACGACGGGATGGTGAGCGGGGCGGCGGTGCTCGACCTGCCGCACGCTCCGACGGCGATCTTCGCCGGGTGCGACGAGGTGGCCGTCGGGGTCATGGAGGCGGCGCGGGCGCGGGGGCTGCGCATCCCCGAGGAGCTGAGCATCGTCGGGTTCGACGACACGCAGATCGCGCAGGTCACCTCGCCGCCGCTGACCACGGTCCGGCAGCCGCTGCGCGAGATGGGCGGGGTGGCGCTGCGCACGGCGCTGCGGCTGGCCGCCGGGGAGAGGGTCGACTCCCACCACGTGGAACTCGCGACGGAACTGGTCGTCCGCGGCTCGACCGCCCCGGTCCCCCGCCGCGCCTGACCTTCCGGGCCGGCTCGTTCACTCCGGTTCCCGGGCGCGGCCGGGCCGCCCCGGGTCTCACGCGCGGCTGAGCGGTTCGACCGGCGTGCGGCGGCTCGGACGTCCGGACCGGCGGAAACTACTATGCGAAGTAGTAAAAATACCGATTGCGAGCAGTGCGCCGGTTACGCGGGCGAAGGGACTCGACACGCGGGGTGACGCCGGGATAGCGTCCTGACATAAGGATCTTTATCCGGTCAGGAGGTCCCCTATGGAAGTTCCCGGCTACACGGAGATCCGGGAACTCGGCCACGGCGGGACCGGCCGGGTGATGCTCGCCGTCCGCGAGTCCGACGGCCTGGCGGTCGCGATCAAACACCTGGCCGACCCGATGCGGGAGGACGACGCCTTCGTCGCCAGGTTCCGCTCGGAGGCCCTGGTCATCAAGGAGATCGACAGCCCGCACACCGCCCGCCTGCTGGACTACGTCGAGACCGGCGACGCCGCCGTCATCGTGATGGAACTGGTGGAGGGCGTCACGCTGCGGCGGCTGCTGGAGCACGAGGGGGCGACCGGCGCGGAGGCCGCGCTCACGGTGCTGAAGGGGTCGCTGCTCGGGCTGGCCGAGGCGCACCGGCACGGCGTCGTGCACCGCGACTTCAAGCCCGAGAACGTCATGATCACCCAGGACGGCGACAGCAAGCTCGTCGACTTCGGAGTCGCCGCCCACGTCGGGGAGACCGCCGAGTTGTCCGGCACCCCCTCCTACATGGCGCCGGAGCAGTGGGACGACGCCCCGGCCGGCCCCAGCACCGACGTCTACGCCGCCGCCCTCGTCTTCTACGAGTGCCTGACCGGCCACCGCGCCTTCCAGGCCCAGAACCTGGCCGCCCTCGCCTACCAGCACCAGCACGTCGCGCCCCCGCTGGCGGACGTCGAGGAGCCGCTGCGCCCGCTGGTCGAGCACGGCCTGGCCAAGGACCCCGGCGGACGTCCGGAATCGGCCGAGGCGTTCCTGACCGAACTGGAGGAGGCCGCGCGCGCCGCGTACGGGGACGACTGGGAGCTGCGCGGACGCACCGGACTCGGGCTGCTGACCGTGCCGCTGGCCGCGCTGCTGCCCCGTCCGCAGGCGGTCGTCGACGCCGACACCGCCACGGGCCTGTTCCACAGTACGATCTCGCCCGCGGGCAAGCTGGCGGTGACCGGCGGGCTGGTGCTGGCGACCGCGGCGGCGGTGGTCTCCGCGTTCGTGATCCTGGGGGGCCGGCCTGAGCCGGAGGGCGGCACGGCGCTGCCCCCGGCCACGTCCGCGCCGCCCGCCGTCCCACCGTCCACGGGACCGCCCGCCACCGGACCGCCCGCCACGTGGCGGCCGGAGCCGACGGCACCGGCCGAGACGCCCCCCACGTCGGGCGGGCCGGTCGTGGTGAGCCCGCCGGACACGAACCCGTTACCACCGGCCACCCGCGAGCCCACTGGAGACCCGACGAGGGACCCGACGACGAATCCGACCAGGGAGCCGACGCGCGAGCCCACGAGCCCGCCGACCCGGGAGCCCACCGGACGGCCGACCAGGACCACCGGGCCGGCCCCGTCCACCCGCCCGCCGACCGAGGTTCCCACCCAGGCCCCCACGACCCAGGCCCCGACC
>NZ_SSXE01000254.1 GCF_021699195.1 Nonomuraea sp. MG754425 | reverse complement strand
GGACCACCTCGTCCCCCGCCCGGACGAAGTGGTTGGCGAACCACGTGTAGCGCCCGAACTCGGGCTGCGCGGCCAGCACCGGCACCGCGCCCCCGGCCAGCCCCTCGCGGTGCAGGGCCGCGACGACCGCGCCGATGCTGCCGTGCTCCGGCGAGGAGTCGAACGTCGAGCAGACCTTGTACTGGACGACCGGCGGCCCGAGGGCGGCCACGGCGGCGAGCGCCGGGAGCGCCGACGCCACCGGGTCGGACGAGGCCCGCGCGGTGGTGGCGACGCCGATGACGTCGTCCCGGTCGTGCAGGTGGGCGAGGTCGGTGACGAGCGACCCGGTCAGCCCGAAGCGCCGGAACTGCCACAGCGCGTCCGTCGCCCCGGTGAAGTCGTCGGCCACGAAGGCGACCAGCGTCACCTGGCCACCACCCCGCCGAACCGCTCCAGCGCCCTGGCCAGCTCCGGCGAGTCCACCTCGTCCAGCGGCACGCCCGCGACCGTGGCCTCCCATGCCCGCCGGATGCTGGTGATCCCGGCGGCGGGGCCGTCCGGGTGGCCGAGCACGCCTCCGCCGGCCAGCACGAGCAGGTCGTCCGTCCCGGTGCGGCGCAGCGTGACCGGCGCGGTGCCCGCCCACTGCGCCGACGACAGCACCGGCAGGCAGGGGAAGCCGCCGAGCAGCGGCGCGCGCACGGCGGAGACCATCCGCGCCACGTCGTCGTCGGTGACGTAGAACTTGCTGTGGAAGCCGCCGCAGTGCAGGTGGTCGATGCCGGTCAGGCGGGCCAGCTTCTGGTACGCCACGTGCCCGATCCCCAGCCCCGGATGCCGCGCCAGCGCCCCGATCCCGGTGACGTGCGCGTGGATGGGCACCCTGGCGTGCCGTCGCAGCATGGCGACGGCCGGGAAGCCGACGACGTTGAGGTTGACCATGACGCAGGTGCCGCCGGCGGCCACCACCATGTCGTGGTTGCGCAGCATGCGGTCGGGTTCGTCGCTGATGTTGAAGGCGTACATCGGCCGCCGCCCGGTACGCCGCTCCACCTCGTCGAGCGCGCCCGTGACGGCCCTGACCCGCTGCGCCAGCGGGGCGGGCGGGCAGTCGGCGTTCACCTCGTCGTCCTTGATGAAGTCGGCTCCGGCCAGGCCCAGCTCCAGCACCAGGTCCACGTAGTCGGACGGGCGCAGGCCGACGTTGGGCTTGACGATGGTCCCGATCAGCACCCCCGAGGGACGTCCGACGAGCCGCCGGGTGCCCTCCACGGCGAACCCCGCCGGCAGGTACGCCGCGCCGAACGCGGCGGGCAGCTCCAGGTCCACGAGCTTGAGCCCGGCCAGCTCGCGCAGCTCGTACAGGTTGCCCGCGACCACGGGGAACAGGTTGGTCAGCGAGGGCCCGGTGTTGTCGAGCGGGAAGCCGATGCGGACGAGCGCGGCGTGCAGCGGCCCGTCCCCGCGCGCGCCCGGCAGGGCCTCGGTGATCGGGGCGGGGATCTCCGTCATGTCGAGGACGACCGCGCTGTGGCGGGCGCGCAGCTCGTCGGTCTCGCCGGCGACGCTGACGAACGTGCCGGTGCTCTGCTCGCCCGCGATCGCGCTGACGGCCTGCTCCAGCGGGAGGCGGGTGACGACCTGGTACGTCGCCACGGTCAGCTCACGCATACAGCTCCTTCGCCAGGTGCTCCATGGCGATGGGCGGGCTGGCGAGCACCGGCACCGGCACCTCGGCCGTCCCGGCCACCCGGGCCATGGACGCCTGGGCCAGCACGATCACGTCCACCTGGCCGCCGAGCTCGCGCAGCGCCCCGGCCACGGCGGCGTCGTGGGCGGCGGCGTCGCCGCTCATCAGCGCCTCGAACGCGCCCTCGCACAACCGGGCGGTCAGCGTGATCTCCGCCCCGGCCGCGGCGGCGCGCCGGCGGACGAGGTCGGCGGTCGGGTCGAGGGTGGTGGACAGGGTGGCGAGCACGCCGACGCGGCGGCCGGTCGCGACGGCGCGGTCGGCCATCGGCCGGTCCACCCGGGTGACGGGCACGCCGGTCAGCGGCTCCGACGCCTCGACGGCCGCGCCGATGGAGGAGCAGGTGACCAGCACGTGGTCGGCGCCGGCGGCCTCGGCGGAGGCGACGTGCCCGGCGACGCGGCGGGCGGTGCCGGGGGTGAGGCGGCCGGCCGCGATGGTGTTCTTGATGAGGCTGTCGTCGACGATGTTGAACGTCTCGACGTCGGGCAGGTGTCTCGCGCACAGCTCGGCGAACACGGGCACCAGTGTCGCCGAGGTGTGGATCAGACCCAGCGTCTTGGTCATGGTCTCTCCATCTGCGGTTGGGTGAACAGGTCGTGCCAGACCCGGAAGTGGTCGTCGCTGGCCTGCCCGGCGGCGTCCGCGTCGCCGGCGAGCAGCGCCTCGTACAGGGGGCGGTGGGCGGCCACCGACACCTCCTTGTCGCGGGGGTGGGTCCTGAGCCGGTCGCGGCGCTGGCGGACGGCGCGGAAGAGCACGCCGGTCATGGCGTCGGCGAAGAAGGTGAGCGCGGCGTTGCCGGTGGCGTGCAGGAGCGCCTGGTGGAAGGCGAAGTCGGCGCGGTCGATGTCCTCGGCGGTGGCGGCGGCCTCCATGTCGGCCAGGGCCTTGCCGATGTGGGCGATGGCGACCGGGTCTCCGGCGCGGGCGGCCTCGCGGGCGGCCTGGCGTTCGAGGGCGACGCGTACGGAGTGCAGCGACTCGATCGTCAGGTGGCTGGCGGACAGGGCCAGGTCGAGCGCGGCCTCCAGGCCCCCGGGGTGCAGCCGCTGGACGTACGTGCCGGAGCCCTGCCGCCTGCTCAGCACGCCGAAGGCTTCGAGCAGCCGCAGGCGGTCGCGCAGCGCGGTGCGGCTGACGCCGAGGCGCTCGGCGAGCTCCCGCTCGGGCGGCAGCCTGGCGCCCTCGCCGAGGTCGCGGATCAGGCCGGACAGGGCGTCGGAGACGGAGTCGGAGGGCATGGAGGTCGCTCCAGGACGATTGGTATTACCACTTTTCCGAAAGGTACTACCAAGAGTGCGAAATGTTAAGTGGCGATCACTTCATCTGATGAAAAACTAACTTCATCTGATGAAGGTCTATGAAAACGGGCGCGGCCGGGATAGCGTGCGGAGCCGTGGCAACTGATCCCCAGAGGGACTCGGCCAGGAACGTCCAGGTCGTGCAGGCCCTCGGCGCCCGCATCGTCGGCGGCTCCCTGGCCCCCGGCACGTCCATCCCCATCGAGGAGGAGCTCGTCGCCGAACTCGGCGTGGGCCGCTCCGCGGTGCGGGAGGGCGTCAAGGTGCTGGCCGGCAAGGGCCTGCTGGAGACCAGGAGGAGCGCGGGCACGATCGTGCGCCCCCGCGAGTCCTGGAACCTGCTCGACGCCGACGTGCTGAGCTGGCGCTTCGAGCCGGACCCCACACCGGACGACATCCGGGTGCTGGCCGACCTGCGGGTCGCGCTGGAGCCCGGGGCCGCCAGGGTGGCGGCCGAGCGCGCCGACGCGGCGGCCGTGCGGCGCATCGACGAGGCGCTGGCCGCGCTGTTCGCCACAGCCGACGACCCCGAGCCGTTCATCGAGGCCGACCTGGCCTTCCACAAGGCGGTGTTCGCCGCCGCCTCCAACGACCTGCTGCTCTACATCTACGACATGATCAGCATCGCCCTGCGGTCCGTGCGCCAGGTGCACACCCGCTCGGTGGCGCACAACAAGGAAACGCTGCCCGGCCACGAACGCGTGGCCCAGGCGATCAGGCGCCGGCACCACCGCAAGGCCGAGGAGGCCATGCGCACGGTGGTCGAGGTGGCCCGCGCCGACGCCGAGCAGCACGTACGTCTCTGCTGTTAGCTGGAAAGGCTCCTCGTGGACGTCCTCCTCGACGTCGACGGCCCCGTGGCCGTCGTCACCCTCAACAGACCCGCCAAGCTGAACGCGATCACCCCGGACATGGCCGCCGCGCTGCGTGCCTGCCTGAGCCGGGTGGACGCCGATCCCGAGCTTCGGGTGGCCGTGCTCACCGGCGCCGGTGAGCGCTCCTTCTGCGTCGGCAGCGACATCCGCGAACTCGACGAGTACGCCACCCCGTGGGAGTTCCGCAACCGCGGCGACTACGGCGACGCCGTCCGCGCCCTGCGCAAGCCGATCATCGCGGCCGTCAACGGCTACGCCTACGGCGGCGGCCTGGAGCTGGCCATGGCCTGCGACATCCGGCTGGCCGCCGAGACGGCGACGTTCGCGGCCCCGGAGATCAAGCTCGGCTGGATCGGCGGCAGCGGCCAGTCGGCGCTGCTCGCCCACGCCGTCGGTCCCGGCAACGCGGCCACCATGCTGCTGACCGGCGACCCCGTGGACGCCGCCCGCGCGCGGGAGTGGGGGCTGGTCACCGACGTCCACCCCCAGGAGGAGCTGATGAAGGCGGCCAGGACCCTGGCCGAGACCATCGCCAAGCGCCCGCCGATCGCCGCCCAGACCGCCAAGGCGAACCTCAGGGCCGCCTACTCGATGCCCCTCGACCAGGCCATCCAGTACGAGCGGGACCTGCAGACCGTCTGCTTCGCCACCGCCGACGCCGCCGAGGGCAGGGCCGCCTTCGCCGAGCGCCGCGACCCCGTCTTCGAGGGGCGCTGACATGGGCGTGCTCGACGGTTACCGCGTGGTCGACCTGTCCATCGCGATGGCGGGCCCGCTGGCCGCCATGCGGCTGGGCGACCTGGGCGCGGACGTGGTCAAGGTGGAGCCGGTGCACGGCGAGTGGCAGCGGCACGCCCCCGCGGGTGGCGCCACCGGCAACCGGGTCAACGCCTCGTTCCTGTCGCTCAACCGCAACAAGCGCAGCCTCGCCGTCAACCTCAAGTCCGACGCCGGGCGCGAGATCGTGCACAGGCTGGCCGCGACGGCCGACGTGTTCCTGCAGAACTACCGGCCCGGCGTGGCCGAGCGGCTCGGCATGGACTACGACACGATCAGCGGGCTCAACCCGTCCGTCGTGTACGTGTCCATGTCAGGTTACGGCGAAAGCGGCCCCTACCTCGCCCGCCCCGGCCAGGACCTGCTGCTGCAGGCCATGAGCGGGGCCATGCTGAGCACCGGGCGCGAGGGCGACCCGCCCGCCCCGGCCGGCTCGTACGCGATCGACGCCATCACCGCCTACAGCGCGTTCGAGGGCGCGCTGGCCGCGCTGCTGCACCGCGAGCGCACCGGCGAGGGCCAGCGGGTGAGCGTGAACATGCTGGACGCGGCCGTCGCCGTGCAGATGCAGGAGCTGTCGATCTACACGGTCGGCAAGGTGCCGCAGCGGCGCGGGAGCGAGCCGCACGGCCACACCTACATCCGCGCCCCGTACGGCGTCTTCGCCACCAAGGACGGCTACATCGCGCTCGGCATGCCCCGGCTGGACGGGCTGGCCGTGGCACTGGACCTGCCGGAGCTGGCCGGGATGGACGGCGACGCCGACGGCCACACGAGGCGCGACGAGATCACCGCCCTGGTGGCGGGCCGGCTGCCCGAGCGCACGACCGGCGAGTGGCTGGAGATCATGGCCCGCCACGACCTGTGGGCCGGCCCGGTGTACGGCTACGCGGACCTGGTGAAGGACCCGCAGGTCGCGCACAACGGCTCGTTCGTCACCTACGAGCACCGGACCGAGGGCACGGTCACCACGCCCGGATTCCCGTACCGATTCAGCGCCACCCCGCCCGGCGTGCGCAGGGGCGCGCCGCTGGTGGGCGAGCACACCGGCGAACTGCTGGCGGAGCTGGGCTACTCCGCCGACCTCGCGGCCGAACTCGTCGCGGAGGGCGTGCTGGCATGCGCGGACTGACCTGGGACCACCCGCGCGGGTACGCGCCGCTGGACGAGCTGACCCGGCTCGACCTGGCGGGGGCCAACCCGTACGGGCAGGTGCCCGAGCCGATCGCGTGGGACCGGCAGCCGCTCGAAGGCTTCGAGTCCGAGCCGATCGCGGCGTTGTGCGAGACCTACGACGTGCTGGTGATCGACCATCCGGGGCTGGGCGCCGCCACGGACGCGCTGGTGCCGATGGAGGAGCTGTTCGAGCCCGGGGAGCTGGCCGGGCGGCGGTTCGCGGGCCGCTCCGGCGACAGCTACCGCCTGGACGGGCGCCAGTGGGCGCTGCCGCTCGACGCCGCCACCCAGGTGGCCGCCGCCCGTCCCGGCGTGGCCGTGCCGCGGACCTGGCCGGAGGCGAGCGAGCGGGCGCGCGACACCCGGATGGCCCTGTGCCTGGGCGGGCCGCACGCGTTCCTCATGTTCTGCGCGCTGGCCTGCGGGGAGTACCTCGACGAGGCGGCCGGGGAGCGGGCGCTGGAGCTGATGGCCGAACTGCTCGCGCACGCCGACCCCGGCCTCTCGGTGCGCAACCCGATCGGCGTGCTGGACGCGCTGGCGGCCGGCGAGGTGGACTGGTGCCCCCTGCTGTACGGGTACGTCACCTACCCGCTGGCCTTCGCCGACGCCCCCGCCTGGCCGGGGCGGGCACCGGGCAGCGTGCTCGGCGGCACCGGCCTGGTGGTCTCGCGGCGGCGCGTCGGGGCCGTCCGCGACGCGGTGCGCGCCCACCTGCTGCGCCTGACGTCCGAGCCGGTGCAGGGCGCGCTGTTCGCGGCCACCGGCGGGCAGCCGGCCGCCCGGTCCGTCTGGACGGCCGCCGACGCCCCCGCCTTCTACCGCGACACCCTGGCCACCATGGAGGCGGCCTGGGTCCGGCCGCGCTTCCCCGGCTACATCGCGCTGCAGGAGCGGTCGTCCGCGCTGATCCGCGACGGGCTGCTCGCGCGCACGCCGGCCCGCGACCTGCTCAAGCACCTGCACGAGGAATGGAGGACCCCATGACCACGGCGCTCGTCACCGGCGCCGCCGGGGCGCTCGGCCGCGCGATCGTGCGCCGCCTGGCCGCCGACGGCCACCAGGTCGCGGCACTCGACGTCGACACGGGCGGCCTGGAGGGGGCGCTCAACCTGAAGACCGACCTGCGCGACGCGGCGGCCATCGAGGCGGCCTTCGCGGAGACGGCCGCGCGGCTCGGCCCGGTCGGCGTCCTCGTCAACAACGCCGCCGTCTACCCGGCCCGGCCGTTCCTGGAGGTGCCGCAGGCCGAGTACGACGACGTGGTCGCGGTCAACCAGCGAGCCTACTGGCTGTGCGCCCAGCAGGCGGCCCGCCAGATGACGGAGCTGGGCGGCGGCTCGATCGTCAACGTCGCCTCGATCACCATGCACGGCGGCTGGTCCGACCTGGCCGCGTACGTCTCCACCAAGGGCGCGGCGGCGGCCCTCACCAAGGCGCTGGCCCGCGAGCTCGGCCCGCAGGAGATCCGGGTCAACTGCGTCTCGCCCGGGGCGTTCCCGACGGCCGCCGAGGAGATCCACGAGGACCTGGAGTCCTACAACCGGATGGTGCTGGAGCGGCAGGCGCTGCAGCGGCGCGGCACCCCGGACGAGCTGGCCGCCGTGGTGTCGTTCCTGACCGGCCCCGACGCCTCGTTCGTGACGGGCCAGACCATCGAAGTCAACGGAGGGTGGGTGATGGCATGATGCCGGACCGCAGGCGGCTGGCCGAGCTGACGGGCGACCTGAGCGCGGCCGGCGGGGTCCGCCTCGTCACGCTGGGCGACGGCGTGGAGCGCGGGATCAGGACGCTGGAGTTCCGCACCGGCTCGGGGCTGGCCTTCGACGTGCTGGTGGACAGGTGCATGGACATCGGGCACGCCGAGCACGCCGGGCGCGCTTTCGGCTGGCGCTCCCCGACCGGGTTCCGGCATCCCGGGCTGCACGAGAACAACGACGAGGACGGGCTGTCGTGGCTGCGCTCCTTCTCGGGGCTGGTCGTCACGGCCGGGCTGGACCACACGCTGTTCGGCGGCGACGTGCCGGCGGACGGGTACCGCTACCCGCCGCGCGGGAGCGTCCGGCACGGGCTGCACGGCCGCGCCGGCAACCTGCCCGCCCGGCTGATCGGCTACGGCGAGCAGTGGTACGAGGACCGCTGCGTGCTCTGGACCGAGGGCGAGGTGCGCCAGACGGCGGTCTTCGCCGAGAACCTGCGGCTGGTGCGGCGGATCGAGGCCGACCTCGGCGGCGACGAGATCCGGATGATCGACACGGTGATGAACGCCGGTTTCGAGCCGACGCCGCACATGTACCTGTACCACATCAACCTGGGCTGGCCGCTGCTCGACGAGGGCGCGCGGTTCGAGGCCGACATCCGCGAGACGCTGTGGCAGAGCGACAGCGTGGCCGAGCAGAAGGCCGACCACCTCACCTTCCCCGGGCCCGTGCCGGGGTTCGTGGAGCAGGTGTACGAGCACGCGCTCGTCCCCCGGGCCGACGGGCTGCACCGGGTGGCCGTGGTCAACGAGCGGCTGGGCATGCGGGTGGCCGTGGAGTGGCGGGCGGCGGAGTTCCCGTACTTCTTCGAGTGGCTGAACCTGCGCTCCGGCAACTACGCGGTCGGCCTGGAGCCGTCCACGCACCACGTGTCCGGCGACGCGGCGGCCCGGCAGGACGGCAGCATGATCTGGCTCGGCCCGCAGGAGTCGCGCTCGTACCGCACGACGTTCCGTGTCGAGGCCGCATGAGGTGAGGGTCCCGGCCGGGGCGCGCGGCCGGGGCCTACCCCTCCAGCCGGTACGCCCGCCGCGCCGCGCCGCCGAACACCTCGGCCGTCTCACTCTCCGACAATCCGGCGCACAGCTCTCCGGCGGCCTCGGCGACCTGCTCGTACCCGGCCGCGAGCAGGCACACGGGCCAGTCGGAGCCGAACATCACCCGCTCAGGACCGAACGCCTCCAGCACCGTCTCCGCGTACGGCCGCAGCTCCGCCACCCGCCACGACCGCCAGTCGGCCTCGGTGACCATGCCCGACAGCTTGCAGGAGACGTTCGGCCGCGCGGCCAGCTCCAGGATCCGGCCGCGCCACGGCTCCAGCTCGCCGGAGGCGATCGGCGGCTTGGACAGGTGGTCGAGCACGAACGGCAGCTCGGGCAGCGCGCTCACCGTGTCGATGGCGGCGGGAAGCTGGTGCGGCAGCGTGAGCAGGTCGTAGGCCAGCCCGGCGGCGGACACGGCGGCCAGCCCGCGGCGCACGTCGGGCCGGTTGAGCCAGGCGGGGTCGGCCTCCGACTGCACCCCGTGCCGCACGCCCACCAGCCCGGCCGGCAGGGAGGCCAGGGTGTCGGCGGTGTCGGGTGCGGTCAGGTCGATCCATCCGACCACTCCGGCCACCAGCTCGGAGCCGGCGGCCAGGGTCAGGAACTCGCGGGTCTCGTCCGGATCGGGCAGCACCTGCACCAGCACGGTGGCCTCCACGCCTGACGCGGCGGCCGGCCCGGCCAGGTCATCGAGTGTGTATGTGCGGCGCACCGGCGCCATCCGGTCCGAGTCCAGCCAGGCGTGCGGGCGGGCGGACAGGTCCCAGACATGGTGGTGGGCATCGATTCGACTCACGGCACGCAAGCTAGCAGACATCCTACGTATTGGACAGGAGTGATCAACGGTGACCAACGACGGCTACACACGGCGAGGTGTACTCGCGACCGGTTTAGGCGCCGCCGCCGGATCCCTGCTGGTGGGCGGCGTCAACGCCGGTCCCGCCTGGGCGCAGGACACGAAGGACAACCCGCTGACCCTCTGGTACACCCGTCCGGCCGAGGTCTGGCTGGAGGCGCTGCCGATCGGCTGCGGGCGGCTGGGCGCGATGGTGTTCGGCGGCGTGACGAGCGAGCGGCTGCAGCTCAACGAGGACAGCATCTGGGCCGGCGGCCCGCACACCTACGACAGCCCTGAGGCGCTGGCCGCGCTCCCCCAGATCCGGCAGTGGGTCTGGGAGGACAAGTGGCAGGCCGCGCAGAACCTGGCGGACCAGAAGTTCCTCGGCCGGCCCAGCGAGCAGGCGCCGTACCAGGTGCTGGGCGACCTCACGCTGACCTACCCCGGCTCGGCCGAGTTCACCGACTACCGCCGCGAGCTGGACCTGACCACGGCCGTCACGAGCGTGACGTTCGTCAGGGACGGCGTGCGGCACACCCGCGAGGTCTTCGCCAGCAATCCCGACCAGGTCATCGTGGTACGGCACACGGCCGACAAGCCCGGGTCGGTGACGTTCCAGGCGGCCTTCGTCAGCCCGCAGAGCAGCACCACGTCGGCCGCCGGCGACGCGGCGATCGCGCTCGACGGGGTGAGCAGTGACACGCAGGGGCTGAAGGGCGAGGTCCGCTTCCGCGCCCTGGCCAGGGCCGAGGCGAAGGGCGGCACGGTCAGGACCGACGGCGGCACGCTGGCCGTGGACGGCGCCGACGAGGTCACGCTGCTCATCTCCATGGGCTCCAGCTACCGCAGCTACCGGGACGTCGGCGGCGATCCGGCCGAGGTCGCCGGGCGGCACCTCAAGCGGGCGAGCGGGCAGCCGTACGAGGTGCTGCGGCGCAAGCACGTACGGGACTACCAGGAGCTGTTCGACCGGGTCGGGATCGACCTGGGCAGCTCGGAGGCGATCGCGCTGCCGACCGACGAGCGCATCGCCCGCAAGCAGCTCGACACCGACCCGCAGCTCGCCGCGCTCTACTTCCAGTTCGGCCGCTACCTGCTGATCTCCAGCTCCCGCGCCCCGGGCCACGCGGCCAACCTCCAGGGCGTCTGGAACGACTCGCTCACGCCCGCGTGGGAGTCGAAGTACACGATCAACATCAACCTGGAGATGAACTACTGGCCGGCCGCGCCCGGCAACCTCATCGAGTGCATGGATCCGCTGTTCGACCTGGTCAAGGACCTGTCGGAGACGGGCGCGGCGACCGCCAGGACGCAGTACGGGGCCAAGGGCTGGGTGGCCCACCACAACACCGACGGCTGGCGCGGCACGGCCCCCGTGGACTTCGCCTTCTACGGCGTGTGGCCGACGGGCGGCGCGTGGCTGTGCCTGACGCTGTGGGAGCACTACCTCTACACCGGCGACGAGCGGCGGCTGCGCGAGCACTTCCCGCTGATCAAGGGTTCGGTGGAGTTCTTCCTCGACACGCTGCAGACCGACCCCCGCTCCGGCTACCTCGTGACCAACCCGTCGCACTCCCCCGAGGTCGGCCACCACGAGGACGGCGACGAGAACGTCAGCATCTGCGCGGGCCCGACCATGGACATGCAGATCCTGCGGGACCTGTTCGGGGCCTTCGAGGGCGCGTCGGAGGTCCTGGGGGTCGAGGCCGGGATGCGCGCCCAGGTGACCGAGGCGAAGGGACGGCTCGTCCCCAACCAGGTGGGGCATCTCGGGCAGATCCAGGAGTGGCAGGAGGACTACCGGGGCGACGCGGCGCTGTCGCGCAGCCGGCACATCTCGCACCTGTGGGGGCTGTTCCCCGGCCACCAGATCGACCCCCGACTGTCGCCCGAACTGGCCGCCGCGGCACGGCGCACGCTGGAGCTGCGGGGCGAGGCGGGGGCCGGGTGGTCGCTGGCCTGGAAGATCAACTTCTGGGCGCGGCTGCTGGACGCGGCCGAGGCGTACAAGCGGCTGAGCAACCTGCTGGTGCCCGCCCGCACCGCGCCCAACATGTTCGACCTGCACCCGCCGTTCCAGATCGACGGCAACTTCGGCGGCACCTCGGGCATCACCGAGATGCTGCTGCAGAGCCACGGGGACCAGGTGAACCTGCTGCCCGTGCTGCCCGCCGCCTGGCCGGCCGGCTCCTACCGGGGGCTGCTCGCCCGGGGCGGCTTCGAGGTGGACGTGGAGTGGAGCGGCGGCGGCCTGCGGCGGGGGCGCGTGCGCTCGCGCCTGGGCCGCACGCTCACCCTGCGCACCACCGTCCCGGTCACCGTCACCGAACGCGGGCGGCCGGTCGCGGTGGAGCGGCCGGAGGCGGGCGTGGTGGTCTTCCCCACCCGTAAGGGGGCGACGTACGACGTCACACCGTCCGCCTGAGCCACCCACCTGCCCCCGCCCCGGCCCACGGCCGGGGCGGCGACAGGCGACGGCCGCGGAACCGGCCACGGGACCGGCTGTGGGGCGTGGCCAAGGGCCACCCCGGGCCGCCGACCGGCCGGTCGGCGAGCCAGCCGCGGAGCGTGGCCGGGAGCCATCCCGGCCCGCCGACCGGCCGGGCGCGTGGGAAGG
>NZ_SSXE01000253.1 GCF_021699195.1 Nonomuraea sp. MG754425 | reverse complement strand
CCCCAGGACAAGGGCAGCACGGCGCTCAGGACGGTGCTGATCGCGGCCGCCGTCGCCGGGGTGGTGACGGTGGTGGCGGGCCTGCTGATCGTGCTCAAGTCCCCCCAGGAGTACGGCCTGCAGAGCAACAGGGACACCCTGAACCTGCAGGCCCAGCCCAAGCCGAGCGGCCAGCCCGAGCAGGCGTGGTTCCAGGCCCCGGCCAACGTGCCGCCGCCGCTGCCGCAGATCACCCCGGCGCCGCCGATGTTGCCGTCCACGCCGGTCCGGATCGTGATCAAGGATCTGGGCATCGACGCGCCGATCAAGTCCGTCGGCCTGGCCAAGGACGGTTCGATCGAGGTGCCTCCGTCGAACAACGCCAACCTGGTCGGCTGGTACCGGAACATGTCCACCCCGGGTGAGGTGGGCCCGGCGGTGCTGCTCGGGCACAAGGACACCAGGACGCGCGAGGCCGTGTTCGCCAAGTTGCCGAAGATCAAGAACGGCGACACCATCGAGATCAAGCGCCAGGACGGGACGACCGCGGTCTTCACGGTCGGCGGCGTCGAGCAGGCGAGCAAGAAGACCTTCCCGACGGAGCGTGTCTACGGGCGGCAGGACAACGCCCAACTGCACCTCATCACCTGCGGTGGCACCTACGATCGGTCCACCGGGCACTACACGGACAACGTCATCGTGTACGCGACGATGACGAGCTCTTATCGAAGCTGAGCGCGGAGGCGGGCATGGGCTGGATGGCGAAGCGGAGACTGCGTACTGGCCCCACAGCGGCGCTGCCGGCCAAACCGGATCCCGGTGAGCTGCTGCGGATCGTCCAGCTCGCCGATCCCGAGGCGCGGCGCGACGGTGACGACATCCTGGCGGTGGACGTCCGCGTGTGCGCTCCGGTGGCGGCCGAGGCCGCGCTGACCGGCGGCGAGCTGGAGACGGCGTGGGCGGTGCGGGTGGCGGCCGAGGGGCCGCTGCCGCTCGACTACTTCGACCGTTTCCTGGCGGAAGGGCTGGCCTTCCGGCTCGGCGGGCTGGCGGTGTGCCGGGGCGAGGTGAGCGATCCGGCCGACGACGGCGAGGGCGGGCCCGCGGTGATCCTGCCGGCCCGGCCGACGGCCGAGGAGCTGGCGCCCCTGCTGGAGCAGCAGGAGGAGGAGTTCGTGTTCGCGGCCGGCGACATCAAGGCCGCGCTGGTGCCGCAGAAGGGGCGGCCCCCGGCCGTCCAGGAGCTGCTGCCCTTCGCCGCCGAGCTGACCGCGATCGAGTTGCGCGGCGCGGACCCGGTGAAGCTGGGCGCGCTCGCGCTGGAGCTGGCCGAGGCGCTGAACGGGATCGCCGTCGACCGGTGGCGGTTCCGGTTCGACACGGCGGAGGACCTCGTGGCCCAGGCGGAACCTGCGCCAGAATGACGTTCTGTTGTACGCTGCCACTAGTAACCGAATAATGCTCGGTTTCCAGGAGGCACTGTGGCAGAGGCGTACATCGTCGGGGCGGTCCGCACCCCGGTCGGCAAGAAGAAGGGCGGCCTTTCCACCGTCCACCCCACTGACCTGGCCGCTCACACGCTGAAGGCGCTGATCGACCGCACCGGCGTCGACCCCGCGGCGGTCGAGGACGTCATCATGGGGTGCGTCATGCAGTTCGGCCCCCAGAGCATGGACATCGCGAGGAACGCCTGGTTGTCGGCGGGCCTTCCCGAGACCACCGCCGGAGTCACGATCGACCGGCAGTGCGGCTCCTCGCAGCAGTCCATCCACTTCGCCGCGCAGGGCGTCCTGTCCGGCACCCAGGACCTGGTCGTCGCGGCGGGCGTCGAGTCGATGAGCATCGTGCCCATGGGCTCCTCGATCACGGCGGCCCTGGAGAAGGGCATGCCGTTCCCGTTCGGGGACAAGTGGGTGGAGCGGTACGGCAAGCAGGAGATCTCGCAGTTCCGCGGCGCGGAGCTGATGTGCGAGAAGTGGGGCTACTCGCGGGACGTGCTGGAGCAGTACGCCTTCGAGTCCCACCAGCGCGCGGCCAAGGCCATCGCCAACGGCCACTTCAAGGACCAGATCGCCCCACTCAACGGGGTCGAGGACGACGAGGGCCCGCGCGCCGACACGACGCTGGAGAAGATGGCCGGGCTGAAGACGCTGAAGGAGGGCGGCCAGATCACCGCCGCCACCTCCTCGCAGATCTCCGACGGCTCCGGCGCCGTGCTGATCGCCTCCGAGCAGGCCGTCCGCGACCACGGGCTGACCCCGCGGGCCCGGATCCACCAGCTCGCGCTCATGGGCGACGACCCGGTCTACATGCTGACCGCGCCGATCCCCGCCACGCGGCGGGCGCTGGAGAAGGCCGGCATGTCGATCGGCGACATCGACGTGGTCGAGATCAACGAGGCGTTCGCCCCGGTGCCGCTGGCCTGGATGCACGAGCTGGAGGCCGACCCGGCCCGGGTCAACCCGAACGGCGGGGCCATCGCGCTCGGCCACCCGCTCGGCGGCACGGGCGCGATGGCGCGAGCACGCATACGAAGGCTCCTTCACGTAATTCGGGGACGTCGTGGCGTCCGGGACCGGATGTGGTGCTGGTGCGAATTACAGGTAAAGGCGCATGTCCATGAGGCTAAGGGGCTCGCGGAAAGCCGCGCAACCGAATTAACGCCCGATCGCGGCGGCGCCGATCACGAGGTCGAGGGCGGCCCTGGACTCGTTGAGGTCGCGCATCGCCTGGTCGATCCGGTCGCGTTCCCTGCGCAGTTGCCCGACCACGTCGGGGCAGGTGGGGGCCAGGCGCTCGCCTTCGGCCCGCAGGCAGGGCAGCACGGCGGCGATCGTCGAGGTGCTCAGGCCGGCCGAGAGCAGACAGCGGACGCGGCGCACGGTCTCGACGTGCTCCTCGGTGTACTCGCGGTAGCCGCTGGGCAGGCGGGCCGGGTCGAGCAGGCCCTGCTCCTCGTAGTAGCGCAGGAGCCGTTCGTTCACACCGGTACGCCGGACGAGTTCGCCGATGCGCATGTGCCCTCCCTCACCGGGCCGGACGGCCTTGACTCTCACATACATGTGAGACTTTAGCGTGCCTGCATGAAGAAGAGCGTTCTGGTGCCGGCCGTGCTCATGGTGAGCGTGTTCGTGGTCGGCACGTCCGAGTACCTCATCGCGGGATTGTTGCCCCAGGTGGCCGCCGACCTGAAGGTTTCCGTGTCCACGGCCGGGCAGACCGTCACCGCGTACGCGCTGGGCGTGGTGATCGGCGGGCCCCTCGTGACGATCGCGACCGTGCGGTTGCCGCGCAAGGGACTGGCGCTGGGCTTGCTGCTGCTGTTCGCCGCCGGGAACGCGGTCTGCGCGGCGGCCGGCTCGTACGAAATGCTGATCGCCGGGCGGGTGGTCGCCTCGCTGAGCCACGCCGCGTTCCTGACCCTGGCGCTGATGGTCACCACGCGGGTGGTCGAGCCGCACCGCGTCGGCATGGCCATCGCCGCCGTGGGCTCGGGCTTCTCGGTGGCCACCCTGCTGGGCGTGCCCCTGGGGGTGCTGCTGGGGGAGAGCTCGGGCTGGCGGACGCCGTTCGCGGTGCTGGCCGCGCTGGCGGTGGCGGTGACCGTGCTGCTGGCCGCCGTGCTGCCCCGGCAGGAGGCGTCGCCCACCAGCGTACGGGCCGAGATCGCCACGGTGCTGGGACGGCGGGTCCTGGTCGTGCTCGCCACGACGGCGGTCGGACTGGCCGCGACCTCGACCGTGTTCACCTACCTGGCCCCCACCCTGACCGAGATCACCGGGTTCGGGCCGGCGGCGGTGTCCACGCTGCTGCTCGTCTACGGCGCGGGCAGCCTGGCCGGCGGGCTGGCGGCGGGACGGCTGGCGGACCGCTCGCTCGCCGGCACCGTGCGCGGCACGTTCCTGGGCCTGGCCGTGGTGCTGGCCGTCTTCCCGTTCGCGGTGCCGTCGGCGGGGCCGGCCGTGGCGGCGGTGCTGGTCCTGGGCCTGCTGACCTCGGCCACCACGCCGGTGCTGCAGAGCCTGCTGCTGCGGCAGGCCGGGTCGGCCCCGACGCTGGCCGTGTCGGTGAACGTGTGCGCGTTCAACATCGGGATCGCGGCCGGGTCGGCGCTGGGCGGCGGGCTCGTGGCGATGGACGGGCTGCGCTGGCTCGGCCTGGCCGCCGCCGTGCTGAGCCTGGCCGCGCTCGCCATCAGCTACGCCGCCGTCCCGCGCCGCGACCTCGCTCCGGCCGGCTGAGCGCGTCCGTCACGGGCCTTCGGCTCGCGCAGCGCGCGGATCCGGGCGGCGGCCACCCCGAGCCCGGCGAGCGCCGCGACCAGGACGGTGATCGACAAGGGTGCGGGGAAGTAGGTGAGCTGGGCCCAGGTGACGGTCCGCCCGTTCATCAGGAACGACACCAGATCGGGATACCCGGCCAGCACCCCGGCCGGGACGAGCGCGGGCGCCAGCCGCAACCAGGCCAGCCGGCGCGGCCGGCCCGCCCGCCTGGCCGCCCAGCGCCGCGCCCGCACCCCGCCCAGCACGCCCAGCCCGGCCGCGACCAGCGCGATCACGGCCAGCACCGCTTCGAAGAGCTGCCGGTCGTGCCCCGGGCCCGCCGGAGTCCTGCCCTCGCTCAGCGCCGCGAGCCCGGTCATGACGTCGTACGTCGGGTCGTACAGGGTGGCGCTGTTGGCCAGCACCGCGAAGCCGTAGCCGGTCCTGGGCGAGAGGGCCTCGACGGCGTTGTAGGTGAACAGGTTGCCCGAGTGCACGAGCCGCCCGTCCTCCTCCACCCCCCACCCCATCCCGTACGGGCGCAGCGCGCTGGGCCGGTGCATGGTCTCCAGGCTGTCCCGCCCGACCAGCGGGCTCCCGTCGCCCGCCTGCGCGATCAGCCACCTGCCCATGTCGGCGGCGGTGGTGACGACCCCGCCCGCGCCGCTGTCGTCCTGGAAACCCGGCAGCTCGGGGCGGGGCAGCCAGGCACCGAAGAACGAGTTGTAGCCGTCCGCGACCGGCACGTCCTCGACGGACACGGCGCTGGACGTCATGCCGAGCGGCCCGAACACCCGATCACGCAGGTAGTCGCCGAACGGCCGCCCGCTCGCCACCTCCACCAGCCGGGCGGCCAGGTCGTAGTTGACGTTGCAGTACTCGTAGCGGGTGCCGGGTTCGGCGGCGAGCCGGGAGCCGGCCAGGCGGGCGGTGTGGTCGGCCAGGGAGGTGGCGCTCTCGGTGGCGCCGATGTCCACCGTGCGGTCCGACAGGCCGGAGGTCTGGTTGAGCAGGTGCCGCACGGTGATCCGCGCCGCCCTGGGGTCGGCCATCGCGAAGCCGGGCAGTCGGGCGGCGACCGGCTCGTCCAGCGTGATCGCGCCCCGCTCCACGAGCGTCATGACGGCCATGGCGGTGAACGACTTGCTCACCGACGCCACCCGCATCGGGGTGTCCTCGGTGACCGGGCGGCCTGCGGAGTCGTGGCCGTACCCGGCCGCGTGCACGACCTCGCCGTCGTGCGTCACGACCACGGACAGGCCGGGGACGCCGGTGCTCTCCATCGCCTCGCGCAGGTAGGCGTCGATGGCGGCGGGCGTCAGCTCCGGGGAGGCGGCGGCGGGCGTCGCGGTGAGGACGGAGGTCGCGGTCAAGGTCAGGGCGATGGCGAGAAGCGGTTTCACGTGAGGAAACCTAGAAAGCCGCGACCCCCTCCCGCCTCTGCCGAGCGTCCAGGAAGGCCCCTGACGAAAGTCAGGTCTCTTGGGCGGTGAACATCCTGATGTCGTCCAGGGCGTTCTCCGCCGTGCCGCCGACCTCGGGATCGTCCAGGAGGGCCTGGAGCCGGGGAAGCACGAGGTGGTGGTCGATGCGGCGGTGGATGCGGGCCACGTGGCCCAGGCTGAGCGCCGCCGCGCGCCGCACGTCAGGCGACGGATGGGCGAGCAGTTCCAGCGCCCAGTCCTGGACCCATTCCCCGTCCTCCTCGTGGAAGGCGGCCGAGATCAGCGCCGCGCTGATCCCGTCGGCGTCGCCCGCGGCCACGGCCGCGCGAAGCCGCTGCCGACCGGTCGGCTGTGGTTCCACGTATCTCATCATTTTCTGGGCCTTCCCTTCCCGTCCAGGCCGAAGGCTCTGCGCAACACGGACTGCTGTTTGTTGTCCAGCTCGTCCCAGGTTCGCTGATGCCCGTGGTACTCGTCGCCCCTGGTCCGATCGAAGACGACGAACTCGCCGGTGTTCTCGTCGCGCGCGAGCCGGCGGTCGGTGTTGGCGCTCTGCGCGATGGAGTTGTCGAGGGACTGCTGAGGGTTGGACGGCGCCGCGTTCGACCGTCCGCCCTGGCTGGCGCGGCCTTCCGCGTGTTTCGGGCTGCCGCCCCACCAGCGGGTGCGTTCCGGTGTTCCGCCGCCGCCCGATCCCTGTGAGCCTCCGCTGTCACCGGAGTTCCGCTTCTTCCGCCCCATGAGGGCCATGCCCGGCATGTCCCGCCCGACGCCCTGACCGCGCGCGGTGTCGAGCCGGGGCAGGCCCCTGCGGACGTCGTCGAAACGGCCGGTGGAGTTATGCGCCAAGGCGGGCCGGAACATCCGGTGCACGCCCTCGGCGCCCTCGCGCTGGACGTTGGTGATCGCGATCCTGCCGCGCAGCAGCTCGCGCATCGTCAGCGGGCCCGCCGCCGGGCCGCCCATCAGCATCGTCCTGAGGATCCGGGCCGAGGTGTAGACTGCGCCGCTGATCACGGCCAGTTGCACGCCGGTGGTCAGGGAGGCGGCGCCGGTCAGCAGCCGGGGCATGTACTCGACCGCCGAGGTCGCCTTGCTCATCAGCTCCAGCGCCCCGCCGGGGGAACCGTACAGGCCGGCCAGCGCGGTGGCGGACTCCCCTCGGTAGTCCGTGCTCACCGCGGCGGTGGTGGTCTCGGCTGCCGTGCCGGTCTTCGCCGATCCGTCCTGCACGGTGTTCCAGATGTCGCGATGGAGCAGGATCTCCGACGTCTTGACGTTCGGGTAGCGCACGCCGATCGTCTCCAGGACGGCGTCCACCTCGGGCGGGACGGTCAGGTCCGGCATGCGCGCTCAGACCGGGTAGGCGTGGGCGGGCGGCTGCGGCCCGTACGGGCCGGCCTCGGCGTCGGCGATGTTGGCCCGCGCGGTGTCCAGGCCGTCGCCGGTCTCGGCCAGGAAGGTGGAGATGCTCCGCAGCGCCTCCACCCCGAACAGGCCGCACCGGGCGTACTCCTCGTACAGCCCGGAGAACAGCCCGGTGTCGTCACCCCAGGACTGGCAGCCGTACCCGCGTTCCTGGAGCCGCCGCAGGGCGGCGGAGTACTGCTCGCCATGGCGGCGCATCAGTCCCGCGTGCTGCGTGACCTGCGCGCCTGCGATCTCGATCCCCGAATCCATGCCGCGTTACCCTAGCTTAATGATCACGAAAACTTGCGTTAAGTCGTTATTGACGAGTTATTGCGCGATATAAGCAAAATCCGTGGATTCATTGCGTGATTTCGGCCGCTGCCGCGTGACTACACTGCCGTGACCCCACCGTGCCGACCATCGGAGTCCCGTGCTACCCACCACCCCGTCACCCCAGGACGACATCGAGCAGGCCGAGCGGATCCTGCGCAGGGGCCGGGAGGTGACGCGGCGGATCCAGCAGGCCCAGGCGCAGGTCGCGGAGGTCACCGGCCGGGCGGAGAACGCGGACGGCACGGTCCGGGCGGTCAGCGACGGACGCGGCGTCATCACGGCGCTGACCCTCGACCCGCGCGCCCTGCGGCTCGGCCGCGCGGCGCTCGGCGAGCAGGTGACCGCCGTGCTCCGGCGGGCCCAGCACGACGCCGAGCGGCAGGCCGCGGAGATCGTGGACGACGCACTCGCCGACACCGCCGACCTGCCCCGTCCACTGGACGAGAGCTTCATCCGCGAGCGGCTCGGCCAGATCGCCCGTGAGCTGCTCTGACACCGGAGGTGAGCGTGTTCGGACCGCGTAGGAGCCCCGCCGACATCACTGAGGCGGAACTCGCCCGCCACGCGCAGGAGGCGGAGCGGATCACGGCGTGGAGCGAGCAGGTGGAGAGCGACCTCGAGGAGATCGTCGGCACCGGCACGGGCGCCTCGGGCCACATCGTCGCGACCGTGACGGCGGAGGGCAAGGTGCGCACGGTCATCATCGGGGAGCGCGCCATGGGACTGGACAGCCGGACGCTGGCCGAAGAGGTGCTGTCCGCCCTCGACCAGGCCATGGCCGACGCGGAGCGCAAGACCGAGGAGCTGATCCGGGAGAACCTGCCGGGCTTCGACCCGTCCGGTGTCGCCGCCCTGTTCGAACGCCTGGGAAGGCTCTCGTGACGCGCCGCTAAGACCAACTCCGGCGGGCAGTACCCATGGCACAGACCGTCGGGAGATGCCATGAGCCAGCACACCAAGTACGCGGAGTCCAGGCAGGTCGGCGAGCAGGCGCGGGAGAAGGAGTGGACGCGCCCGAGCTTCGCCAAGCAGCTCTTCCTCGGCGACTTCCGGCTGGACCTGGTGCACCCGGCGCCCAGGCCGTCCGAGGAGTCGGCCGCGAAGGGGGAGGAGTTCGTCAGGGCGCTGCGCCGCTTCCTCGCCGCGCACGTCGATCCCGCGCTCATCGAGCGGACCGCCCAGGTGCCCGACGACGTGGTGCGAGGGCTGGCCGGGCTGGGCGCGTTCGGGATGACGATCAAGGAGGAGTACGGCGGGCTCGGCCTGCCGTACCTGTACTATTGCCGCGCCCTGACGCTCGTCGGCTCCTACTGCCCGGCGCTGGCCACGCTGCTGTCGGCGCACCAGTCGATCGGGGTGCCGCAGCCGCTCAAGCTGTTCGGCACCGAGGAGCAGAAGCGCGAGTTCCTGCCCAGGTGCGCGGCGGGCGAGATCTCGGCGTTCCTGCTGACCGAGCCCGACGTCGGCTCCGACCCCGCGCGGCTGGCCACCACCGCCGTACGCGACGGCGACGAGTACGTGCTCGACGGCGTCAAGCTCTGGACCACCAACGGCGTCATCGCCGACCTGCTGGTGGTCATGGCCAGGACCGGAACGAAGATCAGCGCGTTCGTGGTCGAGGCCGACACGCCGGGCATCACGGTCACCCGGCGCAACGCGTTCATGGGGCTGCGCGGCATCGAGAACGGCGTCACCGAGTTCTCCCAGGTCAGGGTGCCCGCCCGGAACCTCATCGGCAAGGAGGGCGAAGGGCTGCGCATCGCGCTCACCACGCTCAACACCGGCCGCCTGTCGTTGCCCGCCACCTGTGCGGGGAACGCCAAGTGGGCCGTCAAGATCGCCCGCGAGTGGGGCAACGCGCGGGTCCAGTGGGGGCGGAAGATCGGCCTGCACGAGGCCGTGGCCGCCAAGATCGCCTTCGTCGCCGCCACCGCGTACGCGCTGGAGGCCGTCTGCGAGCTGACCGCCCGCCTGGCCGACGACCGGCGCAACGACATCAGGCTGGAGGCGGCGATGGCCAAGCTGTTCGCCTCGGAGCTGTCGTACCAGGTGCTGGACGAACTGGTGCAGCTACGCGGCGGGCGCGGCTACGAGAGCGCCGAGTCGCTGTCGGCCAGGGGCGAGCGCGGGGTGCCCGCCGAGCAGATGTTGCGCGACTCCCGTATCAACCGCATCTTCGAGGGCTCCTCGGAGATCATGCGCCTGGCGATCACCCGTGAGGCGGTGGACGCCCACCTGTCGGCCGCGGGCGAGCTGATCAACCCCGAGGCCGGCCGCCAGGAACGCGTCCAGGCGCTGGGCCGGGCCGGCCGTTTCTACGCCGGCTGGCTGCCCACGCTGCTGGCCGGCAGCGGCAACCTGCCCGCCTCGTACGCACCCTTCGGCCCGCTGGCCACGCACCTGCGCTTCGTGGAGCGGGCCAGCAGGAAGCTGGCCAGGTCCACCTTCTACGGCATGTCCCGCTGGCAGGGCGGCCTGGAGCACAAACAGTCCTTCCTCGGCAGGATCGTGGACATCGGGGCCGAGTTGTACGCGATGACCGCCGTCTGCCTCAAGGCCGAGGAGGACTCGGGCGACCTGGGCCACCGGCCGTACGAGCTCGCCGGCACCTTCTGCCACCAGGCCCGCGTCCGCGTGGACGCGCTGTTCGAGCGCCTGTGGGACAACAGCGACAACCACGACGTGCGCCTGGCCGGTTACGTGCTGGACGGCCGGTACACCTTCGTCGAGGAGGGCATCCTCGACCCGTCGATCGAGGGCCCGTGGATCGGCGTGCCGAAGGGCGGGGAGAACGTTCGCCGCAAGATCATCTGACCAGCCGGTCTAGACCGGTGATGGGCTGGATCTTCGCCGAGTGTTGTCAAACCGAGACAGCCCGGTATAGACCGGCTGCGGAACTCCGGCTTACGCTGACGCGAACGCGGGCGCACCCCGGCTCGCGTGCACATCCCCCTGGGCGGGGTTCCGCCTGCTGGTCCGTACCAGCGGAGCCCGTCCGACGAGAAGGCGGTATCTCCAGTGAACAAGAAGCTTGTGGGCGGCGCCGCTCTCGGCCTTGCCACCATGCTGGTCCTGTCCAGTTGCGGCTCCGGCGACACGGGCGACACGGGCGACACGGGCGACACCCAGGTCACGCTCAAGATGGTCGCCGCCGACTACGGCGACGGACCCGGCAAGCCGAACTCCGGCGAGACGTTCTGGAAGGGCGTCACCGACGCGTTCACCGCGGCCAACCCGAACATCAAGGTCGAGGTCCAGGTCATCAACTGGAACGACATCGACAAGCAAGTCGCCACGATGGTCCAGAACGGCCAGGTCCCCGACATCCTGCAGACCGGCGACTACTCCGGATTCGTCGAGGACGGCCTGCTGTACAAGGTGGACGAGGTCCTGTCCCCGAACGTCTCCGGCGACATGCTGCAGAAGTTCGCCGACTTCGGCAAGGTGGACGGCGCCGCCTACGGCATCCCGTTCGTCTCCTCGGCCCGCGCCCTGTTCTACAACAAGGACCTGTTCGAGCAGGCGAAGATCACCGAGCCGCCGAAGACGTGGGACGAGCTCAAGGCCGCCGCCGAGAAGCTGAAGGCGGCCGGCGTGACGCAGCCGTTCGGCCTGCCGCTCGGCCAGGAGGAGGCCCAGGGCGAGTCGTTCCTGTGGATGCTCGGCAACGGCGGCGGCTACAAGGACGCCTCCGGCAAGTGGGCGATCGACTCGGCGCAGAACGTCGAGACCTTCACGTACATGAAGGGCCTGGTGGACGCCGGCCTGACCACCCCCAACCCGGGCACCAAGGACCGCAAGACGGTCTGGGAGGACTTCGGCGCCGGCAAGGTCGGCATGGTCAACGGCGGCCCCATGTCCATCCCGATCTTCGACGCGGCCGGGCTGAAGAACTACGGCGTCGCGCCCATCCCCGGCAAGAGCGGCCCGCTCGACACCACGCTCGGCGTCATGGACTGGATCATGGCGTTCAACAAGAACGGCCACGCCGCCGAGATCAAGAAGTTCTTCGACTTCTTCTACACCGGGGACGCCGCCCAGAAGATCTCCGACACCTACAAGCTGCTGCCCGTCACCAACGGCGGCATCCAGAAGCTGTCCGGCGACGAGAAGCTCAAGCCGTTCCTCGACGCCCTGCCCAACGCCAGCTTCTACCCCTTCCAGGACCCCAAGTGGGCCACCGTGAACCCGGCGATCAAGCAGACCATCGGCGGGGCCGTCAAGGACGACCCGGCCAAGGTCCTCGGTGAGCTGCAGAAGACCGCCGAAGCGGCCGGCTGAACCATCGGCACCGGGGTACGGCCGGCGCTCGCCGGCCGTACCGTCCTGGAAAGGTATGTCATGAGAAGGTTGCGCGCCCTGGAACCCCTCGCCTGGGTCGGGCCCGCCATCGTGCTGATCGCGCTGGT
This sequence comes from Nonomuraea sp. MG754425, assembly GCF_021699195.1. Taxonomy (GTDB): domain Bacteria; phylum Actinomycetota; class Actinomycetes; order Streptosporangiales; family Streptosporangiaceae; genus Nonomuraea. Next base: position 3,276 of record NZ_SSXE01000253.1, on the reverse strand, counting down.
CGTCCTCTGGCCGGTCGTCGAGATGATCAGGTCCTCCTTCCTCGAGATCAGCCGCCTGGGCGTGGTCCGCGGCTACACCGGGTTCGACAACTACGGCAAGCTCTTCGCCGAGAAGGACTTCGCCGACGTCATGGTCCGCAGCGTGATCTGGGTGGTCGCGGTCGTCGCGCTCACCGTGCTCGTCTCGCTCGCCCTGGCCCAGCTCTTCAACCAGCGCTTCCCGCTGCGCAAGCTCGCCCGCTGGGCGCTCATCGCCCCGTGGGCCGCGTCGGTGCTGATGACGGCGATCATCTTCAAGTGGATGCTCGACCCCGAGGTGGGCGTGATCAACCAGATCCGGGTCGGGCTCGGGCTGATCGACGCGATGGGCGGAGCCGCCGCCGACCAGCTCGGCGACGCCTCGACGGCCATGCCGTGGCTGGTGTTCGTCGCGGTGTTCGTGTCGGTGCCGTTCACCACGTACGCGCTGCTCGCCGGCCTCGCGACGATCCCCTCCGACGTGTACGAGGCCGCCCGGATGGACGGAGCCGGACGGCTGCGGACGTACTGGTCGATCACGCTGCCGCTGCTGCGCCCCGCGCTCACCGTGGCGGCCCTGATCAACGTCATGAACGTCTTCAACAGCTTCCCGATCATCTGGGCGATGACCCACGGCCAGCCGGGCTACTCGACGGCCACCTCGACCATCCTCATGTACATCCTCAAGGGCTCCGACATCGGCGAATCCGCTGCCATGTCCGTCGTCAACTTCGGCATGGTGATCGTGCTGACCGTGATCTTCCTCAAGGTGTCACGGTGGAACAGGGAGGTGGCGTGATGGCGGTCAGGACCGCGCCAGCCGAGGCCCGGCCCCGCCGCCAGCACGCCCGCACCGGGCGCGGCGGCGTCGCGCGGGCGATGCCCAGGCTCAAGACCGTGCTCATCGCGGCCACCGCCTACGCCGTCGCGTTGCTGTTCCTGTTCCCGTACGTGGTCATGCTCCTGACCTCGCTGCGTTCACAGCGGTCGCTGCGTGACGTGACGTTCTGGCCCGAGGAGTGGGTGTGGTCGAACCTCGCCGACTTCTGGAGCAGCGGCCTGGCCGGCAACCTGTGGGTGACGCTCAAGGTGGCGGCCGGCTCCACCGTTCTCGTACTGCTGGTCGCGCTGCCCGCCGCGTACTACTCGGCCCGGCACCGCTTCCGTGGCCGCACCGCGTTCCTGATCCTCGTGCTGATCACCCAGATGTTCCAGCCGACGGCCATGGTGGTCGGCATCTACCGCGAGTTCTTCCAGTTCGGGCTAGTGGACTCGATCTGGGCGCTGATCCTCGTCAACGGCGGCTTCAACCTCGCCTTCGCCGTGTGGATCCTGAACGCGTACTTCTCCTCCATCCCGCGCGAGCTGGAGGAGGCCGCCTTCATCGACGGCAACGGGCGCTTCGGCGCGCTGTTCCGGATCACGCTGCCGCTGGCCATGCCCGGCGTCATCACAGCGTTGATCTTCACCTTCATCGCCGCGTGGAACGAGTTCGTGGTCGCGCTGACCCTGACCACGACGACGGAGAACCAGCCGCTCCCCGTGGCGCTCAACTCGTTCATCGGGCAGTACCAGGTGGACTGGCAGAACCTGTTCGCCGGCTCGGTGATCGCCACCATCCCGGTGATCATCCTGTTCGCCCTGATCGAGCGGAAGGTGGTCGGCGGGCTCACCGCCGGCTCCATCAAGTGACCCGCCCGGCCGCGCCCCGGTGACCCCGGGCGCGGCCGGGTGTGTCAGCGCTGCTGGGGAACGCGGGCCACGCAGAACACGGTCTGGCCGAACGGCGGCCGGACGAATCGCTCGATGAACCTGGTCAGCGGCACCACCGTGCGGTCGTAGATCTTGACCAGGCGCGGGTCGGGGTAGCCGACGCCGCCCCGGCGCACGGCCGCCCACCAGGCGATGCCGCCCAGGAAGTTGATCGGCTTGAGCACCTCGACGTCGAGCCCGGCCTTGGCGACCGCCGTGCCCAGCGTCTTGGGCGTGTACCGCTGGACGTGCCCCACCTTGCGGTCGAACTCTCCATAAAGCTGCGGGTAGCCAGGCACCCAGATGATGATCCGCCCGCCCGGCAGCGTCACGCGCGCCAGCGAGCGCAGCGCCTCCGCGTCGTCCTCGATGTGCTCCAGGACGTTCATCATGACCACCGTGTCGACCTTGTCCCGCAGCGGGATGTCGGTCGGCAGCCCGAACTGCAGCACGCTGATGTCGTCGCGGTCGACGAAGCGCTTCTCCAACTGCTCGACGCAGTAGGGGTCGAAGTCGCTCACCACGAGCCGGTCGAGTCGCGGCAGGAACTGTTCGGCGAAGTGGCCGAGCCCCGAGCCGATCTCCAGCATCGAGCGGCCGACATGCGGGGCGACCATGTCGAACTCGTACTGCCGATAGTTCTTGGCCTCGTCCCCACCGAGGTGGTTCTCCAGGGCCTCGTCACCGGCCGCCGGTTGCACTACACGGTCATACCCAGAAGACATAATCCCGTTCCTTCGAAGGGCTCACGGATTGCCCGAGTCTAATGCCCTGCACAGTCACCAGGATGACACGATCAGCGAAACGGTCTTCCCCCTTTGACCTCTCATGGGGTGGAATCTGAGTCGCCATGGACGACGAGGAGGCGATCGCCCGCTCGCGCGACGGCGACCTTTCGGCCTACGAGGTCCTGGTCGCCCGGTACAGCGCGCTCGCCCACCGCACCGCCTTCCTGCTCGGGGCCGGTGACGAGGCCGAAGACGTGGTGCAGGAGGCGTTCGTCAAGGCGTTCCGGCACCTGTCCGGCTTCCGCCAGGACGCCCCCTTCCGGCCGTGGCTGCTGCGCATCGTCGCCAACGAGACCCACAACCTGACCCGCTCGCGCGGGCGGCGCACCTCGCTCGTGCTGCGGCTGGGAGCCACCGCCGACACGCGGGCGCCCGACGACCCGGAGGGCGCCGCCGTCGCCACCGACCGGCGCTCGCGCCTGCTGGCGGCGGTACGCGGGCTGCCGGAGCGGGAACGCCAGGCCGTCGTGTGCCGGTACTTCTTACAACTGAGCGAAGCGGAGACCGCGCAGGTGCTCGACTGGCCCGTCGGCACCGTCAAGTCCAGTACCCATCGGGGGCTGGCCCGGCTGAGGGAGGAGGTGGGCGATGAACTCGCGTGACCCTCTCGACCCTGCCGACGGCAGCCCCGACGACTTCGAGGACCTTGAGGCCGAGTTGCTGGCCCTGGGCGACCTGCTCGACGCCCCCGACCCGCCTCCGTCCGACGTGTCCGCAG
>NZ_SSXE01000252.1 GCF_021699195.1 Nonomuraea sp. MG754425 | reverse complement strand
GGGCAAGGCATCCGCGGGCGCATCCGGCCAGGCGACTCCTTCTGGCCTGGCTTCTCCGCAGGGCCAGGGGCCTCGGCCCGGTCAGGCGTCTCCGTCCGGTGAGGTGCTGGAGCCGAAGGGCAGGTCTGGCGCGGGGCGGGCCGCCGATCGGCAGGGGGACGGCAACGACGCCTTCTTCAAGCACGTCCCCGCCGTGGAGCCGCCCGACGTGGCCGGGGCGCGGCGGAAGCGGGCGGTCCTGGTGTCCGTGTCGCTGGTGGTCGCCCTGACCCTGGCGGGCGGCGTCCTGTACCTCGGCCCGAGGATGTTCGGCACCGAAGGCGGCGGCGGGACGCTGGCGCAGGTGACGACGTCCGCGAGCGCCTCCGGCAGCCCGGCGACCGCGACCGCGGACCCGCCGACCCCGACGCCCACCACCGTGACCCCCACCCCGGTGCCGACGCCGGCCGAGGTGGAGCAGGCGGCGACGCCCGCGCTGGGCAAGCAGGACGGCAAGTCGCTCAAGGGCCACACCAAGGGCGTCCAGACGCTCTCCGCCGTCTCGGCGGGCGACAAGACGTGGCTGGTCACGGGCGGACAGGACGGCCGGCTGCGCCTGTGGGACCTGAAGGGCCACAAGCCGCTGGCCACGATGAAGGGCCACCGCGAGGAGGTGTACGCGGTCGCCTGCGTGATGATGGGCGACACCCCCATGGCGGTCTCCGGCGGCTACGACGGCAGCGTCCGCCTGTGGAATCTCAAGACCCGCAAGGGCAAGGTCCTCGGCCGGCACGGCGACGCGGTCTACGCGGTCGCGCTGACGAAGGTCAAGGGCCGGTACGTGGCGGTCAGCGGCGACGCCGACGGCTACCTGAGGTTCTGGGACCTGAGCAGGCGCAAGGCCACCGGCAAGATCATCAGAGCCCACCGCAAGCCGGTGAACTGGCTGAGCGCCACCCACGTCGGCGACCGCGCGGTGGCGGTCTCCGCCAGCGAGGACCGGACGCTGCGCGTCTGGGACCTGGCCAAGCGCAAGCAGTACGGCAAGACGTACAAGGGGCACACGAAGGGCGTGTACTCGGTCGCGGTGTCGAAGGTGGACGGCAAGGCGGTCGTCGCATCAGGCGGGAAAGACGGAAAAATAAGGCTCTGGGATGCGAAGTCCGGCAAGACGCTCGGCACCCTGTCAGGGCACAAGAAGATCGTCTACTCGCTCTCCTTCGGCTCGATGGGCGAGCGGACCGTGCTGTTGTCCGGCGGCACCGACGGCACGATCCGCCTCTGGGACGTACAGACCCGCAAGGCGCTGGGCAAACCGGTCAAGGCCCACAAGAGCGGCGTGTACGCGGTCGGCATCGTCCCGCTGGACGGCGGCGTGGCCGTCGTCTCGGGCGGCAAGGACAAGCTGGTCAGGCTCTGGAAGGCCGAGGACGGCGCTACGGGTTCCTGACCGGCTCGAAGATCGCGTGGTGCGCCGCCACGAGCGCGCGGCGTACCGCACGGTCGAGTTCGCGCAGCGCGGCCCCGCGCACGGCGACCTGCCCCGAGGTGAGCCCCCGCTCGTCGGCCAGGCTCAGCACCGCCGCCAGCCGGGTGGCCAGGGCGGAGACCCGGTGCGCGCGGCCCGGGTAGCCGGGCGCGAGCTCCCCGCCCCGCCCCACCCACTCGGGACGGTTCTGCACGGGCCCGTCCACCGAGGTCAGCGCATCGGTGGCGGAGCGCATGGCGCCGGACAGCTCCCGCTCGGCCTCGGACAACGACGGCAGGTCGTGGCGCACGGGGCCGGACTCGTGCACCTCCAGGCGGATCCCGACATAGGACGACCCCCGCCGGTCGGGCATGGGCACGAGCCCGAGGTTGCGGTCGTCGAGCACGGCGATGGCCGCCTGGCCCGCGTCCACGGCGGCGGCGTTGAGGCCCGGCGGCCCGGACAACCCCAGCGGGTCGCCGGGCGCGGGCAGGGCGAGCCGCAGCTCACGCAGCCCGCCGGAGCGCAGGTTTGCGAGGTATTTACGCAGGGGCACGTCTCCGGCGACGGTGGGCCCGCAGACGGCTTCGACGTGGTCAGCCGCCTCGTCGAGGCCCACGTGGCCGGCCAGCCACGCGTTGCCCCAGGCGACCAGGGACGGACAGACAGACGATTCAGGGCGCACCGATCCACGATAAGCGCTCGCCCTGCAATAGGTTTGTCCCGAGGGTGACTCCTAAGGAGGTATCGGGGATGGGTGGTCAGGTGCTGCGGCTCCAGGACGTCGCCGTCAGGCGCGACGGAGCGGCTCTGCTGCGCGGCATCGACTGGACGGTCAACGCTGACGAGCGCTGGGCCGTCATCGGACCCAACGGCGCGGGCAAGACGACGTTGCTGCAGGTGGCGAGCACGTTGTTGTACCCGAGCGAGGGCGTGGTCGAGATCCTGGGGGAGCGGCTGGGGCAGGCCGACGTGTTCGACCTGCGGCCCAGGATCGGGCTGGCGAGCGCCGCGCTGGCCGAGCGCATCCCGCCGGAGGAGAAGGTCATCGACCTCGTCCTGACCGCCTCGTACGGGATCATGGGCCGCTGGACGGAGGAGTACGACTCCAACGACGTGACCAGGGCCGTCGAGCTGATCGACATGATGGGCGCGGCCCATCTCATCAGGCGGCGCTTCGGCACCCTGTCGGAGGGCGAGCGCAAGCGGGTGCAGATCGCCCGCGCGCTGATGCCCGACCCCGAGATGCTGCTGCTCGACGAGCCGGCGGCCGGGCTCGACCTGGGCGGCCGGGAGGATCTCGTGCGCCGCCTGTCGGTGCTGGCCGGCGACTACCGCGCGCCGACGCTGGTGCTGGTGACCCATCACGTGGAGGAGGTGCCGGCCGGGTTCACGCACGCGCTGCTGCTGCGCTACGGCTCGGTGGTGGCGCAGGGGCCGCTGGAGCACGTCATGACGGCCGACCACCTCTCGCAGACGTTCGGGGTGCCGCTGTCGCTCGACCGCAGCGCCGAGGGCCGCTGGTACGCGCGCGCCTACTAGGCAGGGAGTCCCAGGCCCACCAGATCGCCTTTTATGCGGATAAAGGGCGCCCAAATCAAGGCCGTCCCAAGTGGAAACCAAATAGGATCTCCGAAGTCGGTTCCTTCGACTCCGGAGCGTGGCCATGTCCGTCGAGCAACTCGTCGTCGCCTTGGTCGTGGTCGCGGCGGTGGGCTTCGGCGTGGTCCGTACGATCCGCATCATCCCGCAGGCCACGGCCGCCATCATCGAGCGCCTCGGGCGCTACCACCGCACTCTGACGCCGGGGCTGAACCTGGTGGTGCCGTTCGTCGACCGCATCAAGGACCTGATCGACCTGCGCGAGCAGGTGGTGTCCTTCCCGCCGCAGCCGGTGATCACCTCCGACAATCTGGTGGTGTCCATCGACACCGTCATCTACTTCCAGGTCACCAATCCGCAGGCGGCCACGTACGAGATCGCGAACTTCCTGGTCGGCGTCGAGCAGCTCACGGTCACCACGCTGCGCAACGTGGTCGGCGGCATGGACCTCGAACGCACGCTGACCTCCCGCGAGGACATCAACACCGCGCTGCGCGGCGTGCTGGACGAGGCGACCGGCAAGTGGGGCATCCGGGTCAACCGGGTCGAGCTGAAGGCCATCGACCCGCCCGTCTCCATCCAGGACTCGATGGAGAAGCAGATGCGCGCCGACCGCGACAAGCGGGCCGCCGTGCTCACCGCGGAAGGGCAGCGGCAGGCGGCGATCCTGGCCGCCGAGGGCGAGCAGCAGGCGTCGGTGCTGCGGGCGCGCGGCGAGGCGGAGGCGGCCGTGCTGCGCGCGCAGGCGGAGGCCGAGGCCCAGGCCACGCGCGCGAAGGGGCAGGCGGACGCGATCGGCGTGGTGTTCAAGGCCATCCACGAGGGCAACCCCGACCAGCATCTCCTGGCCTACCAGTACCTCCAGACCCTGCCGGAGATCGCCAAAGGCGACGCCAATAAGATCTGGATCGTCCCCTCTGAGATGGGCAAGGTCCTGGAGAACCTGGGCGGCCTCTTCAACCCCCCGAAGGGACAGGACACCCGGTGAACCAACCCTGCTGAACGGACTGCCGCCGCGGCCCCCGACCGGGCGTCCCAGCGTGCGCGGCGGCCCGATCGGGAGGTTTCGTGACGGGGTGGGAACTCGTGGCGGTCTGCGCCGCGGGCGTGGTGGCGGGCGCGATCAACGCGGTGGTCGGATCGGGGTCGCTGATCACGTTCCCCACTCTGGTGGCGCTGGGCGTCGATCCCGTCGTCGCGAACGTCTCCAACACCGTGGGCCTCGTGCCCGGCTCCTTCACCGCCGCCTACGGCTACGGGGCCGAGTTGCGGGGACAGCGCGACCGCCTAATGCGCCTGGGCGCCGCGTCGGCGCTGGGAGCGCTGGCCGGCGCGATCCTGCTGCTCTTCCTCGACCCGGGCGTGTTCAACGTCGTGGTGGTGGCGCTGATCGCGCTGGCCTGCGTGCTCGTGGTGGCGCAGCCCAGGCTCAACGCCTGGATGGCCGCCCGCCGCGCGAGCCCGCGCACGCACGGCGGCGCGGCCCTGTGGCTGGGCGTGCTCGGCGCGGGCGTCTACGGCGGCTACTTCGGGGCCGCGCAGGGGGTGCTGCTGATCGGCCTGCTCGGCATCTTCCTCGACGACGGGCTGCAACGCGTGAACGCGGCCAAGAACGTGCTGGCGCTGATCGTCAACGGCGTGGCGGCGGTCTTCTTCTTCGTGGTCGCGGACGTGGACTGGTCGGCGGCGGCCGGGGTGGCCCTGGGCGCGATCGTGGGCGGTTTCCTGGGGGCCAGACTGGGCCGGCGCATCCCGGCGCCGGTGTTGCGCGGGGTCATCGTTTGTGTGGGGATTGTGGCGATTATCGTACTGGTGTACGGATAGTCGTTTGTGGGTAGGAATCCGGTATGAAAGGTGACCGGGTGGAGATCGTCATCGATGCGGGAGGATCCTCGCCGCGCACCTACGAGATCAGGGCCACCCGCGCCGGCCGGCGGGTCGAGGTGGCCACCAGGCGGGGGCTCGTGGAGGTGAGCGAGGTCACCCGCAGCGGCACGCCGGTGCGTACGGCCCGGTTCATGTCCAGCCGCATCCTCGCCCTCGTCGAGCACCCCGCCGACGAGGCCACCGCGGTGGCGGGGGAGTCCTGACGGTCTAGCGGAAGTCCGCCGCGTGCTCCTCGGCCCACTGGCGGAAGCTGAGCGCGGGCCGGCCGAGCAGTCGCTCGACGGTGTCCGTGGCCCGCTCGGGCGTGGTCACGAAGCTCTCCCACGTCGTCAGCGCGCTGCGCACGAACGTCTCGTCGCCCCAGGCGGCCAGCAGTCGCTCGCGGGCCTCCTCGGGCGGCTGCTCCTCCCAGCGCACCTCGCGTCCCACCGCCTCGCCGATCACCCGCACCTGCTCGGCCTGGGTGAGCTCGCCGGGCCCGGTGAGGGAGTAGGCGGCCCCGTTGTGCCCCGCCGAGGTGAGCACGTGCACGGCCACCGCCGCGATGTCCCGCTCGTGGATCAGCGCCCTGGACGCCTCCCCGTACGGCCAGCGCACCACGCCCTGCCTGACCTGGTCGGCCCACCCCAGCGTGTTGGCCGCGAACCCGCCCGGCCGCAGGAACGTCCAGCCGAGCCGCGAGCGCCGGATGAGCCGCTCGATGTCCCCGTAGTGGGAGGCCCCGTGCTCGTCGCCCGGCACGTACGCCGACAGGTACACCACCCGCCGCGCCTGCCCGGCGATCGCCGAGACCACCTCCGCCGCGTTGCCCGTCGAGAAGCCCGGCCAGAGCAGGAAGACGCTCTCCACGTCCTTGAGCGCCGGCTCCAGCGTCTCGGGGACGTCCAGATCGCCCCGTACGGCCTCCACGCCCGCCTGGACCCGCTCGGGCCGCCTGGCGAACGCCCGTACGTCGAGGCCCGCCGCGGCGAGTTGGGAGACCACATGCCTGCCGACGTTCCCGGTCGCGCCGGTCACGAGAATCTTGTTCATGGCCCGACCGTAGAACCTCAACCAAGCTTCAGGTCAACCCCGGCCGCACCTGGACGGTCCCGTCGCGCCTGATCCGCGTCTCGAACACCGGCGCCGGCGCGGTCGCGGGACCGTGCTTGACCGACCCGTCGGCCAGCCGGAAGGTGCTGCTGTGCCACGGGCACACCACGCACGCCTCCCCGTTCTCCATGACGAGCCTGCCCTGGTGCAGCGGGCCCGCCAGGTGCGGGCAGCGGTCGGCCAGCACGGTCACGCCGTCGCCCTGGCGCAGCACGAAGAGCTGGATGTACCCGAGCCGCCTGGCCACCGGACGTCCGTCGGGCAGGTCCTTCAGCGGGCACAGGTCGTGCCAGCCCAGCGGCACCAGGTGCGTCACCTGCGGCGCGTGGTTGGCCCCGGCCGCCTGCCGGTAGGCCAGGTGCCCGCCGAGATAGGCGCCGAGCCCGCCCACGGCCAGCCCGGTGAAGGAGAGCACCCGGCCGGGCCGCTCGTGGCCGCGCATTCTGGCCAGCAGGGACGCGGACAGCAGGCCGAGCGCGGCGAGGTTGGCCGCCATGTGCACGAAGCCCACCCGCTGCTGCTCCCGGTGCAGGGACGACCAGTCGGTGAGCCCGGCCGCCGCCGTGGGCAGCGCGTTGACCAGGCCCGTGGCCAGCAGCAGCCGCGAGGCCCGGGGGTCGGCGTTCGCCAGGTCCAGCACGGCCGTGGAGAGCCAGCAGCCCAGGCTGATCGTCGCCAGCGGGGGGTGCACCGGTTCGCCGATGGGGACGCCGTGCAGCAGGTCGCGCAGGCGGCCCTGGCGCAGCCGCCGGCGTACGACCTTGGTCAGCGCCCTGATCGGCGTGTCCATCGCCTTCGACTTCTCGAGCCGATCGGCGATGGCAACCGGCCCAACGAAACCCCGCAATTGCCGACGTTTCGCGCGTACTGTCTCTTTCACGACAAGTCCCCTACCCCGGCCATGTGGGGATCACTCGGACAGGTGTCCCCTGGCCACGGAGAGTTCTACCAGCTCCAGGGCGTACGCGCCGAGCGAGGGCGAGCCTTCCTCGATGATCCGTACCTTCTCCCTGACCTCCGCCGCCGTCACCTTGAACAACGGCCACGTGCCGCCTTCGGTGTGATGGTTGGCCAGGATCGGCGCGAAGCGGTCGAGCGCCTTGGCGAACCTCGCCTCCGGCGTCTGCCTGGCCTCGAACTCGTCCCAAAGCTCTCTCAACCAGCCTCCCTGCTCAGCGGGCAACAGGCCGAAAATGCGGTCGGCGGCGGCCCGCTCGGCCTCGGCCTGGGCCGTCACCGCCACGGCGTCGTAAATGAACGTGTCACCGGCGTCGATCTCGACCAGGTCGTGCACCAACAACATGGCCACCACCCGCTGGAGATCGGCGCCGGGAGGTGCATGCTCTCCGAGGACCATCGCCAGCGTGCCCACGTACCAGGAGTGCTCGGCGGAGTTCTCCCGCCGCGAGCCGTCGATCAGATGGTTGCGGCGGATGATGCGCTTCAACTTGTCGATCTCGATGGCGAAGGCGATCTGGGCGTTCAGGCGATCCTCTTCTGGCGCGATAGTCACGCGCGACACCCTAATGTGCGATGATCACCCCGGTTGGGGAAATCACGACCGGAACTCCGTTGAACACTGCGTTACCGCTCGGAACGTCCACCGTCGTCTCGTCGGTGAGGCTGTTGGCGCTGACCCCCGCGTGCCCGGCCGCCACGTTCTGCGCACTGCCCGCGTGACCCCAGCCGTGCGGCAGGCTGACCACGCCCGGCATGATCGTGTCGGTGGGTTCCAGCGCCACCGTGACCTGGCCTTTCGCCGAGCGCACCACGGCCTCGCCGGTCAGGCCCAGCCGGGCCACGTCGGAGGGGTGGATCTGCAGCGTGCAGGTGTTGCTGCCGCCGACCAGCGGGCCCACGTTGTGCATCCAACTGTTGTTGGACCGAAGGTGCCGCCGCCCGATGAGGACGATCTCCGGCGGCTCCTCCTCCAGCTTGCCGCGCAGCCGCTCCACGTCCTCCATGAGCTGCGGCGGGGCCAGCTCGATCAGCCCGGAGGCGGTCCTGAGCACCTCCGCCAGCCGGGGCTCCAGCGCGCCGAGGTCGAGGCCGTGCGGGTGGTCGAGCAGCTTGCGCAGCGACAGGTCGCCCTTGCCGGACCACTCGCCGTACGGGCCGAGCCGGAGCATGAGGTCCAGCCGCCGCTCGCCGCCCGTCTCCCCGTCCAGCAGCTCGCGCAGCTCCGCCACGTCCCGGCCCTCGACGCCCGAGCCGGGCCTCTCCGTGGCCTTGCGCAACGTCTCGTCGATGACGAACGCGTCCAGGTCGCCCTCCAGCCCCGAGGCGATCACGGCCAGCCGGGCGAGGATCTGCGCCTCCGACGGCCGCCCGTCCAGCGGCAGCAGCGGGGGCGAGTACCGCGCGTAGTTGCGCACCGCGAACCCGAGCAGTGTGAAGTCGTAGTGCCCCGACTGCAGGACCCTTGGCGGCGGCAGGATGACGTTCGCGTGCCTGGTGGTCTCGTTGAGGTACGGGTCCACGCTCACCATGAAGTCGAGCCGCCGGAAGGCCGCGTCCAGGCGGTCGCCGTGCGGGGCCGACAGCACCGGGTTGCCCGCGACCGTGAGCAGGAACCTGACCTGTCCCTCGCCGGGCGTCTCGATCTCGTCGGCCAGGGTGGCCACGGGCAACTCGCCGTTCGCCTCGGGCAGCCCCCTGACGCGGCTCCGCCACCGCCCCGTCGTGTACGTCCTGCGCCGCCCGCCGAACTCGGTCGCGGGCTTGGGGAACATGGCGCCACCGGGCCGGTCGAGGTTGCCGGTGAGCACGTTCAGCACGTCCACCAGCCACTGGGCCAGCGTGCCGAACTCGGCCGTGCACGTGCCGATCCTGGCGTAGACGGCGGCCGTACGCGCCCCGGCCAGCTCCCTGGCCAGCCGCCTGATCACCTCGGCGGGCACGCCGGTGCGCCCGGCCACGGCCTCGGGCGGGAAGTGCTTGGCCGCCTCGCGCACCTCGGCCAGCCCGTTCACCTCGCGCCCCGGCCTGGCCAGATCCTCGGCCAGCAACGTATGGACGATGCCGAACAGCAGGTACGCGTCCGTGCCCGGCCGGATGAAGACGTGCTCGTCGGCCAGCGCGGCGGTGCGCGTGCGCCGCGGATCGACCACGACGAGCCGGCCGCCGCGCCGGCGCAGGGCCTTGAGCCGGCCGGGGAAGTCGGGCGCGGTGCACAGGGAGCCGTTGGACTCCAGCGGGTTGGCGCCGAGCATCAGCAGGTGGTCGGTCCTGTCCAGGTCGGGCACCGGGATGGTCAGCGGATGGCCGAACATCAGCCCGCTGGCCACGTGTTTGGGCATCTGGTCGGCGGTGCTGGCGGAGTAGACGTTACGGGTGCCGAGCGCCTTGATCAGGGGTGCGGCGTACAGGGCGCCCGCCATGGTGTGGGCGTTGGGGTTGCCGAGGTAGACGGCGGCGCAGCGGCGGTCGGCCAGCCGGTCGAGCCCGGCCCGTACGGCGTCGAACGCCTCGTCCCAGCCGACCTCGCGCCAGCGCTCGCCCTCCCTGACCAGCGGCTTGCGCAGCCGGTCGGGGTCCTCGTCGAGCCGGCCGAGGCTGGCTCCCTTCGGGCAGATGAACCCCTTGCTGAACGGGTCGTCCTTGTCTCCTCGGACACGGGTGACGTGCCCGCCGTCGTCGAGGGTGAGTGTCAGGCCGCAGACGGCCTCGCACAGGGGACAGGTCCGGTGGACGGTCGACGTCATCACGACTCCTGAGTTCGCCAGATGAACTCATCTTCGCCCGGACCACGCGCATGGGGAAGCCCCGGAGCCCCCGCGGTCTCCGGGGCTCGCCCACCCGGGGAAGGCCCTCCCCAGGTGTCCTCAGCCCACCGGGGACAAGCTCACCGCGGCGCGCAGATCAGGCGGCTCGTCGAACTCGGATCGCAGCGGGATCCAGGCTCGGCGGCCGTACAGGCGGTCCAGCCCCGGCGAGGTCGCGCCCGGCGTCTCGTCGCGCCGGACGATCTCCACCATCAGCAACTGCGCCCGCGTACGGTGCCGGTGGACGTTCACGTGGCGGGCCCAGCAGGCCGCCGCGATCTCGTCGCCGAACGCCTCGAACGTCTCGGCGCTGACGCCGGCGCGCACCAGCACCAGCGCCTTCTCGCCGGTGGTCGTCGGCGTGATCCAGAGCACCAGCGGGATACGGCCGGCCCGGGTGTGCATGGTGGTCTCCAGGCAGGTCCGCTGCAGGCGGTGCCGGGAGACCACGCACCAGAAGTGGGCCGTGATCCAGTTGCGTCCGAACCGGGTGGCGGCCGGCGCCGAGACGGCCCCGGCCAGCAGGACGAAGGGCAGCCAGCGGCCCTCCCGCGCGGTGCCCAGCAGCGTCAGGACGAGCAGCGCCAGCCCGGCGAGCAGCAGCAGTTCGGTACGGGCCCGCCAGAGCCTGGCCGGCACCGAGCCGCGGTCCGCCGCGGGGAGGTCCTCACGGGCCGGGTAGCGCTGGTTGCGCGGGTTGCGTGGCATGTCAGGACACCTCCTCGATCACCTTGCGGGGCAGGGGGTGCTGGTCGAACCGGGAGTCCCGGTACCTACGGGAGCCGAATCCCGTCCGTGCGACGGTCCAGTTCCTGCGGTAGGCGAATTCGTCGGGCTCGACGCAGATCTCGTAGTCTGCCGACGCGATCACATCCTGGACCAAGGACTTGATTCGGCCGAGCCCCTTGGTACCTTGTGAGTACATAGAAGACCCCTTTCGCGGCATTTAGAGGTGGCTTCTTGCCGGTCCGAAGGCTGATGACCAGGTTTCGCCGCAGGGTGGCAGCCCATATGCGGTGACTGTGCTCAGCCTCGGTCCGGCCTTTTTCACGCTCGAATGAGCGAGCTCGCGCGACGTTTCTCAGGCGGTGGAATCCTTCCGGCAAGTGGCCTCCCTGTGGCGGTTCGTTTCGGGGACGGCGACGTTGCCGGGCGGGCGGCCCTCGTACGGGCGCGCGACTACGGGCGGAAGGATCGATGCGGTCGGCCGTGTCGTCATGCGGGCCTCCTCGCCACTTGAGAACCCTCCTGGTTCTGATCGTCCTCCGCGGTTGACGTTGCTGCAAGACTTGAAGCAAGGAAGATTGGATTTTTTTCGCGACTTGCGGTGCAACTTGCACGAGACGAGTCGGCGACCGAATGCAAGTCCGAGAACTGCCCTCTTTCCAGGGGCTATGCGAAGGTCGTCTTGCCCCCACGCTCTACCCGTGAAAGCCTTCTGGCAAGGCTGTGCGGCAGTACACATGCAACTTGCAGTGTAAGATTGGGCGAACGGCCCAAAAAGCCGGGCTCCAAACGGTCCCTTCCGGCTACACCTTCATCTCCTGAAGGAGGGTGGGCGGTGCCTTCACAGCAGAGCAGTCCAACGGTGCGGCGGCTCCGGCTGGGTCAGGAACTACGACTTCTTCGCGAGCGGCGCAAGTTCACCGGGGCCAAGGCCGCCCGAGAGCTCGGCTGGTCGCCGAGCAAGGTCAGCCGTATCGAGGCCGCCAAGACGATGCCCAGCGCGGACGACGTCAAGTCCATGGCTGAGCTGTATCGCGTTGACCAGGCGAAATTTGAAGAGCTCTTCGCCCTGTTGCGTGATGCGGAACAGCGTGGTTGGTGGGAAGATTACGAGGACGCCCTTCCTGAGGAGTACACAAGATTCCTCGGGCTGGAGGCGGAGGCCAGTCACCAGCGCAACTGGGAACCCCAGGCTGTACCCGGTCTCCTGCAGACCGAGGACTACGCCCGAGAGGTCATCCTGGCCACGCGCGGCATCGCACGCATCACGCACAGCGGTGTCCGCAGCCGGGTCGAGGCCCGTCTCGATCGGCAGCGACGGGTCCTGCACAGACCCGATCCCTGCCGGATGCACGTGGTGCTGGACGAGGCGGCGCTGATGCGACGTTTCGGGGAGGCCACGGTCATGCGTGAGCAGATGGAACACTTGCTTGAGTTGTCCATGCTGTCTCATGTCAGCGTCCAGGTACTACCCCTGGACTCGCTTCACCCGGTCAACACCGGTGCGTTCATTCATCTCCAGTTCCCGGCGTTCGACGACGTCGTGTACCTGGAGCAGTTGTACAGTGCTCGCTTCGTCGACGACCTCGAATATGTGGCCGGCTATGAAACGGCCTTCGACCACATCAGATCGGAGGCTCTGGACGAGGGCGAGTCGCGTGTCCTCATCCAGCGCAAGGTCATGTTCTGGCGGCGTTAGCGTTTGAGAGCAAGGCAACGGAGCCTTGGGGAGAATATGCAGAACGACATCATGAAGGCAGCCTGGCGCAGGGCCAGCTATTGCAACGGCGCAACGGCCTGCGTTGAAGTGGCGCCATTGGCGGATGGAAACGTCGCGTTGCGTGACAGTAAGCAGCACGACGGTCCTGTCTTGGTGTTCACGCCGTCGGAGTGGGCCGCCTTCGTGGCCGGCGTCCAGGATCGTCAGTTCGATCTGGAGACTCTGACCGCCGGCGTGTGACGAAACGGCTCTGGAGGGTTGCCGTTCGCAACACTCCAGAGCCGTCCCTTTGAGGTTCGACCCGGTGAGTCGCACGTCGCCGGCCGCATTGCCTCGCCCCTGGCTTGAGGCCCAGCAGGATCCCGCCGAGTCTCCCCCGGCGTCGCC
>NZ_SSXE01000251.1 GCF_021699195.1 Nonomuraea sp. MG754425 | reverse complement strand
TCGCAGTGGTGCCCCGCCAGGGTGACCCGGCGGGTGGCGGGGGCGTGGCGGCGGCCGACGGCCCGGATCGTGTAGGCGGCCTGGTACAGCGACGGGCGGGGATTGTCGCTCATCCCGCCGTCCACGGACACGAACGTCCGGGTGAGGGTGCGCTTGACCGCGATCACCCGGTACACGGTCACCCCGGCGGGCCCCGCGATCGCCCGGCCGGGCTCGATCGCCGGCCGGGGGACGGGCAGGCCCAGGCCCGCGCAGCGCTCCTCGACCGTCCGGCGCAGGGCCGGGCCGAGGCGGCGCGGGTCGAGCGCGGCGTCGCCCTCCAGGTAGGCGATGCCGAAGCCGCCCCCGAGGTCCAGCTCGGGCAGCACCACGCCGTGGGTGTCGCGGATCCGGGCGAGCTGGGTCACCATGACGCGGGCCGCCCGCTCGTACGGCTCCACCTCGGTGATCTGGGAGCCGATGTGGCAGTGCAGCCCCAGCAGCCGCAGCTCCGGCTGCCCGAGGATCCTGGCGACGGCCATGGCCGCGTCTCCCGAGGCGAGCGACAGGCCGAACTTCTGGTCCTCGCCGCCGGTGCGCACGGCCGGATGCGCGCCCGCGTCGACGTCCGGGACGACCCGCAGCAGCACCCCCTGCCGGCGGCCCGGCGGCGTCAGCATGGCCAGCCGGGCGATCTCCGCCAGGTTGTCGATCACGATGCGGCCGACGCCGTACTCGACGGCCTCCCGCAGCTCCTGCGGGGTCTTGGCGTTGCCGTGGAAGACGATCCGCTCGCCGGGGAAGCCGACGGAGCGGGCGATGGCTAGCTCCCCGCCCGAGCACACGTCCAGGTCGAGGCCCTCCGTCCGGACCCAGTCGGCCATCGCCCGGCACAGGAACGCCTTGCCCGCGTAGGCGACCCGGCCGCCGGGCAGGGCGGCGGTGAAGGCGCGGCAGCGCCGCCGCACGTCGTCCTCGTCGAGAACGTAGGCGGGGGTGCCGAAGCGCCGGGCGATCCCGGCCAGCGACACGCCGCCCACGAGCAGGTCGCCGTCCGGCTGCGGGCGCGCGCTCGACGGCCACGGGTCGTGCGGGAGGAGGGGCAGCACGCCGTCGTCGTCGCGGCACGGGGCGTGGTGCAGGGGTGTTGCCATGGGATTCCTCCAGAAAAGGTGGTTCACCCAGGACGCTAGACCCGTCCGGCGGAAATACGGATGACCGCTACGTTTTCCCTACGCCGGTCCCGGGGAAGCTGACGCGACATTGACACAGAATGCCGTCCTGCCCGGGGTCGCCGGATTGATTTCCCCGACGTATCGTGGGAAAGGCACGACGCCCGCGGCCTCCCCGGCGCCCCCGCTCCACGACGCCCGGACCGCCGTTGCCGACGATATTGACGGCCCCTTGACGGCCGCCGCGTAAGAACTCAGTCAACGCGCGTACGAATTCCAGGGAAAAGCACCCGAGACTGCCCCGGACGGGCTTGTCTGGGAGTGTTTTCCAAGGAAAGGGGGCCGGTGGATGCGTGCGCATTCCTGGGAAATTCTGCTCCCGGCCGGGTTCGGCTGCGCGGCGGCCGCCTGCTGCGTGGCCGCCGTGACCTTCCCCGAGCCCGTGGCACGGGTCGGGCTGGTGGGGGTGGCGGTGGCGCTGTTCGGCGCGTGGGCGCGACATTACCTGGCCGCGCCGCTCACCGGCCTGATGAGCTGGTGCTTCGTGACGGGTTTCCTCGTCCACACCCGTGGTGAGCTGGCCTTCGCGAGCGACGACCTCGTCCGGCTGGCAGAGCTCGTGGCCGTGGCGGTGGCGGGGTGCGCCCTGGGGCACGTCCGGCACGCCCGTCGTCTGGCGCGGGCTCGCCCCGGCGGCGAGGAGCTTGCCGGCCCGGTCACCGCGGCTCCCGTGCGGCCGGGTGAGCCGGCCTCGACGTCCCTGCCCGCAGGGAGCCCTCGGTGAGGACTCCCTCGCGGCCCCCGGTCAGGGCCGGACGAGGACCTTCAGCGCGGTCCGGTCGTTCGTCGCGCAGCACCGGGTCGGGCACGTTCTCCACGCGTACGTCGCCGGCGCCGTAGATCAGTGTCGCTCGCATGAGGCCCTCCGTGGTCGACGCTCGTAGCCGGGCCTGCCGGCGGCCGGTCGGCGCAGGATGAACGGCGCACCTGGCGCGGGTCCGCCGTCGGCAGATCGGCCGGCGTGCCGCTCAGCTCGGCTCGGACTCCTGATCGGGGGCCAGATCCTGGGTGGCCGCCCAGCTCGCGAGCATCCTGAGGCCGTCGGCGGCGGGGCTGCCGGGCGCGGCGGTGTAGACGTTGAGGGTCAGCCCCGGCTCGGACGGCAGCTCCATCGAGGCGAAGTCCAGGTCGAGCTGCCCGACCACCGGGTGACGCAGCCGCTTGCGCCCGCTGCGGTGGAACTTCACGTCGTGGGAGGCCCAGCGCCGCCGGAAGACCTCGCTACGCGTGGACAACTCGCCGACCAGCTCGATCAGCCCCCGGTCGTACGGGTCGCGCCCGGCCTCCAGCCGCAGCATGGCGGCGGCGTCACCGGCGATCCGGTCCCAGTCGACGAAGAACTCGCGGGCGGCCGGGTCGAGGTAGACGAACCGCGTGGTGTTCGCCGGCCGGCGAGGATCGGCCAGCACGGGGGCGTAGAGCGCGCGGGCCAGGCGGTTCATCGCGACGATGTCGTGGCAGGCGTTGCGCACCCAGGCGGGCGCGTCGGTGATGGCGTCCAGCACCTGACGGGTGCCCGGCCGCACCCCGGCCGGCGGGGCGGGACGGCGGCGGGCGGCCGGGCCGGCGGCGCGGGCCAGCGAGAACAGGTGGTCGCGTTCGGCCTCGTCCAGCCGCAGCGCGCGGGCCAGGGAGGCGAGCACGCTGTCCGAGGCGCCCGACAGGTTCCCCCGCTCCATGCGCACGTAGTAGTCGACGGAGACGCCGGCGAGCAGCGCCACCTCCTCGCGCCGCAGCCCCTGGACGCGCCGGTGGCCGCCGTAGGCGGGCAACCCGGCCTGCTCCGGCGTGATGCGCGCCCGCCGCGAGCTGAGGAACTCGCGGACCTCGGCGCGGTGGTCAAGATGGCCCATGACCTCAGGGTATGCGCGCCCGCGGGGCAGCAGGGAGGTAAGACCGTTACCCCCCGGCCCCGGCCGGGCTCATTGCCAAGTCTGGAGGTTCGGCGGAGGGCGCGCCGAGACCGGGCCGGGAAGCCTCGGAGGGGGCGGGCAGCGCGCCCGCCGCGGACGAGCGCGAAGGAGCGCACGCACATGACCTTCGATCCACTGCGTGAGCGTGGCATCCCGCTGGACGAGCAGCCGCGCAACCTGCGGGCGCTGAACGTCACGCCGATCGACCCCGACCACGCCGACCCGTACACGCGGTGCCGGATCATCACGATGAGCGGGATCGAGGCCGAGGCGATCCGGTTCAGTCACCGGCTCGCCCGCCACTGCCCCGACCTGGAGACCACGCAGCGGCTCGCCCGGGTCCGCTACATCGAGGCGCAGCAGCGGGAGGCGGTCGGCTGGCTGCTGCCCGGCGTGGCCTCCGCCCTGGAGACCACGATCGCCTGCGAGCAGGCCGCCGTGGACCTGACGGCGTGGGCGGCCCGCATGGAGCCGGACCCGTACCTGAAGCAGGGCTACCAGTTCGGCGCGCTGGAGCACTTCGACCACCTCTACCGCCTGGCCGGCCTGTACGAGCTGATCGAGCACCGCGACGCCGGGAAGATCGTCGGCGATCTGATCGAGATCAGGCCCGGCCGCCCCCCGCACCTGCAGCACCGCGATCCCCTGGACAACGTGCGCCAGCCCTACGACCGCGAGCGGGCCGCCCCGGTCAGCAAGCTGCACGTGCTGACGGTCCTGTCGGCCGAGCAGCACGCCATGAACCTCTCCATGACCGTGGGCCCCGCCTTCGCCGAGCCGCTCGCCCGGCAACTCTTCCAGGAGATCGGCCTCGTCCAGGAGGGGCACCTGACCCACTACGAGTCGCTCGTGGACCCCGGCGAGAGCTGGTGGGAGCGGTTGCTCACCCACGAGTACAACGAGTGCCACCTGTACCACTCGTTCGCTGAGACCGAGCCCGACCCGCGGGTGCGGGCCGTCTGGGAGCTGCACCTCGGCATGGAGCTGGAGCACCTGCGGATCGCGGCCGAGCTGTTCCGGCGGCACGACGGCCGCGACCCGGAGCAGGTGTGCGCGCCCGAGTCGCCGCCGCCGGTCACCTTCGAGCCGAACACGGGCTACCTGCGCGACCTGCTCGCCACCCAGCTCGACTACACCACCCTGGGCACCGGCTACGGGCGCGAGCCCCACGAACGGCTGGTCAGGGCGAGGCAGACGCTGTTCGGCGGCCAGCAGGCGCCGTCGGAGCGGGTCGTCCAGGACGCCCGCGCCGCCACCGGTCAGGACCGGCTCGGCGCGCGCCGGTAGGGACAGGGCCTGATCACCCGCAGCCGGACGGGACGGCACGCGGCCCGACCGCGCGGTCGCGGGGTCACCCGGGGCTGATCGTCGCGGCGATCGTGGCACCCAGCTCCCAGCAGGCCGACAGGTCGTCCTGGACGGGCGCGCCGATCACCGTCACCGGCAGGTGCGCCCGCTCCCAGCCGAGCCCCGTCGCGATCGACTCCACCGCCCGGACCGCGCCGGCCGTGTCGTTGTTGCCGTGCACGTAGAGCGCGTACGGCAGCCGCTGGGTGTCCTCCAGGCACGGGTAGTAGATCGTGTCGAAGAAGTGCTTGAGCGCCCCGCTCATGTAGCCGATGTTGGCCGGGGTGCCCAGGATGACGCCGTCGGCCTCGAACACGTCCACGGCGGTGGCGCGCAGCGCCGCGCGGGCGACCACCTCCACCCCTTCGACCTCGTCGGTGGCGGCGCCCCGCCGTACCGCCTCGAAGAGCTCGCGCAGCACGGGGGAGGGGGTGTGGTGGACGATCAGCAGGCGGCGGACATCTCGCGACACGAGGCGATCCTCTCACCACCCGGCGGCCTGCCACAGCGCATCCCCGGCCGCGCCCCCGGCGTGGCGGCGCGTCGAACGGGGGCCCGCCGGGCGATGCGCGCACGTCGCCGTCTGGTTTACGGTCGAGGCATGTTCCCCTTATGGGCCGCCGCGTTGTGGGGCATGGTCGGCGGGTTGTGCGTCGAGGGTCTCGAACTGCACGCCCGCATCCGGCGGGCGCGGTCCTGGTCATGGCGCCGGCCGATTCCCCAGGGGCTGTCGGCGTACGTCACCTCCGTGGTCATCCGGGTCGGCATCGGCGCCGCACTCGCCGCGGCCGGCTCCCAGAGCGGCCAGATCCAGGGCGCGTTCGCGGCGCTGGGTCTCGGGGTGGCCGCGCCGCTGGTCGTCGAGAAGGTGGCGCGGCTGTTCGTGGCCGCGATCGAGCCGGAGCCCGCCCGGACGGCGCCGGCGGTCGAGGAGGCGGGCGCCGATGTCACCTGACGGCGGGTTCGGCGCGCGCCTCGTCTCCGCGATCGCGCGGCAGGACGAGCCACGCCCGCCGCTCCGCCCGCGGGAACAACGTGACGATCGCTCCGGCGGCTGCTGGCCCCGGCTGCTCAGGGCGCTCGCCCGCAGGGAGGACGACGGGCTCGCACCACCCGCCGGCGTGGCGCGGGAGCCCGACCATGCGGGGGACTGCCAGGCCATCCTCGCGCGCCTGTTCCTCTTCCTCGACCACGAACTCGGCGAGGAGGAGTCGGCCGAGGTCCGCGAGCATCTGGAGGAGTGCGCCGGCTGCCTGGGCGAGTACACGATCGTGGAGACGGTCAAGAAGCTGGTCGCCCGGCACGGCGGCGGGGAGCGGCCACCGGCGGAGCTCAGGGAGCGGATCCTGCGGATGATCAGGGCGATGCGCGACGAAGTACGTTCCGGGCCGTCCCAGCAGCAGCGGCGTCCCGACGAGTAGGACCCGCGCGGAGCTCACCGGTCAGCGGGGTTCCCGGCCGCCGGACGCTGCCGCGGGAGTTGCGCGGCCGTGACGAACCGTCCGTCGTCCTGCTCGACCGTCAGCTCGCCGCCGTCGGCGGTGACGCGCTGTTCGAGGGCGGCCAGCCCGCGCAGCTCCGGCAGCGGCCCCGGCGGGGCGCCGTCGTTGACGACGGTGATGCTCGACTCCGTCAGCGTGATCCGCACGCGCGTCGCCTGGGCGTGGCGCAGGATGTTGGTCGTGGTCTCGCGCAGCACCTGGCCCAGCAGCTCGCTCGCGCCCGGGGCGACGTCCGCCTCGCGGGTGACGCGCACGTCGATGCCCGCGGCCTCGAAGAGGTTGCGCGCGTTCTCCAGCTCGGCGGAGAGGTTGAGCCGCCGCTGCGCGTAGGCGAGCTCCTTGGTCTGCGTGATGGTGTCGCTGACCAGGGCGTGGATCTCCCGCAGCTCCTGTTTGGCGCGCTCGGTGTCGCTGTCCACGAGCTTCTGGGCGAGCGCCGTCTTCAGCTTCACCACGTGCAGGGTGTGGCCCTGGATGTCGTGCAGGTCACTGGCGAACCGGACGCGTTCGCGGATGACGGCCAGCTCCGCCTCCCGCTCCCGCGCCTCCTCCAGCTCCGCGACGACGTCGTAGAACCGCTTGTTCGGGAACCTGAGCGCGATCAGCGCCGCGGTGATGCCCGCGGGAATGAGCACGAACCGGAACAGCACGCCGGTGACGCTCTCGTCCGTGACCAGCAGCCGCGCCGCGCCCACCGCCGCGACGTAGGCGGTCAGCGCGACCGCCGCCGCGCCCCGGTGCCTCGGCAACTGGGGGACGACGAGGCAGCTCACGAAGGACAGGCCGTAGTACGCCGCGCCGCCGCCGATCACCAGGACGGAGAACGGCCACACGGCCCCGCAGACGAGCAGGCAGGGGAGCGCGACCCGCAGGACGTCGCCCGCCGCCCACCGGACGAACGCCACCATCGCCGCCACCACGCCCGCGCTGAGCACGAGCGCGTCCCACCAGGTGCGGGCGTCCGTCGCCACCACCACCGCGCCGGCGACGACGAGCAGCGGCAGGAACATGGTGAGGTTGAGCTTGCGGAGCTGTTGCCGGGCCGGCTCGGCGTCCGGTGCCGGGCTGCTCATCGGCGTCCACCGCCGCCGGGCGGTCGGTGCTCGGGCATGTGGGGTTCTCCGGGGTCGGGACAGCGGCGTCTGCCCCAGTATTTTGCCCGCTCCGTGACAACGCCAGTGACACGGCGTCATGACTTCACCTGGGGGAATGTCATGATCGTCATGAGTGATATCGCGAATCCGGCGGCGGCCGGCAATGAGTCGGGAACTCGATTTCTCCGACGGCCGCGCCGAGATCCCGGGGTGGCAGTGGAAATCGGATAAGCGGTGTCCCGGCTATTCGGTAATGCGGTCCGGCTTCGCGGAGCGCGGGAAGCGCGCCCCTGTGCCGGCGCCGATGAGTTCCGGTCGCGAGGACGGTCTCATCACCGGCGAACCGACGGAGAGGAGCGGATCAGGTGGACCTGTACAGCGTGGTGTGCGTGCGCGACCGGGCGGCAGCGCGGAAATGGTTCGAGGTGTTCTTCGGCCGCCCGGCGGACGAGGTCATCGGCGAGGAGGATCTGTGGCAGGTCGGTGCGAACGCGTGGGTCGTCATCGACGACCGTGACGTGCGGGCCGCGCGGGTGGGCGGCACCATGATCACGTTGGGCGTCACCGGCCTGGACGACATCCTCGCCAGGCTGGCCGCGCACGGCATCGGGCACGAGCCCGTGGAGACCTACGGCAACGGCGTGCGCCACGTGGAGGTCCTCGACCCGGACGGCAACAGCCTGTCGCTCGCCGAGGCGCCCGAACCGCACGTCACGTGACGGCGGCGCCGCCGCGGCCCTGCGCGGGCCCGCTCGCGCAGGGCCGCGTGGTCGCCGTCGCCGAGGCCCCGGCCATGATCGAGCGCGCCGGAGCAGCGCGGGGCCCGGGTGGTGCGCGGGCTCGGGTGGTGCGCGGGGCTCGGGTGGTGTGCGGCCACCCACGCGGTCGACGCCGGTGAGTTCGTCCACCCAGGCGGCCGGGCGGTTCGCCGGCGTCAGGCGGGGGCTGTGCGCGGGGTCGATCCTGGACGGCAGCGGATTCGAGCCTGTGCTCGCACGGGCCGGGTGGCCGCCCGGGGCCCGCTCGGCGGCACCCTGGCCGTTGGTTCCGGGGGCGTCCCGGGGCCCAATAACGAGCAAACGCGGGCGCGGACCCGGCCTTCCGTTCGATGCACGGACCGGGGCTGGTTATCCATGGCCGGAGCTGACATCGAACTCGGATCGGTGATGTAGGACAGTGCCAATAACGGCGGCTTGTGCTCTTGTGAGCAAGCGCGGCGCAAACATCATACGAAATTCCTAAAACCGCGCCCCGGTGCGAAGCTACTGTCTAAAGACCGCCGGAAGCAGCCGGGCCCGCGTTTAGCAAGCGAAATTAGCGATCACTCATGACTTTCTGTCAAGGTGGATGTTAGGGTGCGATGGTGCGATATCAGTGCGTTCGTCCGTCGTCCCAGCCCGAGGGTCCGCCCGATCGCGTCCGAGTTGCGCCACGACCTGTTTCCGACGGCTCACCGATAGAGAGACGCATGACCGACTGCACCCCCACCTTCGAAGGCGGCGCCTTATACGATCCGCGTGAGGATGCGATCCCTCTGGCCGACCTGGTCCGCTCCGCCACCGACACGATCGGGACGCGGCGCGCCGACGGATCCGGCGTTCCCTTCGGATTCGAGGAGCTCGACGCCCTGCTCGGCGGCGGTCTCGCGCCCGGCACGCTCACCGTCGTGGCCTCCCGCCCGTCGATGGGCACCTCGACCCTGCTCATGGACCTGTGCCGGAACGCCGCGATCCGGCACCGCACGCCCACGATGCTGGCCGGCTACCAGTCGCCGCACCACGAGCTGATCCTCCGGCTGGTGTCCGCCGAGACGCGGGTGCCGCTCGACCGGCTGCGCGCCGGGACGCTCGACGACGACGAGTGGGCCCGCGTCACCCGCCGCATGACGGAGGCCGCCGGAGCGCCGCTGTTCATCGTCACGCCGACGGACTGGACGGTCGTGGACCTGTCGGCCCGCGCCGCCGACCTGGCCGCCGTCGAGGACGTGCGCCTGATGGTGGTGGACGGGCTGCACGACATCCGCTCGACGCGGCCGGGGGAGCCGGGGGACCGGCTGGTGACGGAGGCGGCCCGCGCGCTCAAGGAACTGGCGATGCAACTGGAGATGCCGGTGGTGGTCGGCGCGCAGCTCAACCGCAACCCCGAGTGCCGGATCGACCGCCGCCCGGGGCCGCTGACCGACCTGCGCTACTCCGACGCGGTGGGCCACATCGCCGACCTCGTCGTCATGGTCCACCGGGAGGACGCCTACGACCCCGACTCGACGCGGGCCGGCGAGGCGGACCTGATCGTGGCCAAGCACCGTGACGGGCCCCGCGCCACGGTGACCGTGTCCGTCGAGCCGCGGTTCGCCCGTTTCGTGGATCCGCGCGTGCCCCTCCTGCACTAGACCTCGGAGAGGTTGCTCAGGTCGAAGATCGAGTTCGTGTCCCAGAACGGCAGCACGTGGCGGCACCGCATGCAGATCAGCAGGATGACCGGGCGGGAGTTCATCCCCCACTTGCTGTTGATCCGGCCGATCGAGCGCTGGAACTGGATGCCCTGGCACAGGGGGCAGGTGAGATGCGGTTCCGTCATGCCTGTACGACGAAGGCCCGATCACACCGGTTCCCTTTCCCTGTCACTTCAGCCTCGAAAGGGAACCTGCCGTGCCCCAGCCCGTCCCCGGCATGCCCGGGCCGATCGGGAACGTGCTGTGACCTGCCTGAGCGTCAGCGGCCCGGGTGTACGTACTGATTGTAGCGAGTCGTGGTGTTGACGCAGTGAATGTCAGACTTGTTGTTGTAGACGCACAGCTCCAGGGTGACCGCCGAGATGGACCGGGAGCGGGAGAGGGTGACGTTTCCGAAGTTGGTGCCCTTGTCGGCGCAGCCGTTGGTGTCCTTCTTCCAGGGGAGTGTGCGCCAGCTTCCGGTGGTGTATTTGTATACGATCCGGGCCTTCACCGGAAGATTGTCACCGGGACAGAGGTCGCGCACCAGGAAACTCCGAAAGACGACCTTCGTCCGGCTGACGAAGTCGACGGTCACCTTGGCGTACCCGTTGCCGCCGCTCGGGCGACTCGTGCGGCCGGAAGACACTCCGTCCCTCGCCTGCGCCGGGGTTGCCACCAGCAGTCCACTCAATGTCGCGACGGCCAGCGCGGCGCTCAGAACACGGATCTTCAACAGTCCTCCAGCAGGAGACGGTCTGGTTGGCCCTGGACCCTAGGGAGGATCTGCCTGATGATCAACCCTGCGCTCGCATGGTGAGACGTTCGGTGCGCCTCGGCGGGCGGCAGAGCGGTGCCGGCCTCGTGAGACGGCGAGCGCACGCGGCGTCAGCGCGCTCCCGCCGCCTTCGTCCGGACGGTCGGCTCCAAGGGCTGCGACGGCTTCACCCTCGCCCTCGTCGCCGAGTGACGGACCACCTGCTGCTACGCTAAATGACCGAAATGGAGATTTCAGTCATTTAGGGGGTTGATGGTGGTCCGTCCCAGCGTCGACACGAACGTCATCCTCGACGCCGCCGCCCGGCTCATCGCCGAACAGGGCTTCGGCGGCGTGCGGATGGACGCGGTCGCCGCCCGCGCCGGGGTCGCCAAAGGCGTGCTCTACCTGCGCTTCACCGACAAGGACGAGTTGCTGCGGGCCGTCGTGGACCGCGAGCTCGTGCTGGCGACCCGCCACTCGATCGAACTCGTGCTGGCCGACCCCGGCGGCGGCTCGTTCTCACGCCTGTACGTCCACGCGGTGACCGCGCTGCACGGGCGCCCGGCCCTGCTGCGCCTGTACCAGGAACCCGCCCCGCTGCGCGGCCTGGCGCACGACGACGGACGCGTCCGGGCACGCGAGCTGCTCGGGGCCGAGTTCATCCGCGTCCTCCAAGCGGCGGGCATCGTCACGGCGGACCTGGACGCGGGCGTCCTCGCCGCGAATCTCACCCTGTGGAACCAGGCCCTCGCCAGGCGGGCGGCCCCCACCGAGACGGACGCGCTCATCCTCGGCATGGGCGAGCTGATGGCCCGCGCCGCCGACACCGGCATCGCCGACACCACCGCGGGCAAACGCGCCTACGTCACCTTCGCCGAGGCGCTGATCGCGGAACGGGAGCAGTGATGGCCTCCCTCGTCCCGCCGGGCGCGTCCGAACGCCACCTCACCACCGCCGCCGGCCGCCTGCGCGTCCTGCACGCCGGCCACCCGCAGGAGCCCGTCCCGCTGGTGCTCATCCACGGGGGCGGCACGGACAACGCGGCCATCTCCTGGTACCGGCTCATCGAGCCGCTGTCGGCCGGGCGCGAGGTGTGGGCCCCCGACCTGCCCGGATTCGGCGGCAGCGGTGACGTCGCACCCGCCGGCGGCCCGCGCGAACTCGCCGCCGTCGTCGCCGACGCCATGGCCGCGCTCGGCATCACGCGGGCCGTGGTGGCCGGCGTCTCCATGGGCGGGGACGTCGCGCTCAACCTCGCCCTGCACCACCCGCAGCGGGTCGCGGGGCTCGTCCTCGTCGCGCCGGGAGGGCTCGTACCGATCTTCCGCAACCGCGCCGCGCACTTCGGCGCCTGGGTCGCGGCGCAGGCCCCCGACCGGGTGCTGCTGCCCGCCACCCGCCTGGCCAACCGATTCTCCGGCGCCGCCATCCGGGCCATCGTCAAGGACCCGGCCACCCTCCCGCCCGAGGTCGTCGCCGAGTTCGTCCGCGAGGCCCGCAAACCCCGTGCCGGTCTCGGCTACGCCCGCTACAACCAGGCCACCCTCGGACGGCACGGCATGCTCAACGACCTCACCGGCCGCGTGCACGAGATCGGCGTGCCCACGCTGATCTTCCACGGCGCCGACGACCCCATCGTCGATCCCGAGGGCTCACGCCGCGCCGCCGCCCGCCTCCCGCACGCCCGTCTCGTCACCGTCCCCGACTGCGGCCACTGGGCCCAACTGGAGGCCCACAACCGCTTCCTCACCGAAACCCGAACCTTCCTCGACGAACTCCCCTGACGACCGGACACGGATAGGGTGGGCCTCCCCATGACACCACGCCGGGGAGGCCCGCCCGTGAGCGACGACCGACCCGCCGCCCCCGATCCCCCGTTCGGCACGATCAAGGTCCGCGTCAGCGCCGTGGTGTTCTGCGGTGACGAGGTGGCGTTCCTGCGCCGGGACCGTCCAGGCGGCAGGCACCTGTTCACCACGATCGGCGGGAACGTCCACGCGGGCGAGCCGTTCGAGGCCGCCCTCACCAGGGAGCTGGAAGAGGAGCTCGCCCTCGCGCCCGGCGCAGGAACGGAGCCGGAGCTGCTGTGGGTGATGGACGTGCGGGTGACGCGCCCGGGGACGACGCCGTCACCGCGCAAGCTCCACCTGGTCTACCGCCTGCACGTCAGCCCGGACGTCCGCCGCGGGCTGGCACGGCACGAGTTCGACGAAGTGGCCGGTGGCCGCTACGAGATCGGCCACGTGCGGTGGATCGACTACCGGCGGGCCGGGGAGCTGACGTTGTTCCCTCCGATCGGAGGGGCGCTCGCCCGGCTCTCCGATCCGTTCGCGAGGCCGGGCAGCGTGGAACTGGCCGCGGTGACGGACGCCGACTGGGCCTGGCTCTGACGGTCACTCCTCCGGGTGCCTGGCGCGGCGGGGGTGTGGGTT
>NZ_SSXE01000026.1 GCF_021699195.1 Nonomuraea sp. MG754425 | reverse complement strand
CCCCGACCCCGCAGCAGGGCTCTCACCCTGTCCGAGCCGCGCGGCGAAACCCTCAGTCCGTCCCAGCCCCGCGGCAGAATCCGGCCCCAGCCCTGAGACAGAGCCCTCGCCCTCCCCCAGCCGCGCGGCGAAACCGTCGCCCGGCCCCGGCCCAGCGGCGGAACTCTCCCCCGGCCCAGCAGCAGCGCCTTGTCCGGGCCGCGCGGCGAAACCCTCGCTCGACCCCGGCCCAACGGCAGCGCCCGGTCCAGGCCGCGCGGCGGACGCCCCGCTCGCCGATCGCGCAGGCCAGGCCGGCGGTCCGGGGATGCCGAGGCAGCGGCCGACCTCGTACCGGCCGGTCAGCCAGCCCACGCGGGGCGCCACCTCCCGCAGCCGCGCCTCCATCGCCAGGAAGCGCCGGTAGCGGGGCACGGCGGGCATGAAGTCGTGGCAGTGCAGCGACCGCGTCACCATGGCCGGAGCCACGGGCCGCTCCTCTACGACCATCGCGGCCAGCGCGCTCGCGTCGCCCGCCTCGGCCGCCGACAGCGCCTGAGCCAGCTCCGGCCAGCGCTGCGGGACCAGCCCGGCCAGCACGGCGGTCGCGATCTGGCGGCCGTCCACCGCACGTCCGGGGCCGGCCGGCAGGGGCGCGCGTTCGAGCAGGCCGTCCAGCACCCGCACGGCGTCGCGGTCACCGAGCGGGCAGCCCATCCGCCCGGCGCACCAGGCGCGGAAGTAGGCCAGTTGCCGCTCGGCCGCCCGCGCGTGGGCGATCAACCGCCGTCCCAGCCCGGACCGGCGCTGGTCGGGCACGCCCTCCAGATACATCCGCTCCACGCGGCGCGGGAACAGCCGCAGGTACGCCTGCCCGTACCCGGCCCCGTCGGAGTTGCCGAAGTACCGCAGCCGCGGCTGCCCGAGCGCGGCGCGTACGGCGTCGAGATCGTGGGCCACCTGCCAGGACGTGAGCCCCGCGTAGGCGGGCCCGGCGGCGATGCGGCAACTGCGGTCGTAGGCGGCGTTGTCGCGGGCGTAGGCCCGCCACGCCGCCGGTCCGGGGGTGAGCTGGAGCCGCCGGGGGTCGGGCTGGGGCACGGAGCAGCGCACGGTGGCGGCGCTGCCCCGGTCGCCGATCCCGCGCGGCTCCACGAACACCACGTCGAACCAGCGCGCCAGCTCGCTCACGGCGTCGGGACGCGCCCGCACCCCCTGGATGGTGGGACCGGACCCGGTGTTCACGACCAGCGGCCCGAGGCTGCGGGCCGGGTGGCGGGCGGGCATCCTGGCCAGGTCGATCGCGGTACGCGGCCCGCGCGGCCTGGCCCAGTCGACGGGCACGGACAACTTCCCGCACTCCAGCCCGTCCCCGCAGGCCCGCCACACCAGGCCGCCGCCCATCACGGGTTGCCGTCGCACCCCGGCCAGGCCGAACGACCCGCCGGCTCGCGCGGCGACCCCGGACCCCGAAAGGGTGGCGCCCGCACACACTCCCACCGGGACCAGGGCGGCCACGACCGCCAGCACGGCCGTCGCCCGGAACACCCGCTGTGCCATGCCCAATGCGCCACCCCTTGGGAGAGTCTCGACCATCAGCGGCAAACAGTTTCCCAGCGCACAACCTCGCAGGTCAGAGGCTTCTCACGGCCAAAGGTAAAATCTCCGGCCCGCGCTCAGCGGATCATCCGGAAAAACTCCCTTATGCCGTCCACCAGCGAGGACGGCTCCGCCATGCCCACCATGTGGCTGGGGCTGTGCGCCTTGCCCCAGTACACGATGTCGTTGCCGCGCTCGGCGACCCGCCGCAGCACCTCCGGCCCGCCGTGCGTCACTCCGGTCGGCACCGCCCGCTGCGAGATCGGCAGCCCGGCCGCCCCCTCGTAGTACGGCCAGGACGAGGAGGTCCCGGTGTCCGTCAGCCAGTACAGGCTGGCGTTGGTGAGCACCAGGTCGCGCCCGATCGGCTCCTCCTCCGACCCCCACCCGTCGAACTCCTTGAACCTCTCCACCAGGTAGGCGAGCTGCGCCACCGGCGAGTCGGCGAATCCGTGGCCGAGGGTCTGCGGCCGGGCCGCCAGGTACGGCCCGTACCCGCTGCCCCCGGTCGTCCACTCGCTCAGCCGGGCCAGTTCGGCACGGTCCTCCTCGCCGAGACCGTCGAGTTCGCCGGGCGCGCCGGTGGGGATGCCGAGCCCCGCGGTGATGAGCGAGCCCACCACGTGCTCGCTGTCCAGCGCCGCGAGCTGCGGCGTGACGAGCGCGCCGCAGTCGTTGCCGTGCGCGCCGTAACGGTCGTACCCGAGGCCGCGCATCAGCTCCGCCCACGTGCGCGCCACCCGCTCGATGCTCCACGGCCGCTCGTCGGCGGGTTCGGGGAACGGCGAGAAGGCGAACCCGGGCAGCGACGGCGCCACGACGTGGAAGGCGACGCCGGGGTCGCGGCCGTGGCCGCGCGGGTCGGTGAGCGGCCCGATGACCTCCAGGAACTCGGCCACGGAGCTGGGCCAGCTATGCGTCATGATCAGCGGCAGCGCGTCCGGCTCGGGTGAGCGTACGTGCAGGAAGTGGATCGGCTGCCCGTCGATGACGGTGCGGAACTGGGGGAAGGCGTTCAGCCTGGCCTCCTGCGCCCGCCAGTCGAACCCGTCCGCCCAGTACGCGGCCAGCTCGCGCAGGTACTGCACGGGCACGCCCCTGCTCCATCCACCGGGCAACTGCGCGGCCCACCTCGCGCGCCGCAGCCGGGTCCGCAGGTCGTCGAGGTCGGCCTGCGGGATGTCTATGTGAAAAGGCTTGATGTCGTCCATGGCCACGACCGTAGACCCCCATGCGGCAAGGTTCCTTCCGCATTGGCCGGGCCCCGGAGCACTTCCGTGCGCCGGACATGCGGAAGGCCCCGCACGGACGAACCGTGCGGGGCCTTCCCGACTACCTGTGCCTCAGGCGGCCGATGCCCTCGAAGGAACCGAGGACGTCAGCTCTGGCCGCCCGCGAGCTTCTCGCGCAGAGCCGCGAGCGCCTCGTCAGAGGCGAGCGCGCCACTGGCGGGAGCCGACGAGGAAGAGCTGCCCGACTGCGCCGGGGTCTCACCCGCGTAGGACGTGGGAGCGGCCTCGCCGGCCTCTGCCTCGGCCTTACGGGCCTCCTCGATCTGCTTCCGGTGGGCGTCGAAGCGCTGCTGGGCCTCGGCGTACTGCCGCTCCCACTCCTCACGCTGCTTGTCGAAGCCCTCGAGCCACTCCCCGGTCTCGGAGTCGAAGCCCTCGGGGTAGATGTAGTTGCCCTGGTCGTCGTAGGTGGCCGCCATGCCGTAGAGGGTCGGGTCGAACTCGACCTCGGCGCCGACGCCCTCGTTGGCCTGCTTCAGCGAGAGGCTGATGCGGCGACGGTCGAGGTCGATGTCGATGATCTTCACGAAGATCTCGTCGCCGACCTGGACGACCTGCTCCGGGATCTCCACGTGGCGCTCGGCCAGCTCGGAGATGTGGACCAGGCCCTCGATGCCCTCCTCGACCCGGACGAACGCGCCGAACGGCACCAGCTTGGTGACGCGGCCCGGCACGACCTGGCCGATCTGGTGGGTGCGGGCGAACTGCTGCCACGGGTCTTCCTGAGTGGCCTTGAGCGACAGGGAGACGCGCTCGCGCTCCATGTCGACGTCGAGGACCTCGACCGTGACCTCCTGGCCCACCTCGACCACCTCGGACGGGTGGTCGATGTG
The DNA here is from genome assembly GCF_021699195.1 of Nonomuraea sp. MG754425. Taxonomy (GTDB): domain Bacteria; phylum Actinomycetota; class Actinomycetes; order Streptosporangiales; family Streptosporangiaceae; genus Nonomuraea. The sequence continues at coordinate 61,297 of NZ_SSXE01000026.1, read as the reverse complement.
CTTCCAGGACAGCTCGGACACGTGAACCAGACCGTCGACGCCGCCGAGGTCCACGAACGCACCGAAGTTGACGATCGAGGAGACGACGCCCTTGCGGACCTGGCCCTTCTGAAGGGTGTTGAGGAAGGTCTGGCGAACCTCCGACTGCGTCTGCTCGAGCCAGGCGCGGCGCGACAGAACCACGTTGTTGCGGTTCTTGTCGAGCTCAATGATCTTCGCCTCGAGCTCGCGGCCGACGTACGGCTGCAGATCGCGGACACGGCGCATCTCGACCAAGGACGCCGGGAGGAAGCCGCGCAGGCCGATGTCGAGGATGAGACCACCCTTGACGACCTCGATGACGGTGCCGGTGACGATGCCGTCCTCGTCCTTGATCTTCTCGATCGTGCCCCAGGCGCGCTCGTACTGAGCACGCTTCTTGGACAGGATCAGGCGGCCCTCTTTGTCCTCCTTCTGGAGAACCAGGGCTTCGACGTGCTCCCCGACCTCCACGACGTCAGCGGGATCGACATCGTGCTTGATCGAAAGCTCACGCGAGGGGATGACACCCTCGGTCTTGTAGCCGATATCGAGAAGAACCTCGTCTCGATCGACCTTGACGACGGTGCCCTCGACGATGTCGCCGTCGTTGAAGTACTTGATGGTCTCGTCGATCGCCGCGAGGAAGGCTTCCTCGGACCCGATGTCGTTGACCGCTACCTGCGGGGTGCTCGAGGTGGCCTCAGTGCTGGACGTCATGTGTGGAATTGCTCCGAACGCGGACAGGATGTCGATGTGGCGGATGCGCGGCAGGCCCTCTTCCGCATCAAGCCGAGGAATTACGACATCGACGTGACCGAGCGCGAGCCCGCTCCGTCTGAGGCGCGCGCGAGCCCACAGCGCAGCGATCAGCATATGAGACCTTCGCCACTGGGTCAATCCAACGAGACATCAGTAGGCGATGACCTGCAGCCCTCGCTTGGCGACGATATTACCCCGAAGTTTCTCCGGTAGGGAGATCCGCCTCGGGTCGCCGTCGCTCACATAGCGCTCATCGGGGTGTTTGTCCAGCCATTCCAGCCAGTATTGCGAGCACCACCTGCGGCACTCGCCCTTCTTGCCGTTGCTCTGGATCCGCTGGATCGCCCCACGGTCGAATTTTTTCGCGTAGGGCGAAAGCGACGGCTCGGCCCCGGCGAGGAACACGCCCGCGAAATCGTACCGCGTGCCGTCCCAGGTCCCGCTCCGCGCGGCCTTCTTGGTACGGGGCATCGACCCGTACGGCAGGGCCATCGTCTCCGAGGGCGGCGCGCCAAGCTTCCTGAGCAGGCGTTCGAGCCGGACGATCTGCTCGCTCACCTTCTTGCGCTTGAGCACCCGCAGGTTGGGATGGGCCCAGGTGTGGTTGGCCACCTCGAAGCCGTGATCGACCAGCCACCGCACGGCGCTCTCCTGCGCGGCCCGGTCACGCAGCCCGAACGGCTCCCCGTTGATCCAGAACGTGGCCACGGGACGGAAGTCCGGATACCGGCCGGCGACCTCCTGGATCACGGCCACGGCGGTGCCGGGCAGCGGGTTGCCACCGGCGTCCAGGCCGAAGTGGCTGGGGTGGCCGTCGTCGAAGGTGAGGACGACCGGGAACTTCCCGGCGGGCACCCGGATGTCGCCGGCGACGAACTCCCTGGCGGTGATCGGCACGTAGCCCCGCTCCGCCAGCCGCTCCAGTTCCTTCCTGAGCTGGGCGGGCGTGCGGTCGAGGGAGGCGAGCCGCTTGGCCATGATGCGGTGGTACATCAGGACCGGCACCAGCCCCGCCTCGTTGGCCCCCACCTGCCGCGCGAAGTCGGGCGTGGCCACCACCCCCGGCGGCTGCCCCACAGGGGACGGCGACGGCGGCTGCGCGGCGGGGGCGTCCTCGATCGTGGCGACGTCTTTGGGCGTGGCGTGCGGGCGGGAGTCGTCGGGGACGAGGCTCAGGCCGATCACGGCGACCGTGATCACGACGATGTTCGCGATGGCGATGATCCGCGTGAGGGACGCTGGTAACCGCACGAAACTCCCGGCCGCTCGGTGAAGACGGTCGTCTCAGGCTAGTGCAGAATCCAGGGCACAAACGGCACTTCGTGCCGGGCGTCCGCGCCTCCCGGCCCTGTCGCGGCGAGCGCCCCACGGGGAGGGAAGTGCCTCCCCGCGGCGCGGAGAGGGGCCTCTCGGCGGCGGACCGGGGGCGGCTAGTGCCCGGCGTCCTCCCAGGTGCGGCCGACCCCCACCGAGACCTCCAGCGGCACGCGCAGGTGGTAGGCGGCGTTCATCTGGTCACGCACGAGGCTCGTGAGCCCCTCCAGCTCGCCCGGCGCCACCTCGAACACCAGCTCGTCGTGGACCTGCAGCAACATCCGGGAGGCCAGCCCCTCCTCGCGCAGCGCCTGGCGGACGTTGAGCATGGCGACCTTGATGATGTCGGCGGCCGAGCCCTGGATCGGGGCGTTGAGCGCCATCCGCTCGGCCATCTCGCGGCGCTGGCGGTTGTCGCTGGTGAGGTCGGGCAGGTAGCGGCGGCGGCCCATGATCGTCTCGGTGTAGCCGTCGGTGCGGGCCTGGGAGACGATGGCGTGCAGGAAGTCGCGCACCCCGCCGAACTCCTGGAAGTATTCCTCCTTCAGCGCCCGCGCCTCGGCCACCGGGATGTTGAGCTGGCCGGACAGCCCGAAGTCGGACAGACCGTAGGCCAGCCCGTAGTTCATGGCCTTGATGCGGGCCCGCAGCTCGCCGTCGATCTGCTCGGGCGGCAGGTCGAAGACGCGGGCCGCGGTGGCCTGGTGGAAGTCGTGGCCGGACTCGAACGCCTCGATCAGCGACTCGTCGCCCGACAGGTGGGCCATGATGCGCAGCTCGATCTGGCTGTAGTCGGCGGTCAGCAGTGTCTCGTAGCCCTCGCCGACCGTGAAGCCCTGCCGGATGCGGCGGCCCTCGGCGGTGCGGATCGGGATGTTCTGCAGGTTGGGCTTCTCCGAGGACAACCGGCCGGTGGCGGCGATGATCTGGTTGAACGTGGTGTGGATGCGCCCGTCGTCGGAGACCTCCTTGATCAGGCCCTCCACCGTGGTGCGCAGCTTCTGCTGGTCGCGGTGGCGCAGCATGATCGTGGGCAGCTCGTGCTCGGTCTGGGTGGCGAGCCAGGCGAGCTGGTCGGCGTCGGTGCTGAAGCCGGTCTTGATCTTCTTGGTCTTGGGCAGGTTGAGCCGGGTGAACAGGATCTCCTGGAGCTGCTTGGGCGAGCCCAGGTTGAACTGCTCGCCGACCGAGCGGTGCGCCTCCTCGACGGCGTGCTTGACCGCCGCCCCGAACTCGGCCTCCAGGCCGGCGAAGTACTCGCTGTCGACGGCGATGCCGGCGCGCTCCATCTCGGCCAGCACCGACAGCAGCGGCAGCTCCACGTCGGCCAGGAGCTGGGTGCCGCCGCGCCCGGCCAGGAAGCTCTCCAGGGCCTCGGCCAGCTCCAGCACGGCGTGGGCGCGCAGCGCGAGGTCCTTGGCCGGGGCGTCCTCGTCGTCGCCGAACAGCGCGGCCTGCCCGCTGGGCTCCTCCTCGGCCCGCAGGTCGCGGTGGAGGTAGCGCCTGGCGAGGTCTTCGAGGGCGAAGGTGCGCTGGCCCGGCATGGCGAGGTAGGCGGCCAGCGCGGTGTCGCAGCTCAGGCCGCGCAGCTCCATGCCCTGCGCCCAGAGGGCCAGGATGGGCCCCTTGGCGTCGTGGACGGCCTTGGGCCTGGTGTCGTCGCCCAGCCAGGCCCGCAGGGCCGCCTCGTCGCCCTCGGTGAGCTTGACGGGGTCGATGTGCGCGGCGGTGCCGTCGGGCGAGGCGATGGCGACGGCGTCGATGCGGCCGGTGCCGCTGCCGTAGGAGCCCTTGACGGCCAGCCCGGCGCGGCCCTCGGGCAGCGCGGCCAGCCAGCCGGCCACGCGGTCGGGGCCGAGCAGCACGGTCTCGACCTCGAAGCCCTGGTCGGGCTCCTGCTCGCCGGTGCCGAGCACCTTGAAGACCCGCTCACGCAGCTCGCCGCGGATCTGCAGGGTGTCGAACAGCTTGTTGATCTCCTCGCGCTCCCACTCGCCCTGCTGGAGGTCGGCGAGATCGACCTCGACCGGGACGTCGCGCAGCAGCTCGGTGAGCCGGCGGTTCATCAGCACCTGGGCGACGTGCTCGCGCAGCTTGTCGCCGACCTTGCCCTTGACCTCGTCGACCCGGTCGACCAGCGCGGTCAGCGAGCCGAACTCGCGCACCCACTTGGCGGCGGTCTTCTCCCCCACGCTGGGGATGCTCAGCAGGTTGTCGCTGGGGTCGCCGCGCAGGGCGGCGAAGTCGGGGTACTGGGCGGGGGTGAGACCGTACTTCTCCTCGACCGCCTCGGGCGTGAACCGGGTCATGTCGCTGATGCCGCGCCGCGTCATCAGGACGGTGACGTGCTCGTTGACCAGTTGCAGCGCGTCGCGGTCGCCGGTGACGATCAGGACGTCCATGCCCTGCTCGCCGGCGCGGGTGGCCAGGGTGGCGATGAGGTCGTCGGCCTCGAAGCCCGCCTTGGACAGGTGCGGGATGCGCAGCGTGTCGAGCAGTTCGAAGATGAGCTGCATCTGACCGCGGAAGTCTTCCGGGGTCTCGCTCCTGTTGGCCTTGTAGTCGGCGTACTCCTCGTGGCGGAAGGTCGGCTCCGACCGGTCGAAGGCCACCGCGACGTGCGTGGGCTGCTCGTCGCGCAGGATGTTGGTCAGCATCGAGGTGAACCCGTAGACCGCCTCGGTGTGCTGACCGTCGGTGGTCATCAGGTTGGCGTCCTTGAGCGCGTAGAACGCGCGATAGGCCAGGGAATGCCCGTCGAGCAGCAGCAGGCACGGGCGGCTGGGGGTCACTTCACTCTTCGGCACGTACGCAGCCTAGTCTGCGTCTGCGACAGAAAACCCGAGCTCGGAAGAGTGGAGACGTCCCTTTGACGCACACCGACCCCATCGATGTGAGTGTGTTCGGCGACCTGCACCAAGGCACGCTCTCGGACCGGATGGGCATCCAGTTCCTCGAGGCGGCGCCGGAGCGGGTCGTGGGCCGGATGCCGGTCGCGGGGAACACGCAGCCGTACGGGCTGCTGCACGGCGGGGCGTCCGCGGTGCTCGCCGAGACGCTGGGCTCCGTGGGGGCGGCCCTGCACGCCGGTTCCGGCCGCATCGCCGTGGGCATCGAGCTGAACGCCACCCATCACCGCTCCGCGACCTCCGGCTGGGTCACGGGCGTGGCGACCCGGGTGCACGGGGGCCGGACGCTGGCGACGTACGAGATCGAGATCACCGACGAACAGGGGCGGCGCGTGTGCACCTCCCGTCTCACCTGCATGTTGCGTGACCGCTGACCCTTCGTCACATCCGTCACTTTCGCCGACCCTTTGCGCATGGCCCCCGTGGGTCGATACGGTGGTCTGAACAGAGCCCGCGGGGTGGCCCAGTAGAAAACGTGTTCGGCCCCCACGTACGCGGGGGTGCTTCCGTGTCCGCCAGGGAGCCGTTCATGGCCCCAAAGGCCACCCCCGCGGGCTCGTCAACTTCTTCCACGCGATCGTTATCGATCCGTTTTCTCCCGACGCCAGGCGTCAAGCCTCATTTAGCCCCTGACCTGGCTTGTTGGTTCCTCACATGAGTGACACACACATGTCACTAATTGGTGACGAACGATACTGAACCGGGCGTAGCCGGAATAAGCTCCCGCCATTGCATCCCAGTTGTGCCTGTGATGCGCGCGTGTCGAGATGGAGGGGTCCTGACCCCGCCTTTGACTTACTTTTGAGGGAGCACCATTGCGCAGAGCCGTGATCGCGTTCACGGCCTTCCTGGGTGGACTCATCTTCCTGCTGGCAGGTCCCGCCCAAGCGGGCCCTGTCGATTGCCAGGGATTGAGGGGAACACTCAAACTCCAAGGCCAGGCAGTGAACGGCGCAAAGATCGCTGTGACCACCGAGGACGGCCAAGCCGTCGAGGAGGTCACGACAAACGCGGAAGGCTCCTGGACGGTTCAAGTCGACAAACCAGGCAAGTACAAGGTCACGCTGGATGTCAGCAGCCTTCCGCAGAATGCCGAGGTGCGCGGCGGCAGCAATGTCCGCACGCCGACGGTCTACGAGGGCAACTGCTCCGCGGTCCTGTACGCCCTGCAGCCCAAGGGCGCCGCGAACCAGGACCAGGCGGCGGGCGGCGGTGAGAGCCCGTTCTGGACCCAGGCCGCGCAGCTCACGTTCGAGGGCCTGAACCTCGGACTGATCATCGCCCTGGCCGCGCTCGGCCTGTCGCTCATCTACGGCACCACCGGCCTGACCAACTTCGCCCACGGCGAGCTGGTCACGCTAGGCGCCATCTTGGCCTACGCCTTCAACATCGGCTTCGGCCTGCATCTCATACCGGCCGCGGTGATCGCCGTCATCGTCGCCGGAATCCTGGGCTACCTGCAGGACCGCCTGTTCTGGGGCCAGCTCCGCAGGCGCGGCACCGGCACGATCGCCATGATGATCATCTCGATCGGCGTGGCGCTCTTCCTCCGGTACGTGTTCCTGATCTTCTTCGGCGGTCAGACCGAGGCGTACGCCCAGTACACGGCCCAGCCCGGCGTGGAGATCGGGCCGATCTCGGCAGCGCCCAAGAACTTCGTCGCCATGGGCATCGAACTCGCGGTGCTGATCATCGTCGGCTTCGCGCTGCTGCGCACCCGCACCGGCAAGGCGGCCCGCGCCGTGGCCGACAACCCGGCGCTCGCGGCCTCGTCCGGCATCAACGTCGACCGGGTGATCCGGATCATCTGGGCGGGCGGCGGCGCCATCGCCGCACTGTCCGGCATCCTGCTCGGCCTCTCCCAGAACCTGAAGTACACGATGGGCCAGGACATCCTGCTGCTCATCTTCGCCGGCGTCACGCTCGGCGGGCTGGGCACCGCCTTCGGCGCCCTGGTGGGCTCGCTCGCGGTCGGCCTGTTCATCCAGGTCTCCACCCTGTGGGTGCCACCGGAGCTCAAGAGCGTGGGCGCGCTCGCCGTACTCATCATCGTGCTCCTTGTCCGGCCGCAGGGCATTCTCGGCCGCCGAGAGCGAATCGGCTGATCGGGGGAGGATCAGAATGGACTGGATCACGATCATCAGTACCACCGTCAAGGCCGCGATCAACGTGGAGACGGTGCTGTACGCTCTGGCCGCCATCGGCATCAACGTGCACTTCGGATACACCGGCCTGCTCAACTTCGGCCAGGCCGCCTTCATGGGCGTGGCCGGGTACGGCCTGGCCGTCACGGTCACCGTCCTGGGCCTGCCGTTCTGGGTCGGCGTCATCGTCGGCCTGATCTCGGCTGTGATCATGGCGATCCTGCTGGGCATCCCGACCCTGCACCTGCGGGCCGACTACCTGGCCATCGTCACCATCGCCGCGGCCGAGATCGTCCGGCTCGTCTTCCGTTCGGTGCAGTTCAAGAGCGTCTTCGGCGGCTCCGACGGACGGCGCGGCTTCACCGACGGCTTCTACGCGCTCAACCCGTTCCCCGAAGGGAACTACGGGTTCAACCTCGGCCCCGTACCGCTGTTCTTCAACAGCCGCTCGATGTGGGTGCTGACCGTCGGCTGGCTGCTGATCGCGCTCTGCTGCGGTCTGGTCTACCTGCTGATGAAGAGCCCCTGGGGCCGCGTGCTCAAGGCCATCCGCGAGGACGAGGACGCGGTGCGCAGCCTGGGCAAGAGCGTGTTCTCGTACAAGATGCAGTCGCTCATCCTGGGCGGCGTCATCGGCTGCCTGGGCGGCTTCATCTACGGCCTGGCCTACGGCTCGGTGCAACCGGACGTGTTCGGCACCGAGACCACGTTCTACCTGTACACGATGGTCATCCTGGGCGGCGCCGCCCGAGTGCTCGGCCCCGTCGTGGGGGCGATGCTCTTCTGGGTGCTGCTGGTGCTGCTCAACGGCGTGCTCAGCGAGGCCGTCGGCGCGGGCGTCATCACCTTCATCGACACCAACCAGGCCGGCGCGCTGCGCTACGTCCTGGTGGGGCTCGGCCTCATCCTGTTGCTCATCTTCCGGCCACAGGGCATCTTCGGTGACAAGAGGGAGATAGCGATCGATGCACGCTGAGACCACAGAGAACACCGGACGCAAGGCGGCCGCCCTGGCCGTCTTCAAGGACCTGGCCCGCGACCCGGGTGTGCCCAAGCCGGACCCGATCCTCGTGGTGGACAACGTGGTGCGCCGCTTCGGCGGCCTGACCGCCGTCGAGGTGAACCACGTCGAGATCCAGCGCGGCTCCATCACCGCGCTGATCGGGCCCAACGGAGCCGGCAAGACCACGTTCTTCAACCAGCTCACCGGCTTCGACACGGCCGACTCCGGTTCGTGGACGTTCAACGGGCGGTCCATGAACGGGGTGCCGGCCCACAAGGTGGCGCGCGCCGGCATGGTGCGCACCTTCCAGCTCACCAAGGCGCTCTCGCGCCTGACGGTGCTGGAGAACATGCGCCTGGGCGCCCAGCAGCAGAAGGGCGAGAACTTCTGGCAGGCCCTCCTGCCGTCGCTCTGGCGCGGCCAGGAGGCGGAGATCACCGAGCGGGCCGAGGACCTGCTGGCGCGCTTCAAGCTCGACGCCAAGCGCGACGACTTCGCCGGCGCGCTGTCCGGCGGCCAGCGCAAGCTGCTGGAGATGGCCCGCGCGCTGATGGTCCAGCCCGAGCTGGTGATGCTCGACGAGCCCATGGCCGGGGTGAACCCGGCGCTGACGCAGTCGCTGCTGGGCCACGTCAAGGACCTGCGCGAGCAGGGCATGACCGTGCTGTTCGTGGAGCACGACATGGACATGGTCCGCGACATCAGCGACTGGGTGATCGTCATGGCGCAGGGCGCGGTCATCGCCGAGGGGCCGCCCTCGACGATCATGTCCGACGAGCGGGTGATCGACGCCTACCTCGGCGCCCATCACGACGCCCCGCTGTCGGAGGGCGAGCTGGAGGCCCAGCTCCAGGAGGCTGAGGCGGCCCTGGAGGCGGAGATCAGCGAGTCCGAGGGTTCCGGCGCCACCGCACCCGAGCCCGCGTCCGAGACCGCATCTGAGACCGCTGGGCCCGAACCTGAGCCCGCGACCGCCACCGAGGAGGAGAAGCAGAAGTGAGCGCCGACGAAGCGCCCGCCCAGTCGAAAGCCGCCGTCACCGACCGCAGCGCCCACCTGGAGGGCGCCAAGGACGCGGTGCTGCGCTGCGACGAGCTGATCGCGGGCTACCTCCCGGGCGTCAACATCCTCAACGGCTCCGACCTGTACGTGAAGGACGGCGAGCTGATCGGCATCATCGGCCCCAACGGCGCCGGTAAGTCGACCCTGCTCAAGGCCATGTTCGGCCTGGTCACCATCCGCACGGGCACGGTCGTGCTCAAGGGTGAGGACATCACGAACATGAAGGCCCACTCACTGGTCTCCCGCGGCGTCGGCTACGTGCCGCAGACCAACAACGTCTTCCCCAGCCTCACCATCGAGGAGAACCTCGAGATGGGCGCCTTCCAGGTGCCGGGGAAGTTCAAGGAGCGCTTCGAGTTCGTGGCCGACCTGTTCCCCGCGCTCAAGGAGCGGCGCAAGCAGCGCGCCGGCTCCCTGTCGGGCGGTGAGCGGCAGATGGTGGCGATGGCCAGGGCCCTGATGACCGAGCCCTCGGTGCTGCTGCTGGACGAGCCGTCCGCGGGCCTGTCGCCCAAGCTGCAGGACCTGGTCTTCATCCAGGCCCAGCAGATCAACAAGGCCGGCGTGACCGTGATCATGGTGGAGCAGAACGCGCGGCGCTGCCTGCAGATCTGCCACCGCGGTTACGTCCTCGACCAGGGCCGCAACGCCTACACCGGCACCGGCAGGCAGCTCGCCGACGACCCCAAGGTCATCGAGCTGTACCTCGGGACGCTGGCCAAGGCGTAACCCGGCGAAAGCGGAGAAGGGGCTCCCATCGGACCCCTTCTCCGTTTTTTAATGAGCGATGTGAAACGTTTAGCGACAATCGCGCTCATGCTGCCCGTCCTGCTCGTCGGCTGCCAGACCGGCTCGTCCTCCGCGGCGAAGTACAGCACCGGCGGCGACCCCACCGACAGCCCCTGCGACCGTGTGGTCTCCGCCATCGGGTACGCGGGCCTCATGCTGGAGCCCGAGGGCCAGGAGGAGCGGCAGAACTTCGAGGACGCCGTCATCGGCCGGCTGGCCGAGGCCAACGGCATAACGCTGGAGTTCGGCGACCGGCTGCCCGAGTCGCTGCGGGCCGCGGCCGACACCGTGAAGACCACCACCGCCTCCCTGTCCAGGAGCGACGTGCCCAGGGAGCGTCAGGTGGCGCTGCTGAAGCAGTACCGCGCCGCCGCCGACCAGATCGTGGCGGGGTGCGGCTGAACACGAAAAGGCCCGGCCGTGACGGCCGGGCCTTTCGGTCCGCTCAGCTCTGTGCTCAGCCCTCGATGTTGCCGCTGCGGTACTCCAGCGCCTTGACCGGGTACTTGTTGTTGTCCTCGAACTGGTAGATGCCGATGGTGGCGACCGCCGGGTCACCGGCGTCGTTGAACTCGACCGGGCCGCTGACGCCCTCGTAGTCGATGTCCGTGCCGGCCTTCAGCAGGTCCACGCACTCCTTGAAGTTCGTGCACTTCGTGCCGCCCTTGCTGACCTCGGCCAGCTTGGCCGCGATGTCCACGCCCGCGTCGCTCTTGGCGGCCTCGGCGGCCAGCGCGATCAGGTTCGCGGCGTCGTACGACTCGGGGGCGTAGGTGAAGTCCTCGAGCTTGGGGTTGACGCTCATCAGCTTCTCGCGGAACTCGTCCGGAGCGGCGGCGCCGGGGTAGGTGCCCTTGACGCCCGTCAGCGTGCCCTTGGGCATCTTGACGTAGTTGGTGTTCGACATGTTGCCGTCCACCATGTACCACTTGACCTTGCTGGCCGGGAGACCCTGCTTGATCAGCTCCTGGACGACCTTGGCGGTCTCCTCGAAGCCGATCAGGACGATGCCCTTGGGGCTCTTCGCCTTGATCTTGGCGACGTCGGCGGAGAAGTCGGCGGCCTTCGGGTCGTAGTCGACGCGCTCGACCACTTCGGCGCCGCCCTCGGTCACGGTCTTCTGCACCTGGTCGGCCAGGCCGGTGCCGTAGGAGTCCTGCATGGCCATGATGCCGACGGTGTCGTTGCCGTCGGAGATGACCAGGTCACCCAGCACGCGCCCCTGCAGCTTGTCCGGCGGCGCGGTGCGGAAGTACAGGCCGTTGTCCTGGATGGTGGTGAACTTGTCGGAGGTGTTGGCCGGCGAGAAGTGCACCACGCCGGCGCCCGTGATCTTGTCGATCACCGACTCCGACACCGACGACGAGGCCGCGCCGATGATGGCGTCGGCCGACTGCGCCAGCAGCTTGTCCACCGACTGCGAGGCGATGTTGGTGGTCGTGTCGCCCGAGTCGGTGTCGTGCTTGACGACGGGCTTGCCGAGCACGCCGCCCGCCTCGTTGATCTCCTTCAGCGCCAGGTCGACACCCGCGAACTCGGGCGGGCCGAGGAACGCCAGCGAACCGGTCTGAGGCAGCAGCGTGCCGAGGGTGAGGGTGCCGTCGCCCTTCGCGGCGGGCGCGGACGAGGCCGGCGCAGCACTCTGGGACGTCTGCGCGGCGGTGTCACCGCCGCCACCACCGCAGGCCGTCAAGGCGAGGCTGGTCGCAGCGACGACAGCCAGCGCCCGCCCCATGGGAGCAATGCGGATCATGAAGTGTCTCCTCCGATTCCAGGCACCGGGATCCTCAGCACCGCCGAGCGTTCCCGATCGAATGACGGAAACGTACAAAATTGCCGCCTGCTCCAACCAGATCCGCTGGAGAACTGTCGGCACTTGGATGCGGAGTCGTAATCACTCCTCAACTTACGAGAGCTGCGCACGGGCGCTTAATGTGCGACGGGTGAAGCGCAAAACGCTCATCTTCGCGATGGCCGTGATCGTCGCCGGTTGCGGTTCTCCCGGACCGGCGGCACCGGCGGCACCTCCGCCCACCTCCCCGCCCGCCGGGGTTTCCGTCTCGCTGGCCCAATATCGCTCCGATGAGGCGGTGCACGCGCTTCAAGTCGCTGTCCGAAATACCGGCGAAACACCGGTTTATTTCGCCGACATCCAGCTTGTCACGCCGTCCTTCAAAACGTTGCCGCCCGCGCGGGCCGACGCCGTCATCAGGAAGACCGAGCGTACGGACCTGCCCCTCGTCTACGGCGCCGCCAACTGCTCCCCCGACGGCCTGCCCCCGGTGCGGCCCGCGACCGTCGTGGCCCACGTGCGGACCGGCTCCGAGCAGCCCCGCAAGGTGGTCTTCACGGTGCCGCACCCCGATCCGCTGCTGACCAGGCTGCTGCGCGACGAGTGCGCGGCCCACCTCGTCACGCAGCGCGCCGACATCGCGTTCGGGACCGAGTGGACGGAGGCGGGGCCGGAGTCGGACCTGGTCATCCGCGGCAGCCTCGTGCTCACGCGGCGCGGGCCTGGCGTGGTCACGGTCAACGACATGGGCGGCACCACGCACTACATCGTCACCCCCAGGACCCGGCCCCTGGGCACGCTGCGGGCGGGGGAATCACGGCTGGAGGCGCCGATCGAGCTCAGCCCCGGCATCTGTTCGGGGCACGGGTTCGCGGAGGCCAAGAAGGCGTTCCTGTTCCCGGTGCGGGCCTCGGTGGACGGGGGCGAGGAGCGCGTGGTGATCGTCACACCGCCCAAGCCCCTCCAGGACCGCTTCCTGCGCTACGCCCAGCGCGCCTGCCACCTCGGCGGGTGAACACGGGCCGGGCGCCCTCCCCGGAAGGACAGGGAGGGCGCCCGGCGCGGTCCTCAGCCCTCGATCTTGCCGGTCCGGTACTCCAGCGCCTTGGTGGGGTACTTGTTGTCGTCCCCGTACTGGTAGACGCCGATCGTCGCCACCGCCGGGTCACCGTTGTCGTCGAACTCGACGGGCCCGCTGATCCCGTCGTAGTCGATGTCCTTGCCGTCCTTCAGCAGGTCGACGCACTCCTTGAAGCTCTTGCACTTCTCGCCGCCCTTGCTGACCTCGGCCAGCTTGGCCGCGATCGACGCGCCGCTGTCGTCCTTGGCCGCCTCGGCGGCCAGGGCGATCAGGTTCGCGGCGTCGTACGACTCGGCGGCGTAGGTGAAGTCGTCGAGCTTCGGGTTGAGCTTCTTGAGCTTCTCCCTGAACTCCTCGGGAGCCTCGGCCCCGGGGATGGTGCCCTTGACGCCCGCGAGCGTGCCCTTGGGCATCTTCAGGTAGTTGGAGTTCGACATGTTGCCGTCCACCATGTACCACTTGACCTTGTCGGCGGTCAGCCCCTGCTTGACCAGCTCGGCGACGACCTTGGCGCCCTCCTCGAAGCCGATCAGCACGACCGCCTTCGGGTTCGCCGCCTTGATCTTGGCGACGTCGGCGGAGAACTCCGCGGCCTTCGGGTCGTAGTCGACCCGCTCCACGACGCTCGCCCCGGCCGCCTCGGCCGTCTTGGTGACCTGGTCGGCCAGGCCGGAGCCGTAGGAGTCCTGCATGGCCAGGATGCCGATGGTGTCGTTGCCGTCGGCCGCGATCAGGTCGCCCAGGACGCGTCCCTGCAGCTTGTCCGGCGGCGCGGTGCGGAAGTACAGGCCGTTGTCCTGGATGGTGGTGAACTTGTCGGAGGTGTTGGCCGGCGAGAACTGCACGATGCCCGCGCCCGTGACCTTGTCGATGATCGACTCCGACACCGACGAGGAGGCCGCGCCGATGATGGCGTCGGCGCCCTGCGCGATGAGCTTGTCCACCGACTGCGAGGCGATGTTCGTGGTCGTGTCGCCGGAGTCGGTGTGCACCTTGGTCACCGGCTTGCCGAGCACGCCGCCCGCCTCGTTGATCTCCTTGATGGCCTGGTCCACGCCGGCGAACTCGGGCGGGCCGAGGAAGGCCAGCGAACCGGTCTGCGGCAGGACCGTGCCAATGGTGAGCGTGCCGTCGCCCTTCGCGGCCGGGGCGGCCCCGCTGGAGGACGCGGCGGACGGCGCGGTGGAGGCGGACTGCTCGGCCGTGTCGCCACCACCGCCACAGGCCGTCAGTGCCAGGCTCGCCGCGGCCGCGACGGCCAGCATGCGCCCCATCGGAGCAGTACGGTTCATATACGAGTCTCCCCCAATCACGGCGAAGAGACGATCTTCTTCGCCGGGTTTTCCGAGCTCAGCATGCCTGCCCGGCTCGACGTTGGGGAGTTCTTACGCGGCTTTTATGCCGATTTGTAATGTCCCAAACACCCGTAGTAATGGCCCGTTTCGGCAGAGTTACGGACACGGCCGGATATCAGAGCCTCCTGGCCCGATACTGCCGGGCCAGGATGCGGGTGGCCGGACCGTCCGGCCGGCGATGGAGACGGCTCAGGAGCGCTCCGCCGCGTCGTCGATAACGATCTGGGCAACCTCGCGCATGCTCAGCCGCCGGTCCATCGACGCCTTCTGGATCCACCTGAACGCCTGCGGCTCGCTCCAGCCGTGCTGCGTCATGAGCTGCCCCTTGGCCCGCTCCACCAGCTTCCTGGTCTCCAGCCGCTCCGACAGGCTGGACACCTCCGCCGCCAGCGCCACCATCTCCTCGTGCCTGCTGACCGCCATCTCGATCGCCGGCACTAGGTCCGCCTTCGTGAACGGCTTGACCAGGTAGGCCATCGCCCCCGCGTCCCTGGCCCGCTCGACCAGGTCGCGCTGGGAGAAGGCGGTCAGGATGAGGCAGGGGGCGATCCGATCGGACACGATCCGCTCGGCCGCCGAGATGCCGTCGAGCACGGGCATCTTCACGTCGAGGATGACGAGGTCGGGCTTCAGGTCGGCGGCCAGCCGGATCGCCTGCTCGCCGTCACCGGCCTCGCCCACGACGACGTAGCCGTCCTCCTGGAGCATCTCCTTGAGGTCGAGGCGGATCAGGGCCTCGTCTTCCGCGATCACTACTCGCCGCTGCGTACTCACGAGCAGAAGAGTACAGACGTCCGGTAGATTAGATCCACGCTGGCGTCCTTCCACCGACCGGGATCGACGGTAGGCTGCAGCATCAGTCCGGACAAGTCCGGATATTCCAGCCGGAATGATGGAATGGCAGACATGGACGCCTCAAAAGCGTCTGCTCGAAAGGGCGTGCGGGTTCGAATCCCGCTTCCGGCACCATCATGCCCCACCGGTCGGCTCCATCGCGTGCGGCGCGCAGGGCCGAAACCCTGCTCATCACCCCTTGCTACCAGGGCACCGGCCCCTCGTCATCATGGAAACCGCCCGTCGGCCCGTCGGGTCCCAGCGTGGCCAGGCGGACGATGACGGCCGCCCCGTCGGCCGCCGTACGCGTGATGGCGAAAGGCAGGTCCTTGGTGAAGTCGGTGGCGCAGGCTCCGGGGGCCGCCGCGTTGACGAGGATGCCGTCCGCGCGCAGCTCCTTGGCGTACTGGACGGTCAGGGAGTTGAGGGCGGTCTTGGAGGGCGGGTACGTCGCGGAGGCCGGCAGGGCCGCCAGGTAGTGGGCCGGGTCGGTGTGGTGGCGCAGGGAGCCGACGCCGCTGGAGACGTTCACGATACGGGCGGCGGGCGAGCGTCTGAGCAGCGGCAGCATCGCGTTGGTGACCATGAGGACGCCGACGACGTTGGTCTCGAAGACCTCGCGCAGGACCTCCGGCGGGGTGACGGCGGGCGTCAGGCCGACGGGGCCGGAGACGCCGGCGTTGTTGACGAGCACGTCCAGCCGGTCCAGTGAGGCGGCGGCGGCCGCGATGGTGGCGGGATCGGTGACGTCCAGGACGACGGCCCGCACCTCGGGCTTCCCGGCCAGCTCGGCACGCAGGCGGGCGGCGGCCCGCTCGCCGCGGTCGCGGTCCCGGGAGCCGAGCACGACGGCCAGGCCCCTGGCCGCGAGCCCGGCGGCGACCGCGTATCCGATGCCCTTGTTCGCCCCGGTCACCAGGGCGGTGGTGGTCTGTGTCATGCCTGGAAGCACACCATCGACCCCGGCCGCCGGGCCAACACCGGATGGGTCGCGGGCCATACCCTGACGGTATGGAGACGCGCGAGCTGACCTACTTCACGGCCGTCGCGGAGGAGCTGAACTTCGGGCGGGCGGCGCGGCGGCTGGGCATCGCGCAGCCGCCGCTGTCCAGGGCGATTCAGCAACTGGAGCGGCGGCTCGGGGTGCGGCTGTTCGAGCGCTCCAGCCGCGGGGTGTCGCTGACCCCGGCGGGCGAGGTGCTGGCCAGGGAGGCCGCCAAGATCCTCGGCGCGGTGACCGCGGCGACGGCCCGCACACGGCGGGCGGGCCTGGCCGAGCCACGGCTGGTGCTGGCGCTCAAGCCCGGCGGCGACGGCGGGCTGCTGCCGGACGTCCTGGCCGCCTACCGGACGCACCCCGACGCGGTGGCGGTGGAACTGGCGCTGTGCGGGGTGGCCGAGCGGGCCCGGCTCGTCCGTGACGGCACGGCGGACGTGGCGTTCCTGCACAGCCCGTACGAGGACCTGACGGGGTTCGACACCGAGCCGCTGCGGGTGGAGGCCGGCGTGGCGGTCATGACGTCCCGGCACCCGCTGGCCGGGCGGGAGCACGTCCGGCTGGCCGACCTCGACGCCGATCCGACGCCGCGCTGGCCGCGGGCCCACCCCGAGGTGACCGACCCGGCGACGCTGATGCAGCTCGCCGCCCTCGGGCGGGTGGTCGTGGTGGCGCCCGAGTCGGTGCGCGAGCAGGTGCGGCGCGACCTGGTGTGCGTGCCGGTGCTCGACGGGACGCCGACGACCGTGCTGCTGGCCTGGCCGGAGGGAACGCGGTCGCGGGCGCTGGCGGCGTTCGTGCGGACGGCGGCCGAGGTCGCGGCCCGCGTATCGGTCGGGGCCGGGACTTTTCGGGATCGCTCCCACCGGGAATAGCCGTTTCAAGATCGATGAATACGGGGGTGGGGCTATGCCGTTGAGCATGGCGGCGCGGGAGGCGTTCCTGGCGGAGGCACACATCGCGAGCCTGGCGGTGGAGGCGGGCGAGGGCCGCGCCCCGCTGACCGTACCGGTCTGGTACGACTACCTCCCCGGCGGCGACCTCCGGTTCCTGACGGACGGCGACTCGCACAAGGCCCGGCTGGTCGCCAAGGCGGGCCGCTTCTCGATCCTGGTGCAGCGCGACAGCCCGACCTACCGGTACGTGTCGGTGGAGGGCCCGGTGGTGTCCTCGGGGCCGACGACGCTCGACGACCTGACCCGCATCGCGGCCCGTTACCTGCCGCCCGACGCCGTGTCCGGCTACGTGCAGGGCTCCGACCTCAACGTGCTCGTGACGTTCAGGATGCGTCCCGAGCACTGGCTCTCGGCCGATCTGGGGGCTCTGGGCTGAGGCTCCCGGGCGGCCGGCCGGGCGTGCTGATGAGCTGGACCGACCTCGGAAACGGTATTTTTGGGGCCGTGACTGCTATCGATCCCATCTCGACCGGCGCGTTCGGCACCGGCCTCGCCACCATCGCCGCCGACGGCACCGTACTCGACACCTGGTTCCCCGCGCCCGAACTGGGCGACGCGCCCCTCTCGGGCACGCAGCGGCTCTCCGCCGGTGAGGCCGGGGAACTGGCCGAGCTGACCGGCCCCGACGCGGCGCGCGGCGTGGAGGTGGTGGCCGTGCGCACCGGCATCGCCAAGCTCTCCGAGGCTCCCGTGGACGCGCACGACGTCTACCTGCGCCTCCACCTGCTGTCGGCCCGCCTGGTCCAGCCGCACGGCGTCAACCTCGACGGCATCTTCGGCCTGCTGGCCAACGTGGTGTGGACCAGCCACGGCCCGTGCCCGGTGCCCGACTTCGAGCGCACCCGGCTGCGCCTGCGGGCCAGGGGCACGGTGACGGTGCACGGGGTCGACAAGTTCCCGCGGATGGTCGACTACGTATTGCCCTCGGGGGTCCGGATCGCCGACGCCGACCGGGTCCGGCTGGGCGCCCACCTGGCCAGTGGCACCACGGTCATGCACGAGGGCTTCGTGAACTACAACGCCGGCACGCTGGGCAGCTCGATGGTCGAGGGCCGGATCTCGGCCGGCGTGGTCGTCGGCGACGGCTCCGACGTGGGCGGCGGCGCCTCGATCATGGGCACGCTGTCGGGCGGCGGCAAGCACGTCATCTCGGTCGGCGAGCGCTGCCTGCTGGGCGCCAACTCGGGCGTGGGCATCTCGCTCGGCGACGACTGCGTGGTGGAGGCCGGCCTGTACGTCACGGCGGGCACCCGGGTCACGCTGCCGGACGGCACGGTCGTCAAGGCCGCCGAGCTGTCGGGCTCCGACGGCATCCTGCTCAGGCGCAACTCGCAGTCGGGCGCGG
The DNA here is from genome assembly GCF_021699195.1 of Nonomuraea sp. MG754425. Classification (GTDB taxonomy): domain Bacteria; phylum Actinomycetota; class Actinomycetes; order Streptosporangiales; family Streptosporangiaceae; genus Nonomuraea. Next base: position 42,936 of record NZ_SSXE01000026.1, on the reverse strand, counting down.
TGGAGGCCCTGCCGCGCAAGGGCGGCGGCATCGAGCTGAACGCCGCGCTGCACGCCAACGACTGACGAGGCGCACCGGCCCGATCACGCCGAAGGCCACCCGCCGCAACGCGGACGGGTGGCCTTCGACATGACGGCCCGGAGGACGTCACTGCGCGTGCGAGACCGCCGATCCGATCGTGTGGACGCGCAACGCGTTGGTGGAGCCGTGGGTGCCGGGAGGCGAGCCGGCCACGATGACGACCTTGTCGCCCTTCTCCAGCCGCCCCAGGGACAGCAGCGACGCCTCCACCTGCCGCACCATGTCGTCGGTGTGGTGCACGAACGGCACGTGGAAGGTCTCCACCCCCCAGGTCAGCGAGAGCTGCCCGCGCACGTGCGGCGAGGAGGTGAAGGCGAGCAGCGGGATCGGCGAGCGGTAGCGGGCCAGCCGGCGCGCCGTCTCCCCCGACATCGTGAACGCCACCAGCGCCTTGGCCCCCACGATGGCCCCGACCTCGGCCGCGGCGCGGGCGATGGCGCCGCCGGTGGTCTCGGGCATGCGCTCCAGCGTGTGGGTGGCCTGCAGATAGGACTTCTCCGCGGCGCAGGCGATGCGGTCCATGGTGGAGACGGATTCGATCGGGTAGTTGCCGACCGAGGTCTCGCCGGACAACATGATCGCGTCGGCGCCGTCCATGACGGCGTAGGCCACGTCGGAGGTCTCGGCGCGGGTGGGGCGCGGCGAGTTCATCATCGAGTCGAGCATCTGGGTGGCGACGATGACCGGGTGGGCCTTCTCGCGGCAGAGCTCGATGATGCGCCGCTGCACGATCGGGACCTGCTCCAGCGGCAGCTCCACGCCGAGGTCGCCGCGGGCGACCATGATGCCGTCGAAGGCGTCGACGATCTCGGGGAGGCGGTCGACGGCCTGCGGCTTCTCGATCTTGGCGAGCAGCGGGAGGCGGACGGCCTCCTGCTCCATGATGTTGCGCACCACGTCGGCGTCGGACGGGCGGCGGACGAACGACAGGGCGATCATGTCGCAGCCGGTGCGCAGGGCCCAGCGCAGGTCGGCCTCGTCCTTGTCGGTGAGCGCGGGGGCGCTGACGTTGACGCCCGGCAGGTTGAGGCCCTTGTTGTCGGAGATCATGCCGCCGATGACGACGCGGGTGGTGACGCGCTCGCCGTCGACCCGGGTGACCTCGAGCACGAGGCGGCCGTCGTCGACGAGGATGGTGTCACCGGAGCGGACGTCCTTCGGGAGGCCCTTGTAGGTGGTGGAGACCTGCTCGCGGTCGCCGGGCACGTCTTCGCCGGTGATGGTGAAGACGTCGCCGAAGCCCAGCCGGACGGGCCCTTCCTCGAACGTGCCGACGCGGATCTTCGGGCCCTGCAGGTCGGCGAGGACGCCTACGCCGCGGCCGAGGTCGGCCGCCACCTCCCTGACCCGGTCGTAAACCTCTCTGTGCAGGTCGTGATTGCCATGGCTGAGGTTGAACCGTGCCACGTCCATGCCCGCGGCGATCAGCTCGCGGAGACGTTCCTTGGAGGATGTGGCGGGGCCTAGAGTGCAGACGATTTTCGCGCGACGAGTCACGAGTCCTACCTTAATTGGTACAGACCACTTGGCAGTCACTGACGACGGAGAAGGTACCCGGCATAAGAGAACAGAACGAGAACGGCGACTCCCAGTCGCACCAAGTTCGTGTACTCCTCCGGATAGATCACGCCCTCGATGTAGTGGTCGATGAAGCCGCTGGCGGGCAACCCCGCCTCTCCGGCGTGCCGGCGCCCCCAGTCCTCCAGGAGGGTGAGGGGGCACTCGACGCCGATCGTCACCGAGAGCAGGCCCCAGGCGACGGCGGCGAGGTGCGCCCAGATAGTACGCCTCCAGCGCCAGGCGAGGAATCCACCCACGACCAAGTAGGCGAGGAAGGCGAAGTGCGCCACCATCGCGACGTCCGCGATGAGGCGGTACATCATGGTTCTACGGTGGCCGCCCGGTAGGCGTCCACGATGCCGTGGCCGTAGAACCCGTTGTCGGCCCGGTCGCCCTCGCACTGGTGCGTCTCCGACTGGCCGAACAGCTTGTAGACGTACTGGCGGGGCGTGGGGCAGGGTTTCTGCGTGGCCGTCTTGTAGAGCAGTTTCTCGACGGTGGCCGGATCGAGTTCCAGCCCGCCCTTGCCGGGCTTGCCGAAGCGGCTGACGATGATCGCGGCGACGCCGGCGGCGTGCGGCGAGGCCATGGAGGTGCCGTCGAGGTACTGGTAGTAGGCGCAGGTGCCGTCGGCGCAGTCCTTGACGACGTCGGCCCCCTTGGGCTCGCCCTTGGCGTCGATGCGGCCCGCCGCGCGCAGCACGTGCTCGGGCGCGGCGGCCAGGATCGACCGGGTGGCGGCGGCGGTGCCCTTGCCGTCGAGCGCGTCGCCGCCGGGCGCGGCCAGGTCGGTCTGCTCGACGCCGTAGTCGCTGTAGATGGCCTTGCGGCCGGAGGGGCCGACGGCGGAGACGGAGATCACGCCGTCGGACTCGGCGGGCACGTTGATGCAGGAGTTGTCGATCCGCCGCTCCTTCTCGTCGCCCTTGGGGTAGCCGGGGCTCTGCTTGTCGATCTGGGGGCGGCCCAGATCGGTCGAGCCGTTGCCGAGGGCGGAGACGAGCGTGACGCCCTTCTGGCGGGCGTAGTCGAGGGCGCGCTGCATGCCGGTGATGATGGCCTGCTGTTCGAGCTGCTGCTTCCTGCTGTCGGCCGGGTTGTTCGCACAGTTGAACAGCCACGGGTCGACGTAGTAGCTCATGTTCACGACGTCCACGCCGATGTCGCCGGCGTAGGTGAGGGCGTCGAGGCTGGGCTTGAGGAAGAAGAAGCCGGAGTCCTGGCCGGCTCTGAGGTTCACGATCTGGACGCCGGGTGCGACGCCCGCGATGCCCAGGCCGTTCAGGGGCGCGGCGATGGTGCTGGCCACGTGGGTGCCGTGGCCGTCGTCGTCCGCGTCCACGGGGTCCTTGCAGCCGGCGGCCTCGCAGGGGCCGTCGAGGGTCTCGCCGTACTCGTCCTTGGGTCTGTCGGTGACGAAGTTACGGCTGAGCTCACGGTTGAAGTTGGGGGCGATGTCGGGGTGCTTGCCGTCCACGCCGGTGTCGATGACGCCGACCAGGACCTGCTTGCTGCCGGGGGCCTTGGCGTGGGCGCGGTCGGCGCCGATCATGCGCATGTCCCACTGGCGGCCGGCGAGCGGCTCCCCCGTGGTCTTGGTGAACGCCTGCGCGTCCGGGAATCCCGCGCCGGAGGCGGGGCGGGAGGCGACGCGGCCGATGCTGCGGTCCGAGGTGACGCCGACGACGGCCGGGTCGGCGCCCACGGCCTCCTCGAACCCGTTCGGGGCGGCGGCGGCCATGAGGTAGCCCAGTTTGGTCTCGGCGGAGACGGTGGTGCCGCCCGCGCGGCTCACGGCGGCCTCGGCCCGGGACTGCCCGCCGTGCTCGTAGAAGACGAGGAACTCGGCCTGGGGCATGGCGGGGCGGCTGAATGCGGGGTGCGCGCAGGCGCCGAGGGTGGCCATGACGGCCAGTGCCGTCAAGCCGGAGGCGACCCGCCGCATTGTTCCCCCTTCGCCGGTTTCACCGCAGGAAATGAATCTTCCCGACAGCGATCCGGAGATGCAACTTAGTGGTGAAATTTCAGTCTATTCACGACGAAGCGGACTTTCGCCCGGACGCCCTGCCACGGCCGCCGGACCCCCGCCGGAACCGGCCCCATCGGAAATCCCGCCGCAACGGCGAACGCCCGCCCCTCCGAGACGGAAGGACGGGCGTTCGAGGTCAGCGGGCCCGGCTCGTCTCACACGGACGAGCCCGGCCGGCCACCGGGCGTCAGACCAGCGGACGGGCCGTCGGCAGGATCGGGTACGGCAGCGCCGTGTCCCCGGTCAGGAACCGGTCCACCCCGGAGGCGGCGGCCCGCCCCTCGGCGATGGCCCACACGATCAGCGACTGGCCCCGGCCCATGTCGCCCGCCACGAAGACGCCGTCCACCTTGGACATGTACGTCTTGTCGCGCGTCACGTTGCCCCTGGCGTCGTAGAAGCCGTCGCCGGCGACCTCGGCCAGGTCCTGCAGCAGCGCGCCCTTCTCCGGCCCGACGAAGCCCATGGACAGCGTCACCAGCTCGGCCGGGATCTCCCGCTCGGTGCCCGGGATCGGCTTGAAGCCGGCCTGCGGCCCCTCGACCTCCACCAGCCGCAGCGCGCGCACGTTGCCGTCCGCGTCGCCGACGAACTCGGTGGTGGAGACGGCGTACACGCGCTCGCCGCCGCCGTCGCGCAGCTCCTCGTGGGCGCTCTCCATCTTGAACAGGATCGGGAACGTCGGCCACGGCTGGCTGCCGGGACGGTCGCGCGGCGGCTGCGGCATGATCTCGAGCTGCGTCACGGACGTGGCGCCCTGCCTGATCGCGGTGCCGATGCAGTCGGCGCCGGTGTCACCGCCGCCGATCACGACCACGTGCTTGCCCTCGGCCGAGACGGGCGAGGTCTCGTAGTCGCCCTCCTGGACCTTGTTGGACAGCGGCAGGTACTCCATCGCCTGGTAGACGCCCTTGAGCTCGCGCCCGGTCGCCGGTAGGTCGCGCCACTGGGTGGCGCCGCCGGACAGCACCACGGCGTCGAACTGCTCGCGCAGCTCGGCGGCGGTGATGTCGACGCCGACGTTCACGCCGGTGCGGAACTCGGTGCCCTCGGCCCGCATCTGCTCCAGGCGGCGCTCGATGTGCCGCTTCTCCATCTTGAACTCGGGGATGCCGTAGCGCAGCAGCCCGCCGGGGCGGTCGGCCCGCTCGAACACGACCACGTCGTGCCCGGCGCGGGTGAGCTGCTGGGCGGCGGCGAGCCCCGCGGGGCCCGAGCCGACGACCGCGACCTTCTTGCCGGTCCTGACCGCCGGGGGCTGCGGGGTCACCCAGCCCTCGGCGAACGCCCGGTCGATGATCTCGACCTCGACCCGCTTGATCGCCACCGGGTCGGAGTTGATGCCGAGCACGCACGCCGCCTCACACGGAGCCGGGCAGAGCCGGCCGGTGAACTCCGGGAAGTTGTTGGTGGCGTGCAGCCGCTCGATCGCCTCGCGCCAGTCGGTGCGGTAGACGAGGTCGTTCCACTCGGGGATGAGGTTGCCCAGCGGGCAGCCGTTGTGGCAGAACGGGATGCCGCAGTCCATGCAGCGGGCCGCCTGCTTGGTCAGCTTCTCCTGCGAGAAGTCCTGGTAGACCTCACGCCAGTCGCTGATGCGGACATCCACGGGGCGGCGCGCCGGCAGCTCCCGGTCGTGCGTGAGAAAACCCTTCGGGTCAGCCATTCGGTACGCCTCCCTTAACCCTTGACCGCGGCCGCCATGACGGCCTCGTCGATGTCCCTGCCTTCGATGCGGGCGGCCTCGGCGGCCTCCAGCACCCTCTTGTAGTCGGTCGGCATGACCTTGCCGAACCTGGTCAGCGCCGCGTCCCAGTCGGCCAGCAGCGCCTTGGCGACCGGCGAGCCGGTCTCGGCGAAGTGCTTCTCGACCGTCTCCTTGAGGAACTCGGCGTCCTGCTCGGTGAGCGCCTCGATGGCGACCATCTCGCGGTTGACCCGCTCGGCCTTGAGGTCCAGCAGGTACGCGACGCCGCCCGACATGCCGGCCGCGAAGTTGCGCCCGGTCGGGCCGAGCACCACGGCCTTGCCGCCGGTCATGTACTCGCAGCCGTGGTCGCCCACGCCCTCGACGACCGCCGTGGCGCCGGAGTTGCGCACGCAGAACCGCTCGCCGACGACACCCCGGACGAACACCTCGCCGGACGTGGCGCCGTACAGGGCGACGTTGCCGGCGATGATGTGGCCGTCGAGCGGGGCCGCGTCGTGCGGCCGGACGGTGATCCGCCCGCCGGACAGGCCCTTGCCGAGATAGTCGTTGGCGTCGCCGGTCAGCCGCAGCGTGATCCCGCGCGGCACGAACGCGCCGAACGAGTTGCCCGCCGAGCCGGTGAACGAGATGTCGATCGTGTTGTCGGGCAGGCCCTTGCCGCCGTGCCGACTGGTGACCTGGTAGCCGAGCATGGTGCCGACCGTGCGGTTCACGTTGCGGATGGGCAGCTCCAGCGTGACCGGGGTGCCGTCGTCGATGGCGCCTTCGGCGAGCTGGATGAGGGTGTTGTCCAGGGCGTGCTGCAGCCCGTGGTCCTGCTCGACGGTCCGGCGCAGCGGGGTGCCCGCGGGCAGCTCCGGCCGGTGCAGGATCGGCGACAGGTCGAGCCCGCCGGCCTTCCAGTGCCGCTCGGCCGCCGACATGTCGAGCAGCTCGACGTGCCCGATCGCCTCGTCGAGCGAGCGGAAGCCCAGCTCGGCGAGGTACTCGCGGATCTCCTCGGCGATGAACTCGAAGAAGTTGACCACGAACTCGGGCTTGCCGCTGAAGCGCTTGCGCAGCTCCGGGTTCTGCGTGGCCACGCCCACCGGGCAGGTGTCGAGGTGACAGACGCGCATCATGACGCAGCCGGAGACGACCAGCGGAGCGGTGGCGAAGCCGTACTCCTCGGCGCCCAGCAGCGCGGCGATGACGACGTCGCGGCCGGTCTTGAGCTGGCCGTCCACCTGGACCACGATGCGGTCGCGCAGGTCGTTCAGCAGCAGCGTCTGCTGGGTCTCGGCCAGGCCGAGCTCCCACGGGGCGCCCGCGTGCTTGAGCGAGGTCAGCGGCGAGGCGCCGGTGCCGCCGTCGTGGCCGGAGATGAGCACCACGTCGGCGTGCGCCTTGGACACGCCCGCCGCGACCGTGCCGACCCCGACCTCGGCGACCAGCTTCACGTGGACCCTGGCCTCCGGGTTGGAGTTCTTCAGGTCGTGGATGAGCTGGGCCAGGTCCTCGATCGAGTAGATGTCGTGGTGCGGCGGCGGCGAGATGAGGCCGACGCCGGGCGTGGAGTGCCGGGTCTTGGCGACCCACGGGTAGACCTTGTGGCCGGGGAGCTGGCCGCCCTCGCCGGGCTTGGCGCCCTGGGCCATCTTGATCTGCAGGTCGCTGGCGTTGACCAGGTACTCGGAGGTGACGCCGAACCGGCCCGAGGCCACCTGCTTGATCGCCGACCGGCGGGCCGGGTCGTACAGGCGCTCGGGGTCCTCGCCGCCCTCGCCGGTGTTGGACTTGCCGCCGAGCTGGTTCATCGCGATGGCGAGGGTCTCGTGCGCCTCCATCGAGATGGAGCCGTACGACATCGCGCCGGTGGAGAACCGCTTGACGATCTCGGAGACCGGCTCGACCTCCTCGATCGGGATCGGGTCGCCCTGGCGCAGCTTGAACAGGCCGCGCAGGGTCATCAGCCGCTCCGACTGGGAGTCCACGAGGTTCGTGTACTCCTTGAAGATCTCGTAGCGGCGGGTCCTGGTGGCGTGCTGCAGCTTGAAGACGGTCTCGGGGTTGAACAGGTGCGGCTCGCCCTCGCGCCGCCACTGGTACTCGCCGCCGACCTTGAGCCCGCGGTGAGCGTTGTCCACGCGCGGGTAGGCGTGGCGGTGCCGCTGCGCGACCTCTTCGGCCAGCACGTCGAAGCCGACGCCGCCCAGGCGGGAGGTGGTCCCGGCGAAGCAGGCGTCGATGACCTCCTGGCTCAGGCCGAGCGCCTCGAAGATCTGCGCGCCGGTGTAGGAGGCCACCGTGGACACGCCCATCTTGGACATGACCTTGATGACGCCCTTGCCGTACGCCTTGATCAGGTTGCGCACGGCCTTGTGCTTGTCCATCGCCAGCGTGCCGGCGTCGACCAGGTCCTCGATCGTCTCGATCGCGAGGTACGGGTTGATCGCGGCGGCGCCGTAACCGATCAGCAGCGCCATGTGGTGGCACTCGCGGGCCTCGCCGGTCTCGATGACCAGGCCGATCTTGGTGCGGGTCTTCTCCTGGATCAGGTGGTGGTGCACCGAGCCGGTCAGCAGCAGCGACGGGATCGGGGCGAGCGCGTCGGAGGAGCCGCGGTCGGACAGCACGATGATGCGCGCGCCGTCGGCGATCGCCTTGGACGCCTCGGTCCTGATCTCCTCCAGGCGGCGCAGCAGCGCCCCGCCGCCGCCGCCGACCTCGTACAGGCCGCTGATGACGTACGGGTGGAAGCCCGGCAGGTCGTGCTCGTCGTTGATGTGGATGATCTTGGCGAGCTCGTCGTTGTCGATCACCGGGTACGGCAGCACGAGCTGGCGGCAGGAGCTCGGCCCCGGCTCCAGCAGATTGCCCTCCGGCCCGATGGTGGTGGCCAGGGAGGTGACCAGTTCCTCACGGATGGCGTCCAGCGGTGGGTTGGTGACCTGCGCGAACAGTTGCGTGAAGTAGTCGAACAGGAGCCGCGGCTTCTCGCTCAGGACGGCGACGGGCGTGTCGGTGCCCATGGAGCCGATCGGCTCTTGGCCGGCCTTCGCCATCGGCGACAGGATGATGCGCAGCTCTTCCTCGGAGTAGCCGAAGGTCTGCTGCCGCTTGACGAGCGCCTCGTGGGTGGGGATCTCGCGCTGGCGCGCCGGCAGCTCCTCGAAGCGGACGAGCCCGGCGTGCAGCCATTCGGTGTACGGCAGCTCGGCGGCGAGCTGGGCCTTGATCTCGTCGTCCTCGATGATCTTGCCGCGGGCGGTGTCGATGAGGAACATCCGACCCGGCTGCAGGCGGCCCTTGCGGACCACGTCCTCGGGCTTGAAGTCCAGCACGCCGGCCTCGGAGGCCAGCACGACCAGGCCGTCGGTGGTCACCCAGAAGCGTCCGGGGCGCAGGCCGTTGCGGTCGAGCACGGCGCCGGCGAGGGTGCCGTCGGTGAACGTGATCGAGGCGGGGCCGTCCCAGGCCTCCATCAGCGTGGAGTGGAACTCGTAGAAGGCCCGGCGAGCCGGGTCCATCTCCGTGTGGTTCTCCCACGCCTCCGGGATCATCATGAGCACGGCGTGCGGCAGGCTCCGGCCGCCCATGTGGAGCAGTTCCAGAGCCTCGTCGAAGCTGGCGGTGTCGCTCCCATCCGGGTCACAGATGGGGAAAAGTCGTGAAATTTCGCCCGGGATGTGGGCGGAGGCGAGCATCGCCTCACGAGCGCGCATCCAGTTGCGGTTGCCCTTGACCGTGTTGATCTCGCCGTTGTGGGCGACATAGCGGTAGGGGTGCGCCAGCGGCCAGCTCGGGAACGTGTTGGTGGAGAAACGCGAGTGCACCAGCGCGATCGCGGTCTCGTAACGCTCGTCGCTCAGGTCGGGGAAGAACGGCTCGACCTGGTCGGGCGTGAGCATGCCCTTGTAGACGATCGTCCTGGACGAGAGCGAGGGGAAGTACACGTCGGCCTCGTGCTCGGCCCGCTTGCGCAGGCAGAACGCGAGCCGGTCCAGCTCAAGACCCGAACGCCCCTCGGGGTCGGCCACGAAGAGCTGGGCGAAGTGCGGCATGACCGCCCGGGCGCTCGGCCCCGGCAGGTCGCGGTCGACCGGCAGTTCGCGCCAGCCGAGCACGGTGAGACCCTCCTCGGCCGCGATCTCCTCGATCAGGCCCTTGGCCACACCCCTGGCCTCGCCGTCGAACGGCAGGAAGCCGATGCCGGTGGCGTACGCACCGGCCGCGGGCAGCGTGAACGGCACGCTCGCCCGGTAGAACCCGTCGGGGACCTGCGTCAGGATCCCGGCTCCGTCGCCGGTGTCCGGCTCGCTACCCTTGGCCCCCCGGTGATCGAGATTGCACAGCGCCGTCAGTGCCTTGACCACGATGCCGTGACCACGCCGCCCGGCGACGTCGGCAACCATGGCGACACCGCAGGCATCATGCTCGTTGGCGGGGTGGTAGAGGCCCTGAGGCTCGGGGAATCCGAGGTGGGCAGCAGGCATTGAATCCCTCCCGTCGTCTTCGTCTGTCTCAAACTGCGCTACAGGCGGGGACGACGTTGGCCCTGCTGCATATCGTGGGTAGAGGTTACCTCACCCTGTCGGAATGGTGCCCGCCGAGTCCGCATTGCGAACATTCGCACCTATCTCGACATCCGAACTCTCTATCCCAAACCCTGAGCGAGGCCGGTGAAATTCCCGATCCGTACGGGGATTTCCGTCAGGAGGAGCGAGTCGCCGCGAGCCGATAGGGTTCGACCATGGAGCGTGACGGGGTCGAACGCCTGCTCAGCGAGGCCGGAGCCGACAGCAGGCGGCTGAGACACGCCCTGACCCTGCTCTGCGACGGCCGCTGGTGGGCCCTGTCCGACCTGGTCAGAGACACCGCCACGTCCCGGCGCACGATCGAGGCGCTGCTGCGCGAGCTCGTCATCGAACATGAGAGCGAAACCGAAGCGCCCGGAGACGAGTCCGAGCGCGAAGCGGCGCGGACACGTGAAAGCGCGCCCGCACCGGCAGCCGCAGGGGCACGCGAGAGCGAGCCCGAGCCCGAGGCCGCTCCGGAGCGGGCAGGTGTGTGGCGGCGCGGGGGCGGCCGTTTCCGGATCCCGCTCGCCGACGCCCCCGCCTACCAGGACCTCATCGCCCTGGCCCCGCCACCCGAGGACCCGGTGGCCCGCCTCCTGCCCCACTACGGCCCGGCGCTCGACCGGCTCACCGCGCTCATCGCCAAGGCCCCGCGCGCCCGTCACGTGCTCGACCACGTCTCGGCCACGCCGGAGACCGTGCTGCGCCGGGCGCTGCTGCTCGGGGCCCGCTTCTGGCTCCCCGGATCCCGCCTGCTCTGCGTGGGCGACCACGACCTGACCTCGCTGGCCGTCAAGCTCGTCCACCCCGAGACCGACGTCACGGTGGTCGACGTCGACGAGCGCATCCTGGCCTACATCGACGACCAGCACCTCGGCGTCCGCACCCGCTGGGCCGACCTGCGGCTCGGCCTGCCCGCCTCGGCCCGGGAGCACGACCTCGCGCTCACCGACCCGCCGTACACGCCGGAGGGCACGGGCCTGTTCGTGGCCCGCGCCGTCGAGGGCCTGAAAGACGGAGGGCGGGTACTTCTGGCGTACGGGGCGAGCGAGCGCACGCCGCTGCTGGCCGTCAAGGTGCAGCACGAGTTGTCGGAGCTCAACCTCGCCTACGAGGCCATCTATCCCGATTTCAACCGCTATTTCGGCGCGGAAGCCATCGGCTCCGCCGCCGACCTGTACCTCCTGCGCCCCACCACCAAGACCCGTCCCGCCGTGCAGTCCCGCCTGTCCCGCCAGAGCACCGCCATCTACACCCAGGGCCCGCAGTCGGTGGAGAGCACCGGACACGCGCAGGCACCCGCTGGACCCGTTCCGGAGCCGGAGCAGCCGCTGGGGCTCCGTGAAGCGCTGACGGGCTTCGAGGCCGACCTCCTGGTGGGCGACTGGCCCAAGTCCTGCTCCCAGCCTCGGGTCAAGCTCTCGACCTGGCTCGCGAAGCCGTACGCCGCCGCCGCGGACCGCGTGGCCGTGGCCGTCCCGCCCGGCTTGGAGGCCGCGCTCCCCCGTCTGCTGCTGGCCGCCCGCGCCGCCCGCGTCCGCGCGGTCGGCCCGGGCCTCACCCCGCGCCTGCCCGTGGCGCTTTCGCCCGTGTACGCGGTCGAGGAGGCCCGCGAAGGCATCCTCGACGTCGTACGCCTCCCGCAACCGGACGGCGACGCGGACACCGTGCTGCGCAGGATCCTCGACAACGCGCACGCCAAGCTGGCCAACACCTGGCGCGAGGCCCTGATCGCGCTGGCCAGATCGCAGGGCACGTCGTTGACCAAGAACGAGGCCCGCGCCCTGATCCGGGAGGCGGCCGGCTGGTCCGACGACCTCACCCCGCTGGAAGCCCCGCTCCACCGCCTGTCGGCACTGCGGACCGCGGTGGCCACGACGGTCACGGCCCTGACCGCCACCACCCCCTGACCCACCACCACTTTCCCACCCTCGCCAGGAGCCACCGGCTCCCCCTCTGCCCCGCCCAGTCATCCGCCGGGATCCCACGTGCGGTCTCAGACGGCGAGCTGAGGTGACGAACCCGGCTTCAGGTGGCGGACCCAGGTGACGGGGCTCCCACGGCGCTTCAGACGGCGTCGACGAGGCGGCCCTGGACGACGCGGCCGAGGCCGTCGAGCGCGACGAGAGCCGTGAGCAGGTCCTGCTCGGCGATCGCCTTGCCGCCGGCCCAGCTCACCGTCACGTAGTGCCCCATGGCACGGGCCTGGGCCTGGCTGCCGGCGGCCTCGAAGGCGACGTCCTGCCGTACGAACCCGTCCTTGCGCAGCGCCGCCACCAGCGCGTCGGCGGCGCGCCCGTCACCGAGGTTGAAGATGACGAACTGCCCCGCCATGCCCCCGCCCTCGTACGTGGCCTGGAGGGCCTGCGTGCATCCGGCGGCCGTCACGCCCCAGAGTGCCTCGTCGCACTCGGCGTACTCCCGCGTGCCGGCCAGGCCCAGCTTGCCCAGGGTCTGGGTGGCCGAGGTGAAGACCTCCTGGAGGGTCAGCGGGGACGCGTCGTTCTGGCGGTTGTCGATGGCCGCGTAGAAGGCGGAGGTGGACTCGGCGTGGAACGTGGCGGGACGCGGCAACTCACGCCCCAACCACAACCACCCGCCCACCCCGGCCGCGGCGACCATGACGACGATCACACCGATGACGACGAGACGCCGCCACCTGGGACGGTCGTCGTCATAGTCGTCGAAAGCGTCTTCCGATCCCGGCACGAAGCCCTCCGAGGAACGCGAGAAGCCGGGCCCCTTCGAGGAACCCGAGGATGCCGGGGAACCCGCAGCACCCGAGAACCTCGGAGAAGAGGACTCCGAGGGCCGGGTGGCGTCCGAGGGTGAAGTGACCTCGGAAGACCCCGTGGCTGCCGGGTCCCCTGCGGCACCCGGCCGCCCCGACGAGTCCGAGGAGTCGAGAAAGCCCTTTCCAGCGTCAGAGCTGGTCCGTGCCATCATGACGCCGGCCCCGTGACCGAGACGACGCGGCGATAGACGGCCTTCTCCGCCCCGCGCATCGCCAGGGTGAGCGAGACGAAGTCGTCCTTGGCGGTGGGTTCGCCGCCGTCCGTCTTGGCGATCCACACCAGCCCGACGTAGTGGCCCAGCGCGTACGCGCCCGCCTCGGAGTAGCCGCCTCCGGGGAAGGCCGCCTTGGTGGAGGTCAGGGGACGCACCCAGGCGCCACGGTAAAGGATCTCCATGGACTCGACCAGTTCGGCGGCCGACTCGCCGTCGTTGAGGTTGAGTAGCGTGTACTGGCCGACGTACCGGCCGTCGGAGCTGGTGTAGAGGCCGCGCGCGGCCTGGCTGCAACCGGCGTCCGCGACCTGTTCGAGGAGGTTTTCGCCCCAGAGCGCCGCCGAGCAGTCGCCGTCGAGCTTCTTGGTGACCAGCTTGAGCTTGAGCTTCTTGGACACGACGAACTCGTTCTCGGTGAACACCTCCTTCTCGGTCAGCGGCTTGGCGTCCTTGGCCCTGTCTGCGAGGGGTTCGAACAGCTTGGGCGAGCCCCAGCCGTGGAACACCTGGGGCACGGCCGCGTCCGGGCCGAGCACCGCGGCGCTGGCCTCCTGCTCAGGTGAGTACGTGCCCAGGTTGACGATCGCCGTCACCAGCCCGGCCCCGCCCACCAGCACGCCCACCACCGTGGCGATGATGACGATCAGCCGCTGCTGCTCCGGGCGGAAGCCCCAGTCGGTGAGCAGCGGGAACTGCCAGTCCGACGGAGGGGTGCGGCCCCGCTTGCGCGAGGCGGTCGTGTCGTGCCCGCCGCCGTCCGCGCCGTTGTGGTCCTGGTCCGACCGGCCGTCGGCTTCGGCGTTCTTCTTCGGCCGGATGCGGGGCAGGTCCAGCGGCGGCCAGGTGCCGTCCTCGGCGTTCTCCTGCGAGCGCCTGCCGCGGCTGCCGCCGCCGTCGTCATGAGCGGCCCGACGGCCACCCTCGCCATGAACCGCCCTGCGACCGCCGTCGTCATGAGCGGCCCTGCGGCCACCCTCGTCATGAGCGGCCCTGCGGCCGCCGTCGTCAGGGGCAGCCGCCCGGCGCCCCCGCTTGCCGCGCCCGGCCAGCCGGGCCGCCTCATCCGCGCCGCCGCCCGGCCTGCCACCGGCGGCCGAACCCGCGACCGGCCAGCCGCTGACGTCCGTGCCGGCCGCCGACCGGCCACCATCCGGACCAGCCACAGCCCAACCGCCGACATCCGTGCCAGCCGCCGACCGGCCACCATCCGGACCAGCCACAGCCCAACCGCCGACATCCGTACCGGCCGCCGACCGGCCACCATCCGGACCGGCGGCAGACCAGCCGCTGCTGTCCGTGCCGCCCGCAGAACGGCCGCCACCCTGCGGACCGGCGATCAGCCAGCCGCTGACGTCGGTTCCGGCCGCCGACCGGCCACCGTCCGGACCGGCGACAGGCCGGCCCCCGACGTCTGTTCCGGCCGCGGGCCTGCCGCCGTCGGTGTCGGCGAAGGGCCAGCCATGGCCGTCGGTGCCGGCGCCGGGGCTGCCGCCAGGCCCCGATCCCGGGATGGGCCAGCCACTGATGTCCGTGCCGGCCGCGGATCTGCCGCCGTCCGGACCAGCGACGGCCCAGCCGCTGACGTCCGTGCCGGCCGCGGGCCTGTCGTCGTTGAGCGGATCGGCGGCATGCCCGCCACGCGCTCGGGCCGCCCGCCGGCCGCTGCGGCTCCCGGACGACCGTCTGCCGCCCTCCGTGTCAGCCCCAGAACGCCCGCCGCCGGCTGCCTGCCAGCCACCACCGTCGGTGCCTCCCGTAACCGGGCCACCACCGCCGTGCGCGCCATGAGCCGCGGGCCAACCGCCGCCGGAGGACGTGCCCACGCCATCGGCCCCGGACGGGGCCCGGCCCGGCCCGTCAGCGCCCGCCCTGGACCGGCCGTCACCGGCCGGCCAGCCGCCTTGACCGCCTTGACCGCCTTGACCGCCCGAAGCCTGCCACCCGGTACCGGCACCACCGGCACCGGTCTGCCAACCGCCATCGGCGCCGGACCAGCCACCCCGATCACCGGAGCCGGCCTGCCCATCACCACTGGCCGGCCAGTCGCCCGTACCTGTCCCGGTCTCCTGCCAGCCGCCCCCACCGGCCGCGGGCCAGCCGCCGCCGTCGGTTCCGCCGGTCTGCGGCCCGTGATCGTCGGCGGGTGTCGAGGACCGGCTGCCCCGGCCGCGGCCCGTGCGGTCGCCGCCTGCCCGCCCGCCACCGGACGGGCCTCTTCTCCGGGCCATCACAGGCCCGCCGCCCCGATCAGGTTGCCGACGGCGAACGTGACCGTGGCCGCCACCGCCCCCACCAGGAGCTGCCGCAGCCCCGAATACCACCAGCTTCGCGCCGTCACGACCGACACCAGCGCCCCCGCGGCGAACAGCGCCAGGCACGAGAGCACCCCGGACACCGCCAGGCCCTCGGCTCCGAACAGGTACGGCATCAGCGGCACCAACGCCCCCACCGCGAACGACAGGAACGACGAGACCGAGGCGACGATCGGCGACGGCAACTCACCGGGCACGACGCCCAGTTCGTTGCGGGAGTGCACCTCCAGGGCCCGGTCGGGGTTCTGCGAGATCTGCCTGGCCACCTCGGCGGCCAGGTCGGGCGGCACGCCCTTGTCGACGAAGGTCTGGGCCAGCTCGGCCAGTTCGTCCTCCGGGTGGTGGATCAGCTCGCGCCGTTCGACGGCGATCTCGGCCTGGGCCAGCTCGCGCTGGCTGGCCACCGAGACGTACTCGCCGCCCGCCATGGACAGCGCGCCCGCGGCGAGCCCGGCAACGCCGCTGAGCGCGACGACCCTGGTGTTGGAGGTGCCGCCCGCGACGCCCGCGATGAGCGCGAAGTTCGACACCAGGCCGTCCATCGCGCCGAACACCGATGGCCGTAGCCAGCCTCCGGTGACGTCGCGATGCCGGTGGTGGATCTCCGCGCGCTCACTCATCGGGAGTTCTTCTCCTTCGTCACGGTTTCGGCGTCGGCTGGCTCCGCACGCTCGTCGCCTCCGGCGGAGACGTCTGAGGCGGCGTCTTCCGCCTTCGGGCCGTCACCCGTGGCGGCGCTGCCTTCCGGTTCCGCCGCTCCGGACGACTCCGCCGGGTCGGCCTTGGACGACTCGCCCGTGCCCGGGTCGGCCTGGCCGGATTCGTGCTCCGGATCGGCGGACGCCGCTTCGGGACCGTCGGAGGACGTCGGCGACACGACGATCTCCTCGCCCGTCTTGTTCCTGGTCGCCCAGAAGTACACCAGTGCGGCGACGAACAGCACGATCGAGGTCCACTGGTTGATCCGCAACCCGAGGAACAGCACGGCGTGGTCGACCCCGCCGACCGGGTCGATGCGCAGCCCTTCGATCCAGAAGCGGCCGAGCGTGTAACCGGCGACGTAGAGGGCGAACAACCGCCCGTGGTGCAGCGCCAGGCGGCGGCCCAGGAAGATGAGCAGGAAGCCGAGCGCGACGTCCCACAGCGACTCGTACAGGAAGGTCGGGTGGTACAGGACGCCGGGCTCGCCGCCGTGGTCGACGTCGATCTCCAGGCCCCACGGCAGCGTGGTGGGCGAGCCGTAGAGCTCCTGGTTGAACCAGTTGCCCCAGCGGCCGATGGCCTGGGCGAAGGCGATGCCGGGCGCGATCGTGTCGGCGAGGGCCGTCATGGACAGGCCGCGTCTGCGCGCGGCGAACCAGACGCCGACCCCGCCGAGGGCGACCGCGCCCCAGATGCCGAGCCCGCCCTCCCAGATGAACAGGGCCTGGATGGGCTCCTTGATCGCACGGCTGCCGAAGTAGGTCTGCCAGTCGGTGATGACGTGGTAGAGACGACCGCCGATGAGGCCGAAGATGACCGCGGGGACCGCGATGTCGATGATCGTCCCCTGCTGGCCGCCGCGAGCGCGCCAGCGGCGCTCGCTCAGCCAGACCGCGACGATGACACCGAGCACGATGCATAGCGCATAAGCCCGGATCGGGATGATTCCGAGATACCAGACCCCTTGAGAAGGGCTGGGAATCGAGGCAAGGGGCATGTCAGGTGAGGGTAGCGGAAGCGAGCCTACTTAGCCGCCTCCGAAATCTCTTTACGGAGTTGCGACGGGCTGAACAGTACCGGATTGTCGATTTCCTTACCGTTCAATTTCACTGTCGGCGTGTGCGTGAGCTTCTGCTCGTCACTGATCTTCTTGCTGTACGCGAGGTGCGCCTCGGCGTTCTTGTTCGAGGTCACGCACTGCTCGAAGCCGGGGGCGGTGACCCCGGCGTCCGTGCCCCACTGCAGGAGTTGGTCGGGCTTGAAGCCCTCCACGGTCTCCGAGGGCTGGTTCTTGAAGAGCAGGTCGTGGAAGGCCAGCCACTGCTTGCCGTCGGCGACACACCGGGCGGCGTTGGCCGCGCGCACCGAGTTCGACTTGGTCGGCTCCTGCGAGAAGATCGTGATGGGGTGGAAGACGACCTTGGCCTTGCCCTCGGCGGCGAGGTTCTTGAAGGTCTGGCCGCTGACGCGCTCGAGCTCCTTGCAGGCCGGGCACTGGAAGTCCTCGTAGATGTCCACGACCGGCTTGGTGACGCCGCTCTGGGCCATCACGGCGGTGCCGTCGGGCTGGACGGTGATCGGCGCGAGCGCGCCGGTGGCCTCCTCCGAGCGGGAGATGCTGGCGGCGTACCACCAGCCGAGCCCGACCGCGGCGACCGCGACCGCGCCCGCGGTCACGTACGTCACCGTCTTGCGGCGCTTGTCGCGGGTGCGTTGCGCGGCCTGCTGCGCCTTGATCTTCTCGCGCGCCGACTGCGTCTGTGTCTTCGTACGCTCGCCCTTGCCCATCAGTCGTCCCCCTCGTCACCGTCGTGGTGTGTGTCGCCCCCGAGACCGAGGGCCCCGTCGAGCGCGAACCGGCCCGGCGGGAAGCGCGCGGTCCACGCCCCGAGCAGCACGAGGCCGAAGTCGCGCAGGATGTCGAGCAGGTAGGTCGGCTCCTGCCCCGCCCCGAGCTGGCCCCCGCCGCCGAAGCAGCCGCAGTCGATCCGCAGGCCCTTCGCCCACGCCCAGGCGATGCCGAAGACGAACGCGAACATGAGCAGCCCGGCGATCACCGCGGCCACTCGGGTCAGCAGGCCGACGACCAGCAGCACACCGACCACGATCTCCAGGATCGGCAGGGCGTAGCCCACCGCGACGGCGATCGACTCGGGCAGCAACTGGTAGGCCTTGACCGCCACGACGGAGTCGGCCGGGTTGCCGATCTTGAGCGCACCCGCCGCGATCAGCACCCCGCCCAGCACCAGCCGGGCGACGGTCGTCACCCAGGGTATCGCTGTTCTCGCCCATGGTGACGTCGGTGACGCGGCCACAAGTATCTCCTCTGTCTCTGCGCCAGGAAGGCGCACAGTACCCGGCCTACATACGATCACGCTGCGGATAAGCGTCAGCTAAGCGAGTTTTCCGCCGCCGACCTGGGAGAGTTGCGACATTTACCCACCCAAGTTAAAAATTACTCATGCCAGTAAAGCGGGACGAGTCCTTCACAAGTTCCGCGAGACGGGCACAGATCGTGGCCGCCACCGTGGCGACGATCGCCGAGCTGGGCTACCACCAGGCGTCCTTCGCCCGGATCGCCGAGCGGGCCGGGCTGAGCAGCACGCGGATGATCTCGTACCACTTCGACGGCAAGGACGAGCTGATCGGCCAGGCGATCGTCACCGTCCACGGCGACCTGAGCAGGTTCATGCACGAGCGCGTGAGCGCCCAGCAGAGCGCCTCGGCCGCGCTGGAGAGCTACATCCGCTCGCTGGTGGAGTACCTCGGCGCCCACCGCGCCGAGATGCGCGCGGCCACGGAGATCTTCCTCAACTTCCGCCCCGAGGGCGGCTCTCCGGCGCGGGACGCGGCCACCGGCCTGTCGGCGCTGTCCCACCTGGAACGCCTCCTGACCTGGGGGCAGGAAAGCGGCGAGTTCGGGAGATTCAGCACCCGGGTGATGGCGATGACGGTCCAGCGGTCGCTGGACGGGCTGCCGCTCCTGCTGGCGGCCGATCCGGACGCCGACCTGGCCGGGTACGCCGACGAACTGGCGGCGCTGTTCGCACGGGCGACCCGCGCATGAGCGTCCGGCGGAGCGGGCCGCTGACGCCGGCGGCTCAGGGCCGCCCCGACCGCACCGGCCCGCTGACGGCGAAAGCGCGGCCCCCGTCCGGGGAACCGCGCTCCGTGACACCGCCCGCGCGGCTCAGCGGCGCACGCCGGTGGCCATGTCCGTGGCCAGCTCCGTGACGGACGCGCGCCCGGCCGCCTCGTCGGGCGCGTCGAGGATGCGGCGGATGAACGCCGAGCCGACGATGACGCCGTCGGCGTAGGACGCCACCTCGGCCGCCTGCGCGCCCGTGCCGACGCCCAGGCCCACGCACACGGGCAGGTCGGTGTGTGCCTTCGTCCGCTTGACCAGGCCCTCCGCGGCGACGTTGACGCTCTCCCTGGCGCCCGTGACGCCCATGAGGGAGGCCGCGTACACGAAACCGGTGCAGCAGTCGACCACGGCCTTGATGCGCGCCTCGGTGGAGCTGGGCGCGACCAGGAACACCGTGTCGATGCCGGCCGCCGCGGACGCCGCCCGCCACGGCTCGGACTCCTCAGGCGTCAGGTCGGGCGTGATCGTGCCCACGCCGCCCGCGTTGGCCAGGTCGCGCGCGAACCGGTCGGCGCCGTACTTGTCGATCGGGTTCCAGTACGTCATGACGAGCGTGGCCGCGCCGGTGGCGGCCACCCCCTCGACCGTCCGCATGACGTCGGCGATGCGCGTGCCGTTGACCAGCGACCTGTGCACGGCGTCCTGGATCGTCGGCCCGTCCATGAGCGGGTCGGAGTAGGGCAGGCCGATCTCGATGACGTCGCAGCCGGCCTCCACCAGGGCCGCGGCGGCGGCGACGTCGCCACCCTTGGAGGGGAAGCCCGCGGGCAGGTAGCCGACGAGCGCGGCCCGGTTGTCCGCCTTCGCCTTGGCGAAAACCGTCTGAAGAGTCGTCATGTCTGTCCGTTTCGAAGGTCGAGTCTTCCCATGATGCCCTGCCGCGGGCCCGTGTCAGAATCCCCCGCGCCGCGCGGACGCCGGCCCGGCGCAGGCCGTCTGCCACTACCGGGGCGATGCCGGAGGGCTCAGAGGTCGAAGTACTTCATCGCCGTGCCCATGTCCTTGTCGCCGCGGCCGGAGAGGTTGACCAGGATGGTCGCCTCGGGGCCGAGCTCGCGGCCCAGCTCCAGCGCACCCGCCAGGGCGTGGGAGGACTCGATGGCCGGGATGATGCCCTCGCTCCTGGACAACAGCGCGAACGCGGCCATCGCCTGGTCGTCGGTGACGCCGTGGTAGGTGGCGCGGCCGGAGTCCTTGAGCCAGGCGTGCTCGGGGCCGACGCCCGGGTAGTCGAGGCCGGCGGAGATCGAGTGGGACTCGATCGTCTGGCCCTCGTCGTCCTGCAGCACGTAGGTGCGCGAGCCGTGCAGCACGCCCACCGAGCCGGCGGTGAGCGTGAGCGCGTGCTCGCCGCTCTCCAGGCCGTGGCCGGCGGCCTCGTAGCCGTGCAACCGGACGTCCTGGTCGCCGAGGAAGGCGTGGAAGATGCCGATCGCGTTGCTGCCGCCGCCGACCGCCGCGCACACGGCGTCGGGCAGCCCGCCGGTCAGCTCCAGCATCTGGCGGCGCGCCTCGACGCCGATGATGCGCGCGAAGTCGCGCACGATCTCGGGGAACGGGTGCGGCCCCGCCACGGTGCCGAACAGGTAGTGGGTGGTGTCGACGTTGGTCACCCAGTCGCGAAAGGCCTCGTTGATGGCGTCCTTGAGGGTCTGGGAGCCGTTGGTCACCGGGACCACGGTGGCGCCGAGCAGCTTCATCCTGGCGACGTTGAGCGCCTGGCGCTCGCAGTCGACGGCGCCCATGTAGATGACGCACTCCAGGCCGAGCAGGGCCGCGGCGGTGGCGGTGGCGACACCGTGCTGGCCCGCGCCGGTCTCGGCGATCACCCGCTGCTTGCCCAGCCGCTTGGTCAGCAGGGCCTGGCCCAGCACGTTGTTGATCTTGTGGGCGCCGGTGTGCGTGAGGTCCTCGCGCTTGAGCACGATCCGGGCGCCGCCGGCGTGCTCGCTGAAGCGCGGCACGTCGGTCAGCGTGGTGGGGCGGCCCGCGTAGGTGCGCAGCAGGTGGTCGAACTCGCGCAGGAACTCCGCGTCGTTCTTGGCCTTCTCGTAGACCGCGGCCACCTCGTCGAGCGCGGGGATGAGCGCCTCGGGCACGTATCGGCCGCCGAAGATGCCGAACTTGCCGTGCACGTCGGGGTCGTCGCCGTACGCGCCGTTGCCCGCCAGGTCGGCGGCGGTGAGGATGGTGCCTTCGTTTGCCACTGCTATCCCTCTGCTGAGTGGTCGGGGCGCGTCGACGGATGAGCGCCGGCCGTCACCAGCGCCTCCACTGCCTTGCGCGGGTCCTTGCCGGTGACCAGGCTCTCCCCCACGAGGACGGCGTCGGCGCCGCCACGGGCATAGGCGAGCAGGTCGTGCGGGCCGCGCACGCCCGACTCGGCAATCTTGAGCACATTATCGGGGATCTTCGGCGCCAGCTTCGTGAAGACGTCGCGATCGACCTCGAGTGTCTTCAGGTTGCGCGCGTTGATCCCGATGACCCGGGCCCCGGCGGCCACCGCCCGCTCGAGCTCGTCGTCGGTGTGCACCTCGACCAGCGGGGTGAGCCCGATCGACTCGGCCCGCTCGATGAGCGACACCAGCGCCTCCTGCTCCAGGCACACGACCATGAGCAGGGCGAGGTCGGCGCCGTGGGCGCGGGCCTCCCAGAGCTGGTAGGAGGTGAGGATGAAGTCTTTGCGCAGGATCGGGATGTCGACCCGGGCGCGCACCGCGGCCAGGTCGTCGAGGCTGCCGCCGAACTTGCGCCGCTCGGTCAGCACGCTGATGACGTGGGCGCCGCCCGCTTCGTAGTCGGCCGCCAGCGCGGCCGGGTCGGCGATCGCGGCGAGCGCGCCCTTCGACGGGCTGGACCGCTTGACCTCGGCGATCACCGAGACGCGGTCGCCGCCCAGCGCGGCCATGGCGTCCCTGGGCGCCTGCGCCCGCTCGGCCCGCTGCTTGAGCTCGTCAATCGAGACGGCCTGCTGACGTGCGGCGAGGTCGGCGCGCACCCCTTCGAGGATGTCGTCAAGGACGCTCGGCCCTTCCGTCCGCTCACTCACGCGCTTGAGGTCCCTCCGGTCGGCTTCTGGGGGCGGCGGAGAGTTCGCGTCGCGTCCGCTCTCTGCCTTGTCCTGCGATGGTATCGGCCCCTGCGGGGTCACCTCACCACCGGTCCCCGTGTCGAGGCCGGTCAAGGCGCGAGGAACGCCCCGAAGGGCAGGTTACGGACGACCCAGTAGATCATGACGATCGCGAGGAACGCCCACAGCCACGCCGGGTGCGCCAGCGTGGTGCGCCGCGGCCTGCCCTGCCACGCCCGGACCACCCATCGGCCCCACCAGAACACCAGGAGCGGGATCATGGCGACGGCGAGGGGGTTGAGGCCGAGGGCGGCGACCGGGTCGAGGTGGGCCAGCGCGTGAATGGTGCGCAGCGAGCCGCAACCCGGGCAGTACAGGCCGGTGAGCCACAGGAACGGGCAGGTCGGGTAGTGACCCGGCTCGTTGGGGTCGACCATGCCGACGACCGCGAACACGGCTCCGGTGGCGGCCGCAACACCGAGCGGCGCGAGCAGCTCCTTGACGCGACGCGTCCCTTGCCGCCCGGTTGTTGCGAGGCTCATGGTCCCAGTATCCGCCTTCCGGTGCGTACGCTGATCCGTGGTGCGGTCTGAGCGGCCGGATCAGTACGTCGACGTGGACACGCTGGCGGCCAGGATCACGAAGAACAGCACGTAGGCGATGACGATCAGGCCGAGGCCGATGGCGCCCACGATCAGGCTGCGCTTCCACCACGTCTTGGCCTCGTCGGCCGCCTGCTGGGCGCCGGCGTAGTCGCCGATCTGCCACTTCTGGTTCACCTGCGACGACTTGATGATCGCCACGATGCCCAGGGGTAGGCAGCAGAGCAGGGTGGTGAGGATGGCCGGGACGAGCTGGTTGTCCGGCGGGTTGCCACCGCCGCCGGGCGCGCCGTAACCGCCGCCGTAGCCACCGCCGGACGGAGGCTGCTGGCCGTAACCGCCGCCGTAGCCGCCGCCGCTCGGGGGCTGCTGGCCGTAACCGCCGCCACCGGACGGAGGCTGCTGACCGTAGCCACCGCCGTAGCCGCCACCGCCGGACGGGGGCTGCTGGCCGTAACCGCCACCGCCGGACGGAGGCTGCTGACCGTAGCCACCGCCGCTCGGCGGCTGCTGGCCGTAACCGCCGCCAGGTGGCTGCGCGCCGTAGCCGCCGTCGCCCTGGTTTCCGTAACTCATGCTAATGACCCCTCATGTCGTCATCTTTGAGTTCGAGTTGCGCGCGGCAGCCTAGCGATAAAGCATCTTCTACGTGGACGAACGTCCATTTTGCGGACAATTCGTAATCGGACCGCAAGCGGCTCGTCACGGTCCGGCTACGCGCGTCTCACGTTACCGGCGGGTTAATACTCGTACGTGGACGACGTCGCGGCGGCGCTCAGACCGAGCATCCACAGGAAGAAGCCGCCGAAGAACACCCAGCACAACACCCAGATGACCACGGTGATGTACGACGTGACCAGGCCGCCCATGGCCAGGCCCGAGCCGTCCTCGCCGGTCTTCTTGATCCGGTTGAGCGCGATGTGCCCGAGGATCACGCCCGGGATGCTGGTGAGCCCGCAGAAGGCCAGCCCGATGATCCCGAGGACGAGCGAGGCCACCGCCATGCCGTTGGTCGGACGCGAGGGCTGCGGCGGGCCGTACGGCCCGTAGCCCGGCTGACCGTAACCGGGCTGCCCGTAGCTCTGCTGGCCATAACCCTGCTGCCCGTAACCCTGCTGGCCGAAGCCGCCGCTCGGGGGGAGCTGGCCGTAGCCGAGGTTCTGCGGGTGGCTGGGCGGCTGATCGCCGTACCCGCCGCCGTAGCTCGGCGGCTGCTGCCCGTAACCGGGCTGCTGGCCGCCCCCGCTCTGAGGCTGCTGACCGTAGCCGCCGCCGTAGCCGGGGGGCTGCTGGCCGTAGCCGCCGTCCCCGCTCGGCGGCTGCTGGCCGTAACCGCCATTGGCGCCCTGATCCCCGTAGGTCATGAGCTGGCTCCTCAAAGGTTCGTCGCGAGTTGCAACGGCAGCTTATTGAGGAAACGTTTGCCAAGCAGACAAGGCTTCAGAACAGTGGAGGATTCGCCAGCGCCGCGCCTCAGCGGCGATCGGTCGGGTCGTCTCCCCTGTCGAGCGCGTCCCAGAGCGCCTTGTCGTCCTTGACCTGCGCTTGCGCGCCCTGGGCGGGGTCGCGCTCGTACCGGGCCGACATGCCGGCCCATCCCGGGCCGCGCACGATCGCGACGACGCCGCCCGCCACCATCAGCACGGCCCCGGCCGCCGCGACGACCGGCCAGACGGGCACGACCTCCCACGGGACGTCGGTGACGCCGCGCAGCGCGTTCTGCTCGCTCAGCCAGCCGGTGACGTTCGCGCCGCGCAGCGCCGTCCAGGTCGCCACCGCCGCGCCCGCGCCGCACAGCGCGACCAGCGCGCCGACGAGACGGCGGCCCACTCCTTGCGTGGCCAGCACCGCCACCACCCCGGCCAGTCCGGCCAGCGCCACGGGCGTCAGCGCGGGGCTCAGGTCTCCTCCCGTGGGCGCCGCCGACTCCCCCTGCGTGACCCGCACCCAGGCGCTGCCCGCGGCGATCAGCACCAGGAGGCAGCCGAGCGCGGTCGCCGCCACCCAGCCCCACAGCTCCCGGCGCGCGGCGGCCGGCCTCTCGGCACTCGTACGCGTGTCCACGACCTAGCCGAGCGCGATCTCGAGCCGGTCGGCGTCGAAGCAGGTGCGCTCGCCCGTGTGGCACGCCGCGCCCACCTGGTCCACCTTGACCAGGACGGTGTCGCCGTCGCAGTCGAGCGCCACCGACTTGACGTGCTGGACGTGCCCGGAGGTGTCACCCTTGACCCAGAACTCCCCCCGGCTGCGGGACCAGTAGGTGGCCCTGCCGGTGGTGAGGGTCCGGTGCAGCGCCTCGTCGTTCATCCAGGCCAGCATGAGCACCTCGCCGGTGTCGTACTGCTGGGCGACGGCGGGCACCAGGCCCTCGGGGTTGCGCTTCAACCGGGCGGCGATCTTGGGGTCAAGGGACATGCCATCCATTCAACCAGCCATCCCCTCCGCCCCGCCCACCGCGCGCCGGTCAGGCGGTCAGGGCCGCCGACAGCGTGTCGTAGATGGGGAACAGCGGCGCCAGGTTGGTCCGCCGCAGGCGGCGCAGCACCTGCCCGTCCTGCGCCACCAGCGCCATGGTCCCGTTCCGGTCGCGCAGCGAGGCGAGCATCCGCACGAGCACCCCCAGCCCCGTGGTGTCGATGAAGGTCAGCCCGCTCAGATCGACCACCAGCCGGGGTTCGGGCGTGGCCACCGCCTCGTCCAGGCACCTGCGCACCTGTGACACGTTGTCCAGGTCCATCTCGCCCGTCAGGCTGACCACCACGAGTTCCCCGTGTCGGCGCCTCGACATCTCCAGCACATCCACGCCCATGCTCCTCATTACCCCTCCCGTGGGCGGCCCCGCCGGAAAAGGTACACCTGTCTGCATCGCGTCACAGTAGGTTTTGCAGAGAATGCGCTACGTGATGGCGGGGATCAGGGTAATTTCGTCCGGACGAGTGCTTGGGGGAAGGTCATCGTGGTGCACGTCGCGGGCTCCGTCCTCGATCCCGATCTCGGTGATCACGTCTGCCTGCCGTTCGACGGCGAGCGGGAGCGGATGACGGCGACCCGGCTGTTCACGATGAACGGGCTGCGCCGGCGGACCAGAGTGGTGATCATCACGCACACCGACAGCCCCGAGCGGACGCGCGGCTGGCTGGCGCCGCTGGTGCCCGGGTTCGCCGACGCCGAGTCCGCGGGCCGGATCGAGATCCTGGCCAGCGCCGAGACCCACTTCACCGGCGGCAGCCTCGACCCCGGGCGGGTGTGCGCCGGGCTGGCCGACGCCTACGACCGGGCCCGCAAGCACGGCCAGCACGGCGTGTACGCGCTGGTCGACGCGTCCTGGGGAGTGGACGACGCCCCCGGGCAGGCGGCGTTCGAGGCCGCGACGAACGAGCTGTTCGGGCAGCGCTGGCTGGCCGCGGTCTGCCAGTACGACCGGGCCCTGTTCCCCCGCGAGGCCATCGACCGGGTCTCCGCCGTGCACCCGATCTCGCCCGAGCAGGCGCAGTTGCGTTTCGCCGGCTCGTGCCGGCCGCCGGGCCTGCGGGTGTGGGGCGACATCGACCTCACCAACCGGCCGGCGTTCGCCTCGCTGCTGGCGCGGCTGGAGAAGGAGCCCGGGCCGGTCGTGATCGACGCGTCCGGGCTGGACTTCATCGACGCCGGTTCGGCGCGGCTGCTGACCGCCACGGCGATGGCCCGGCCACGCGGGGCCACCGAAGTCGTGTGCCGCGACCCCGTCGCCCGGGTGCTCCGGCTGATCAGGGCGGACGAGTTCGTCACCGTGCGCCGGGTGGGCGATGTGTAGACAGGTGCTCTGCGCCGCCTTCGCGCGGGGGCGCATCACGTCGCTGCGCCGCACGGTCGCCGAGCACGCCGGCCACGAGGGGGTGACCGGCAGGCGGCTGGAGGACTTCGTGCTGGCGGTCAACGAGCTCACCACCAACGCGGTCGTGCACGGCGGCGGGCACGGGCGGTTGCGGCTGTGGTCGACCGGCGGGCGGCTGTGGTGCGAGATCAGCGACGAGGGCCCCGGGCTGCCCGCCGGCTGGATGGGCGACATGCGCCCGCCCGGCGGGTTCGAGTCCCGCGGGCGGGGCCTGTGGCTGACCAGCATGTTGTGCGAGCACATCACGATCGTGTCCGGGCCCGCGGGCACGACCGTGACCTTCGCCGCCGTGCGCGGATGACGTGCCTACGAGCGGGCCGCCGAGACCCACGAGGCGTGCAGGTCGGCGTACACGCCCGGCTGCCCGACGAGTTCCGCGTGCGAGCCCCGCTGCGCCAGCCGGCCGCCGTCGAAGACCAGGACCTCGTCGGCGTTCTCCGCCGTGGACAGGCGGTGCGCGATGGAGACCGCCGTGCGGCCCCGGGTGACGCCTTCGAGGGCGCGCGCCAGCCGTACCTCGGTGGCGGGGTCCACCGCCGAGGTGGCCTCGTCCAGCAGGAGCAGGTCGGGGTCGGCGAGGTAGGCGCGGGCGAGCGCGACGAGCTGGCGCTCGCCGGCCGACAGGGACTCGCCGCGCTGGCCGACCGGCGTGTCGAGGCCGGCGGGCAGGCCCTCCAGCCAGTCGGCCAGGCCCAGCTCGGTCAGCGCCAGCTCGATCTCCTCGGCGGTGGCCGCGGGCTTGCCGTAGCGGACGTTGTCGGCCAGGGTGCCGTCGAACAGGAAGCCGTCCTGCGGGACCATGACGATCCGCTCGCGCAGCGAGGAGAAGCGCACGTCGCGCAGGTCGTGGCCGTCCACGGTGACACGTCCGGCGGCGGGGTCCATCAGCCTGGTCAGGAGCTTGGCGAACGTGGTCTTGCCCGAGCCGGTCTCCCCCACGACGGCGACGCGGGAGCGGGGCGGGATGTCCACGGTGACCTCGCGCAGCACGGGCGCGCTGCCGGGGTAGGAGAAGTGCACGTTCTCGAAGGCGACCTCGATGGGGCCGCGCGGCAGCTCGACGCCGGCCTCGCCGGGATCGGACACGTCGGCCGGGGTGTCGAGGACGCCGAGGATGCGCCGCCAGCCGGCGACCGCGTTCTGGGCCTCGTTCAGCACCTCGGTGGCGGTCTGCAGCGGCGCGACGAACAGCGTGACGAGGAACAGGAACGCCACCAGCCGCCCCTGCGTGATGTCGCCCGACAGGCCCAGCCGCACGCCGAGCAGCACGATCCCGGCGATGGTGACGGCGGCCGCGATCTCGGTCAGCGGGAAGACGATCCCGACGATGGTCTGCGCCCTGGTCTGGGCCTTCCTGTTGGCGTTCACGGCCTCGTCGATGCGTTCGGCGGTGCGCCGCTCGGAGGCGTAGGCCCTGATGACGGTGGCGCCGACGACGGACTCGCTGACCGCGGCGAGCATGTCGCCGGTGCGCTCGCGCACGATCGTGTACGCCCGCGACAGCAGCCGCTGGAAGCGCGGCAGCGCGATCATCAGCGGGACGAAGCAGAGCCAGACCAGCAGCGTGAGCTGCCAGGAGTAGACGACCATCAGCACCGTGGCCACCAGAAGCTGGCCGAACGCCACGATGATCATCAGCCCGCCCCATTGCATGAAGGTGCTGATCTGGTCGATGTCGTTGGTGACGCGGGAGACCAGGGCGCCGCGGCGTTCGGTGTTCTGGGTGAGCACCGACAGGTCGTGGACGTGGCGGAAGCCGCGTACGCGCAGGGTGGCGAGCGAGGACTCGGTGGCCCTGTACAGGCGGACGTTCATCACGTACCCGGCCAGGGCGGTCAGCACGACCGCCGCCGCGCAGACCAGCACGGCCTGGGTGATGTACGGAAGGTCGGGCGTGCCGCCCTTGAGCCCGGTGTCGATCGTCTGCTGGACGGCGATCGGCACGATGATCTTGCCGATGGTGGCGACGACGGCCAGCGCCAGCGTGCCCGCCAGCCCCTTGCGGAACTCAGGGGTGAGCGAGAGGCCGTGGCGGATGACGTCCAGGGCGGAGCGTTCGGAGTCGCGCCGGATGCTCTGCGCCGTCATGCGCTGACCTCCTCGATGTCGATGTCGATGGCGGCGCGTTCGGCCTCTTCGCGCTCGTAGGCGGTGACCAGGTTGCGGTAGCCGGCGCAGCGCACGATCAGCTCCTCGTGCGTGCCGCGGTCGGCGACGCGGCCCTTGTCCAGGTAGACGATCTCGTCGGCCAGCGCGATGGTGGCCATGCGGTAGGCGACGACCACGACGGTGGACGCCTCGGCCGCGTCGCGCAGGCCGTGCAGGATCTTGGCCTCGACCTGCGGGTCCACGCTGGAGGTGGCGTCGTCGAGGATGAGCAGGCGGGGGCGGCGCACGACCGCGCGGGCCAGGGCCAGGCGCTGGCGCTGGCCGCCCGACAGGGAGGCGCCGCGCTCGCCGACGCGGGTGTCCAGGCCGTCGGCCAGGCGGCCGACGAAGCCGTCGGCCTGCGCCAGGCGCAGGGCGGCCCGCACGTCCTCGTCGGGGGTCTCGCCGCCGAGCGCGACGTTGCCGCGCACGGTGTCGTCGAACAGGAACGTCTGCTGCGGCACCAGCGCCACCGAGCCGGCCACGCCGCCGTACGGGAGCTCGCGCAGGTCCACGCCGTCGAGCAGCACCCGGCCCGAGCCGGGGTCCACGAGGCGGACCAGGAGCTGGACCAGGGTGGACTTGCCGGACCCGGTGGGCCCGACGAGGGCGACGGTGCGGCCCGCGGGCACCTCGAAGGTGACGTCGTGCAGCACCTCGGCCTCGCCGTAGGCGTAGGAGACGTCCTCGACGGCCAGCCCGGCCGGGCCCGTGGCGGTGTTGGCGGCGGAGCCGTACTCCATGGAGCCGGTCGCCTCCAGCACCGACTGCACCCGCTGCCAGCCGACGACGCTGCGCGGCAGTTCGGCCAGCACCCAGCCGAGCGCCCTGATGGGGAAGGAGAGCAGCGTGAACAGGTAGGCCACCTGCACCAGCCCGCCGGCGTCGATCGCGCCGGCCGACATCCGGGCCGCGCCGACGGCCAGCACCGCGAGCACGCCGAGCGTGGGCAGCGCCTCCAGCATGGGGTCGAACAGCCCGCGTACCCGGCCCACGGCGATGTTGGCGTCGCGCAGTTCGTGGGCGCGGCGCTGGAAGCGCTCGGTCTCCAGGTCCTCCCGGCCGAGCGTCTTGACGACGAGCGCGCCGTCGAAGCTCTCGTGCGCGATCTCGCTGACCTCCGCGCGCAGTTGCTGCGCGCGGGTGGCCAGGGGGCTGAGCCGGCGCTGGTAGACCAGGTTCAGCACGGCGATGGCGGGGAAGATCAGGAATCCCACGAGGGCGAGCACGACATCGGTGAGCAGCATCGCGACGGCCGCGGTGAACAGCATGACGATCACGCCCACGGCCATCGGCAGCGGCGCGAGCGGCGCCCAGGCGGCCTCGGCGTCGGCGGAGGCGTTCGACAGGAGCTGGCCGGTGGGGTGGCGGTGGTGCCACGACAGCGGCAGGCGCAGGTACTGCTTGGTGACGTCGCGGCGGGAGCGGGCCTGCATGCGGTACTGCATGACGCCGGCCAGGATGCGCCGGCCCGCGACGCCGAGCGCCTTGAGCAGCGCGGTGCCGAGGATCAGCAGCGCGCCGGTCCACATCGCGCCCGCCGTGACCCGGCCGTCGGCGAACGACGTCAGCACCAGGTTCTGGGTCGCCCACCCCAGTGCCCAGGCGGAGGCGACGGTCATGCCGCCGTAGACGGCACTGGCCAGGACGGCCAGCGTGAACACCGCCTTCTCCGTACGAATGGCCACCCCAAGGACACGAAGCCCTTGACGCATCACGGCCGAGGTGACCTTCGTCGCCACTCGGGGGGTTCCTCTCTAATTCTGATGTATCTCCGTATGTCAGTATCACTCCCGATCATGCGGTTATTCCCGACGGTAGGGTTGGGACGTGACTCATGCTCGTGACGAACGCTCCGCGCTCTGCGACCTGCTCGACCGGCTCGGCCCGGACGCGCCGACCTTGTGCACGGGCTGGACCACCTACGACCTGGCGGCCCATCTGGCGCTGCGCGAGCGCCGTCCCGACGCCATGGGCGGCATCGGGATCAAGGCCCTGGCCGGCTACACCGCCTCCGTGCAGAACCGGCTCAAGGCCCGCCACCCCTACCCCGATCTGGTCTCCGTCGTCCGCCGGCCGGGCGGCGTGTACGGCCTGCTGCCCGCGCTCGACGAGGCCGTCAACACGCTGGAGATGTTCGTCCACCACGAGGACGTGCGCCGCGCGCAGCCGTCGTGGGAGCCGCGCGAGCTGCCGCCCGAGCTGGAGGCGGTCATCTGGAAGCGGGTCGCCACCGGCGCCCGGCTGATGCTGCGCAAGTCACCGGTGGGCGTGGTGCTGCACCGGCTCGGCGGCGGCGTGGTGCTCGGCGGCCCGCGCGGGGGCGACCGGGTCGAGGTCACCGGCCGGGCGGCCGAACTGCTGATGTTCTGCTTCGGCCGGCAGGCGCACGCCCGCGTGGAGCTCACCGGCGACCCCGCCGCCGTCACCCGCCTGCGCGAGGCGGCACTCGGCCTCTGACGTTCTCCTGGATTGCGCGGCACCGCGGAAAACCCATGCCGGAAGTCACTCGTGGGCAAACTCCTGCCCGTACGATGGCATGAGTAAGAAGCCCCCCGGTTAGGATCATGTACATCTTCACAGAAGATGCCTAAGGATCGCCCAGATCCGGGTATATACGGCTGGGAATGGACTGCAGGAGGCCCCCCATGCAGGTCAAGAAGGTGATCACCTACGTGGCTGTCGCGTTCGTGGTCTTCTACCTGTTCACCCGGCCGGCCCAAGCCGCCGCCGCGGTCAACGGTGTGTTCGACGGAATCATTCAAGGAGCTAATCAGTTGGCCGTGTTCTTCTCAAGTGTTCTGACCTGACCGACGGCACTGTCTGCGGCGGGTGCTTCCCCGCGCTGCCAGATCGTGTTACGCAGGCAGGATGAGAGATCGCCCCAGCGGTACCACACCTCATCAGCTCGACCCGCACGCGCGGCGCATCCTCGAGCGAGCCGAGCTCGAGGGCATCGAGCTGATCCGATTCCTGTACGCCGACCACGCAGGCGTCATCCGCGGCAAGGCGGCGTCCCGGTCGCGGCTGGCCGAACGGCTGGGTACGGGCATCGGGCACACGGTGGCGATGATGGCGATGAACATGCTCGACCAGCTCCAGGAGGTCGAGCAGATGGGCCCGGTGGGCGAGGTGCGCATCGTCCCCGACCCGGCGACGTATGTACCACTGCCGCACGCCCCTGGCGCAGCCGCCATGCTGTCGGACCTGCGCCTGCCGGACGGAACCCCCTGGGGGGCGTGCGCGCGGACCTTCCTGAAGGACGCCATCGCCGAGCTCAGGACCGAAGGGTACACGCTGGTGGCCGCGTTCGAGCCCGAGTTCACGCTCGGCCGGCGACTGCCCGACCCGGCCGGCGGCTACGACCGGCTCGTGCCGCTCGACGACTCACTGTGCTACGCCACCACGGGCTTCGACGCCGCACACGACTACACGATCAAACTGGTCCGCGCCCTGGAGACGCAGGGGCTGCGCGTCGAGCACTACCACCCCGAACTCGGCCCCGGCCAGCAGGAGCTGTCGGTACGCCACGCGCCCGCCCTGCGCGCCGCCGACAACCACGTCATCTACCGCGAGACCGTGCGCGGCGTGGCCACGCGCATGCAGATGTGGGCCTCGCTGGCCCCCAAACCACTGGCCGACCAGGCCGGCAACGGCGCCCACCTGCACCTGTCGCTGTGGCACGACACGCGCAACGTCTTCGCCGAGGACACCGAGGTCCGCGACGGCTTCATCGGCGGCCTGCTCGCCCACCTGCCCGCCCTCACCGCGCTCACCTGCGGCAGCGTCAACAGCTTCCGCCGCCTGGCGCCGCGCACGTGGGCCGGCGCCTACGCCGTGTACGGGCCCGACAACCGCGAGGCCGCGATCCGGGTGTGCTCGCCGCTCGGCGAGACCGGGGAGCCGAACCTGGAGCTGAAGCCCTCCGACTCCTCCGCCAACCCCTACCTGTCGCTGGGGGCCGTCATCCACGCCGGGCTCGACGGCATCCGGCGCAAGCTCGACCCGGGAGAGGCCGTGGACGTCGATCCCGACACCCGGCCCGGCCGCTACCCGCGCCTGCCCGGCTCGCTCGACGAGGCCCTGGACGCGCTGGAGGCCGACGAGGTGCTCATGGAGGCGCTCGGGCCGCTGCGGCGCAGCGCGTACCTGGCGGTCAAGCGGTCGGAGGCGGCGGCGTTCGCCGCCAGGGACGCCTCCTACGAGCTCTTTCACCACCTGCGGGTGTTCTGAACACCCCCGGCAGGCGGACCGGCCGCGCCCCGGACCGCCGAAGCGGGCCCGGGACGCGACCGCGAGCAGGCCGGGTCAGCGGACCGGGTGGCCCGCCATCCGGAGCGTGTCCTTGACCTCGGAGATCTTCAGCGTGCCGAAGTGGAACACGCTGGCCGCCAGCACCGCGTCGGCGCCCGCCGCGACCGCCGGAGGGAAGTCCTCCAGCCGGCCCGCGCCGCCGCTGGCGATCACCGGCACCCGCACCGCCGCCCGGACCGCGCGCAACATCTCCAGGTCGTAACCGTCGAGCGTGCCGTCGCCGTCCATCGAGTTGAGCAGGATCTCGCCCACCCCGAGCTCCTCGCCCCGGGCCGCCCACTCCACGGCGTCGATCCCGGTGCCGCGCCGCCCGCCGTGCGTGGTGACCTCGAAGCCGCTGGCCGTGCCGGCGGCCCGGCGCGCGTCCACCGACAGCACCATGCACTGCGCCCCGAACCGCCTGGACGTCTCGGTGAGCAGTTCGGGCCGGGCGATGGCGGCCGTGTTGAGCGAGACCTTGTCGGCCCCGGCCCGCAGCAGCCGGTCGACGTCGTCGACCGAACGCACTCCCCCGCCGACGGTGAGCGGGATGAACACCTGCTCGGCTGTCCTGCGCACCACGTCGAGCATCGTCTCGCGCTCGCCCGAGGACGCCGTGATGTCGAGGAAGGTCAGCTCGTCGGCGCCCTCCTCGTCGTAGCGCCTGGCCAGCTCGACCGGGTCGCCCGCGTCGCGCAGGTTCTCGAAGTTGACGCCCTTCACCACTCGCCCGGCGTCCACGTCGAGACAGGGGATGACTCTTACCGCTACGGTCATGTTCGCAGTGCCTCGATTTCGATCTCGACCAGCATTCTTGGGTCGACCAGCCCGGCCACCCGCACCCCGGTGCAGGCGGGGCGGACCTTGCCGAAGACCTCGTTGATGGCTCGCCCGACGGGGTCGAAGTGGCGCTGCTCCACCACATAGTAACGGACCATGACGACGTCCTCGCTGGTCAGGCCACCCATCAGGACGGCCTCCAGCGCGATGCCGAGTGCCGTCAGGCTCTGCTGGTAGGCGTCGCCGACATGGCGTACCTCTCCGTGGACCGTGGCCGTGCAGCCGGACACGATCACCCGCTCACCCGCGACCACCGCGCGGGCGTAGCCGTACTTCTCCTCCCAGATGCCGCCAGAGAACACTCTGTAGCCGGTGCTCTCCATGCCGATGCTGCTTGCGCTCATCTCGCCCCCTCCCGGCAAGAATCACACGCGTACCGCGGAAAGCGCCTCTTCCAGCGTGAACGCGTGAGCGTAGAGGGCTCTTCCCACGATGGCGCCCTCCACTCCGGCCGGGACGAGAGAAGACAGAGCCCGCAGGTCATCGAGGCTGGAAACACCGCCGCTGGCGATGACGGGCCGGTCGGTACGGGCGCAGATCCGGCGGTACAGGTCGAGGTTCGGGCCCTGGAGCATGCCGTCCTTGGTCACGTCGGTGACCACGTAGCGGGGGCAGCCGTCGGCCTCGAGCCGGTCGAGCACCTCCCACAGGTCGCCGGCGTCCTGGGTCCAGCCGCGCGCGGCCAGGGTGGTGCCGCGCACGTCGAGCCCGACCGCGATCCGGTCGCCGTGCTCGGCGATGATCTTCCGGCACCATTCGGGGTTCTCCAGCGCGGCGGTGCCGATGTTGACCCGGCGGCAGCCCGTGGCCAGCGCGGCGGCCAGGGTGTCGTCGTCGCGGATGCCGCCCGACAGCTCCACGTCCACGTCGAGCCGGCCGATCACGTCGGCGATCAGCTCCCGGTTGCCGCCCCGGCCGAAGGCGGCGTCGAGGTCGACCATGTGGATCCACTCGGCGCCCGCCTTCTGCCAGGCCAGCGCGGCGTCCAGGGGCGTGCCGTGGACGGTCTCGGTGCCGGCCTCACCCTGCGTCAGGCGGACGGCCTGGCCGTCCACGATGTCCACGGCGGGCAGCAAAACGAGCGACATTCAGGTCCTCCGGTCGAAAGCGAGGGTCACGACAACGGGCGCGAGCAGCAGCGAGAAGACGAAGACGGCGAAACTGAGCGGGAACGACCCCCAGACCAGCCAGACGATCACCTGGACGAGCAGGAACCCGAGCGCCACCACCGCGTTCTGGGCGCGGTGGCGGCGGGCGAGCACACCGCCCTGGCGGTAGAACCGCACCGGGCGCGGGACCAGGCGGGCCAGCAGGGTGCGGCGGCGCGCCCGGCGGGTCTGCCGCTCCTCGTTGGCGCGCATCGCGCGCGCCCGCTCGGCCTCCCGCTCGGCCCTGCGGCGCGCGCGTTCCTTGCTCATGGCATGTTCACCGCACTCATCAGGGTCACCGGGCTCGTCGGGGTCACCGGGCTCATCGGGGTCAGGCTGCGCTCACAACGTGCGCAGCCAGTTCCGCAGCAGCGCGGCCCCGGCGTCGCCCGACTTCTCGGGGTGGAACTGGGTGGCCATGAGCGGGCCGTTCTCCACGGCGGCCACGAACGGCACGCCGTGCTCGGCCCACGTGACGACGGGCTCGGCGAACCCCTCGCCGGTGCGCAGCTCCCACTCGCGCACCCCGTAGGAGTGCACGAAGTAGAAGCGGGTGGCCGCGTCGAGCCCGTCGAACAGCACGCTGTCCCCGGGCACCTTGACGGTGTTCCACCCCATGTGCGGCAGCACCGGCGCGTCGAGCCGCTCGACCGTGCCCGGCCACTCGCCGCAGCCCTCGGTCTCGACGCCGTGCTCGACGCCCCTGGCGAACAGGATCTGCATGCCGACGCAGATGCCCAGCACCGGACGGCCACCGGACAGCCGGCGGCCGACGATCTGCTCGCCGCGCACGGCCCTGAGGCCCTTCATGCACGCCTCGAACGCGCCCACGCCCGGCACGACGAGCCCGTCGCACTCCAGCGCCGCCTCGAAGTCGGGCGTGACGGTCACCTCGGCGCCCGCCCTGGCCAGGGCGCGCTCCGCCGAGCGCAGGTTGCCCGAACCGTAGTCGAGCACCACGACGTTCTTCCCGCTCACCGCCACAACACCCCCGCCGTGATCGCCATCGCCGCGCCGAGCGCGCAGACGGCCGCACCGATCTTGAGACCCTGCCTGATGAGGGAGATCACGCCACCGACCAGGAACAACCCCAGGAAGATCATCACGATGGCGAGCACGTTGTCGGTCATAGCACGCCCTTGGTGCTGGGCACCCCGGTCGCCCGCGGGTCGCGCTCGGACGCCGCGCGCAACGCCCTGGCCAGCGCCTTGAACTGGGCCTCGACGATGTGGTGGGCGTTGCGGCCGTAGGGGACGCGCACGTGCAGGCACACGGCGGCCTGCGCGACGAACGACTCCAGGATGTGGCGGGTCATCGTGGTGTCGTACTCGGGGCCGATCATCGGGGCCATGCCCTCGGGCTCGGAGTGCACGAGGTAGGGACGGCCGGACAGATCGACGGTGACCTCCGCGAGCGACTCGTCGAGCGGGCACGACGCGTTGCCGAACCGCCGGATGCCCGACTTGTCGCCCAGCGCCTCGCGGAACGCCCCGCCCAGCGCGAGCGCGGTGTCCTCGATCGTGTGGTGCGAGTCGATGTGCAGGTCGCCCTCGGTCTTCACGGTCAGGTCGAACAGCCCGTGCTTGCCGAGCTGGGCCAGCATGTGGTCGAAGAAGCCGACCCCGGTGGCCACCTCCACCCGCCCGGTGCCGTCGAGATCCACCTCGACCAGCACCGAGGTCTCCTTGGTGACACGCTCAACGCGCCCTACGCGGCTCACAGCACTCCTTCCAGGGCGGCGCGGAAGGCCGCCATCTCCTCGCCCGTGCCGATCGAGACACGCAGCCACTCCGGCGGGCCCACCTCGCGGATGAGCACCCCGCGCTCCAGCATCCCCTCCCACACCGCGCGCCGATCGGGGAAGCGCCCGAACAGCACGAAGTTGGCGTCGGAGTCGGCCACCTCCAGGCCCTTGGCGCGCAGCCACGCCACCGTGCCGTCGCGCTCGCGCCGCAGCTCGTCGACCGTGCCGAGCAACTCCTCGCGGTGCCGCAGCGCCACCCGCGCCGCCACCTGGGTGAGCGTGGACAGATGGTACGGCAGCCGCACCAGCAGCAGCGCCTGCACCACGGCCGGGTGCGCGGCCAGGTAACCCAGCCGGGTGCCGGCCATCGCGAACGCCTTGGACATCGTCCGGGTGACGATCAGCCTCGGGTGCGCGGGCAGCAGCGTGAGCGCCGACGGCGTGCCCTCGCGGGCGAACTCGGCGTAGGCCTCGTCGACCACCACGATGCCGGGCGCCGCCGCCGCGACCGCCTCGATCGTCTCCAGGGGCAGCGCGGTGCCGGTCGGGTTGTTCGGCGAGGTGACGAAGACGACGTCGGGACGGTGCTCGTCGATCGCCGCCACGGCCTTGCCGGGGTCGAGCGAGAAGTCGTCCTCGCGGCTGGCCCTGACCCACTCGGTGCTGGTGCCGCCGGTGATGATCGGGTGCATGGAGTAGGACGGCTCGAACCCCATGGCGGAGCGACCGTGGCCGCCGAACGCCTGCAGGATCTGCTGGAGCACCTCGTTGGAGCCGTTGGCGGCCCACACCTGCTCGGTGCTCAGCCCGTGGCCGAGGTAGGCGGCCAGGCCGGCGCGCAGCTCCACAGCGTCGCGGTCGGGGTAGCGGTTGAGCTCGCCCGCCTGCGCCCCGATCTCGGCGGCCAGGTCGGCGACCAGTTCGGCGGAGGGCGGGTACGGGTTCTCGTTGGTGTTGAGCCGGTACGGGACGTCGATCTGGGGCGCGCCGTACGGCGTCTTGCCCCGCAGGTCGTCGCGGATGGGCAGATCGTCGAGGTTCACTCGGGCACTCGCCAGTCGAATCGGGCGCGGATCGCCGCGCCGTGTGCGGGCAGGTCTTCGGCGTCGGCCAGGACCGACACGTGGGCCGCCGCGCCCGCGAGGGCCTCGCGGCTGTAGTCGACGACGTGGATGCCGCGCAGGAACGACTGCACCGACAGGCCGCCGGAGTGGCAGGCGCAGCCGCCCGTGGGCAGCACGTGGTTGGAGCCGGCGAGGTAGTCGCCGAGCGAGACCGGCGCGTAGGCGCCCACGAAGATCGCTCCGGCGTTGCGCACCCGGGCCGCGACGGCCGCCGCGTCGGCGGTGTGGATCTCGAGGTGCTCGGCGGCGTAGGCGTCGACCACCTTGAGGCCGTCGTCGATCGAGCTCACCAGCACGATGCCGGACTGCCGGCCGCTCAGCGCCTCGGTGATGCGCTCGGAGTGCTTGGTGGCCGAGACCTGGCCGGGCAGCTCCTTCTCGACCGCGTCGGCCAGCTCGGCGCTGGTGGTGACCAGCACGGCGGCGGCAATCGTGTCGTGCTCGGCCTGGCTGATCAGGTCGGCGGCGATGTGCACCGGGTCGGCCGTCTCGTCGGCCAGCACGGCGATCTCGGTCGGGCCCGCCTCGGAGTCGATGCCGATGCGCCCCTTGAGCAGCCGCTTGGCCGCCACCACCCAGATGTTGCCCGGCCCGGTGACCAGGGTGGCCGGCGCGCACTCCTCGGTGCCGTACGCGAACATGGCCACGGCCTGCGCCCCGCCCACGGAGTAGACCTCGTCGACGCCGAGCAGCTCGCACGCGGCCAGGATCGTGGGGTGCGGCAGCCCGCCGAACGCCTTCTGCGCCGGGCTGGTCACGGCCAGCGAGCCGACGCCCGCCTCCTGGGCCGGCACCACGTTCATCACCACGCTGGACGGATAGACCGCGCGCCCGCCGGGGACGTAGAGGCCCACCCGCTCGACCGGCACCCAGCGCTCGGTCACCGTGCCGCCGGGCACCACCTGGGTGGTGACGTCGGTGCGCCGCTGGGCGCGGTGGACCAGCCTGGCCCGCCTGATGGACTCCTCCAGCGCCGCCCTGACCCTCGGGTCGAGCTCGGCCAGCGCCCGGCTCAGGGCCTCGGCGGGGACACGGGCGGAGGCGTTGTCGACGCCGTCGAACCTGGCGGTCAGCTCCCGTACGGCCGCCGCCCCGCGATGGCGCACGTCGTCGCAGATGGGCCGCACCTTCTCCAGGGCGGCCTCGACGTCGATGTCGGCGCGGGGCAGCACGTCGCGCAGGCTCTCGGGCAGAGAACCGCGCATGTCAATACGGGAAATCACGCAGACAGTCTACGGAGTCCAGGCCCTGAATCTGGTTCTGTCCAACATCCGGACACGTTCCCGGCGTGTCACGCGAGCCCGGCGAAGCCGCGGGGCGGGCGCTCGCCGACGCGCGCCCCGCGGCCGTCATCGCCCCGGACCGGGCCTGCCGAGGCGGACGCGCCGTGGCCGTCACGGGGGCACGGCCACAGCAGGGGAACGTTCAACCGGTCCGGCCACTTCTGCCCGAGAGAGACGGTTCCTAACGCTTTTCACCAAGAAAAACGGGGCCTGACCAAAACCCACGTCAAGATGTTCCCGCGACGGGGCGCGGGCCGTCCCCCCGCAGCGCGACGGCGTCATGGCGGGGTTCGCGCCGCCCCGGGCGCGGGGTCAGGCGCGGCCCCGGGGGGCCCGTGCATTACGTGTCCATTATGTCCGGGCCTCTACGCTTACCGGCATGGGACAGTGGCGCGGCCCCGACGGGATCCTGGTCGAGGCGATCATCCTCGATGATCGTCCGCTGCTGCGTGTCTCCCATCGGGTCAACGGCCGTACCTACCTGCGCGGTTACTGCGCCACGGTCTCCGAGCTCGGGCAGCACGGCGTTGATCTGGCCGAACTGGTAGAAGACAGACCTCTTGACCATCTGTAGACCCCTGCCCGGCGCTGCCGTCCAGGCGGACCGGGTACGGCATGCACCATGGTGCGGCTGCCGGCCTACGCGCCGATGCTCGCCCAGCTCGGCACCCTGACCTCCGTCCAGGGCGCGGACTGGGCCGTGGAGATGAAGTGGGACGGCGTCCGCGCCCTGGCCTACGTCGAGGGCGGAGCCGTCCGCCTGACCTCGCGCAACGGCAAGGACATCACCCCCGCCTACCCCGAACTGCAGCTCATGGCCGGCGCGACCGACGGGCACGCGGCCGTGCTCGACGGCGAGATCGTCGCCTTCGACGAGGCCGGACGGCCCAGCTTCGAGGCGCTGCAACCCCGGATGCACCAGCGCAACCCGGCGGCCGTGGCCGAACTGTCCAGGGCCGTGCCGGTGACGTACATGGCCTTCGACATCCTGCACCTCGACGACGACCCCGTGATCGCGCGGCCGTACACCGAGCGGCGGGAACTGCTGGAGGGCACGCTGCGGCCCGGGTTCCGGTGGCAGGTGCCCGTCTGGTTCCCCGACCACGCCTCGCGGGCGTTCGAGTCCTCACGGCAACTCGGGCTCGAAGGGGTCGTGTGCAAGCGGATCGGCTCGCCGTACCGGCCCGGCCGGCGCAGCGGCGAGTGGACCAAGGTCAAGAACGTCCGCACCGCCGAGGTCGTCATCGGCGGCTGGCAGCCCGGCGGCGGACGGCGGACGGGGACGATCGGCTCACTGCTGCTCGGCGCGTACGACCCGGGCGGGCGGCTGCGCTACGTCGGCCACGTCGGCACCGGGTTCACCGAGGCCATGCTGCGCGACCTGCGCGAACGCCTGACCCCCCTGGAACGGCCCGACCCGCCGTTCGACGAGACCGTGCCGCGCGAGCACGCCCGCGCCGCCCACTGGGTGGCCCCCCGGCTGGTCGGCGAGGTGCAGTACGCCGAGGTCACCGGCGACGGGCGGCTGCGCCATCCCTCGTGGCGCGGACTGCGGCCCGACCGCGAGCCCTCCGAGGCGAGCACCGCCGGGATCCTGCGCGGCGAGGACGGCGCCGTCGCGGGCTGATCGACCCGACACACCACCCCGGACTACTCTTCGTTTCCTTATGGTGACTTACAGTAATCAGAAGGTTATCGAGCCGTTCGGGGGACAACTGTGCAGAAAACTCTGGTCACCACCCTCACCACGCTGGCCGGCGTCACCCCGCAGCCTCCCAGACCGCCGCCTCCCAGACAGCGCCATCCTCCCAGACCGCCGCCTCCCAGACCCTGCTCGCCGGGCTGCTCGCCGACAAGACCGTACCCGCCGGCCAGGTGCCGCTCGCCGTCCAGCCCGACGCGCCGCCCGCGCGGCAGGAACGGTCCTGGGGCGCGGCGGCGTCCCCGCTCATGCGCCCGGCGCGGGCCGTACGCTACTGGACCGCCGACAAGCAGGCCAAGGCCACCACCACCGACCTGCCGATGAGCGTGCCGACCCCGGGCAAGGACAAGGACGCCGACACGGACACCGGCGACCGCCGGGGAGCGGCGGCCCGGCTGCTCAGCGTCCCCGCCGCCAAACGCATCACCCCCGACGGCGACGCCAACGGCTACGCCCGTGTGGCGCGGCCCTACACGGCCACCGCCTACAGCCGGATCAGCGGCCGGCTCTTCTTCGTCAACGCGGCCGGGCACGGCGACTCCTGCAGCGCCTCCGTGATCCGCTCGGCCGCCAGGCTGCTCGTCGTCACCGCGGCCCACTGCGTGTACGGCCTGCCGGAAGGCGCGGCGACCGGCCGCTGGCACACCAACTTCGCCTTCGTCCCCGCCTACGACGGGCGAGCCTCCGGCGTGCGCCGCCGCGAGCCGTACGGACGCTGGGGCGGACGCCAGGCGTGGAAGCCCGACAACTACACCGGCGCGCCCGGCGGCGACTGGAACTCGATCTACGACATCGCCCTCATCGAGGTCGGCCGGCGCAACCGCACCCTCCAGGACGCCGTCGGCGCCTTCACCCCCATGCTCAACCAGGGCGGCCGGCA
The DNA here is from genome assembly GCF_021699195.1 of Nonomuraea sp. MG754425. GTDB lineage: Bacteria > Actinomycetota > Actinomycetes > Streptosporangiales > Streptosporangiaceae > Nonomuraea. The sequence continues at coordinate 1,117 of NZ_SSXE01000026.1, read as the reverse complement.
CACCATCACCACCACCGGCTACCCGGGGCTGCTCGGCAGGAAGCCGTACGACGGCCGCGACCAGCTCTGGTGCCTCGGCAGGACCAGGCAGGCCCAGGGCATCGCCCACACCGGCACCATGCTGGCCGCCCGCGCCGCCGACCTGGCGTCCGTGGCCGGACGGCTGGAGACCGACAACTGCCACCTGTTCAAGGGGCACAGCGGCGGGCCCTGGATCCTCAAGGGCACCGGCGACCTGGTCGGCGTGCTGTCCGCGGGCAAGGAGGACGGCGAGAGCGACGGCAACTCCGTCGCCAACGCGCTCAACGTCGAAGGCTACGGCGCGATCGTCAAGCGGGCCGATCCGCGCGGGGTGTACGACTCGCTGTCGGTCAGCCTGTCCCGCCTCGACCGGCCGGCCCGGCGCGGCGGCACCGCCACCGTCACCGGCACCGTCACCATGCGGGGCCTGATGGCCGCCTCGCAGGTGCCCGTCACGTTCAGCCTGCCGCGCGGCGTCAGCCTCGTCTCCATCAGCGGAGCCACCTGCCGCACCGGCGAGCGGGCGGCCGCCTGCGTGATCGGCTCCATCCGCCCCGGCAGGCCGGTACGGCTCCAGGCACGGGTCCGCGTGGCCGACGACGCGCCCGCCCGGCTGCCCATCGTGGCCCGCGTCGTCTCCACCCGCCTGGACCCGACACAACGCGACAACACCAGCACCCTGCGCCTCCCGGCCACCGGCTGACCCGGCGCGGACACCTTCTCCAGGAACAACCACCCGCCAGGGGCCGGGGCCTCCGAACCGGAACGGCCATCCGTCCAGGGGCCGGGGCCCGGAACAGGAACGGCCGCCCGTTCAGGGCCGGGCCTCCGGACAGGGACCGCCACCGAGTCAGGGGCCCCGGCCCTCGGGGCGGGGACCACTGGCCGTCAGGGGCCCGGCTTCCGGGCGCGGAAGGGGCCTCACGCGGCGGCCGGGGCCGGTTCGCGGAGGGTGCGGGCCAGCAACCAGGCCAGCACCGGGAACACGATCAGGCACGCCAGCGCCGTCCGCAGCGAGGCCGCCTCGGCCACCGCGCCCACCAGCGGGCTGGCCAGACCGCCCACACTCACCGCCAGCCCCAGGGTGACGCCGCCG